>DATAAR010000094.1:0-13912 GCA_036259975.1 Solirubrobacteraceae bacterium | reverse complement strand
GCGCTCGCGGCGTCGCGGGCGCCTGGGCCCACGCCGACCCGCCGGCCGGCGAGATCGCGCGGGCGCTGCACGGCCGGCCGCGCCACCACCGCGGCCAGCGGCCGCTGCACGAGCGCCATCACCGCGACGACGTCGCGCCCGCGCTGCCGCGCCAGCGCGAGCTCGTGGATGTCGAGCAGGGCGAGCTCCGCCCGGCCGCCGGCGAGCAGCCGGGCGCCGTCGCCCGCGGCGGACGGCGCGCGCACGCGCAGCGCGACGCCCTCCGCACCGTCGAAGTCGCGCGCGATCGCGAGGTAGATGCCCGCGTGGACGGCACGCGGGCGCGCGTCGAGCACGAGCGTCGCGGACTGCTCGGGGCGATCGCGATCGCCATCGCCCGCGCAGCCGCCCGCCGCCGCGGCGGCCGCGACGGCGAGCAGCGCGGTCAGGCGGCGCACGGGCATCGGCGCGGCAGCATCGCACCGGTCCCGGCCGCGCGCCGCACGCGGCCTCGCGGGCCGACCGGGCGCGGGCCATAGGATGCGCGAATGCGGCGCCGCGTCACCTTCTCGCGCAACGTCACGCTGTCGCTGTCGCGGTCGTGCGTATCGCACTGCAAGTACTGCGCGTTCGCCACGCACCGGCCCCACCTGCACGAGCCCGAGGAGGTCGAGCGCCTGATCGACCGCGCCGCTCGCCGCGGCGTCAAGGAGCTGCTCGTGCTCACGGGCGACGACCCCGCCCACCTTCCCGGCGTGCGCGACCGGCTGGCCGCGCTGGGCTTCGCCGACTTCGTCGCGTACGTCGTGTGGGCGTGCGAGCGCGCGCTCGAGCGCGGGCTGCTGCCGCACACGAACCTCGGGGCGCTCGGCCGCGACGACCTCGGGCGCCTGCGCGACGTCACCGCGTCGCAGGGGCTGATGCTCGAGTCGCTGCGCGACGACCTCGCCGCCCACGCGGGCTCGCCGACCAAGGACCCGGCGCTGCGCCTGCAGACGATCGAGGCCGCCGGCGAACTGCGCATCCCGTTCACCAGCGGCATCCTGGTCGGCATCGGGGAGACGGCCGCGGACCGCGTCGCCGCGCTCGAGGCGCTCGCCGCCGTGCACGCGCGCCACGGCCATCTCCAGGAGGTCATTCTCCAGAATCACGTGCCCCACCGGCGCTACTACGGCGAGGAGCCGGCCGAGATCGCCACCGAGGCGGCCGAGGCGTACTGGCGCAGCGGGCTGCACGACGGCCCGCGCGTCCCCGCGCCGGCGTGGTCGTCGCCGGTGACGATCGACGACATGCGCGCGCTTGTCGCCGAGGCGCGGCGGCTGCTGCCCGGCGTGGGCGTGCAGGTGCCGCCGAACCTGGCCGACTGGTGGCCCGAGCTCGTCGCCGCCGGCGCCACGGACCTCGGCGGGCTGAGCGCCAACGGCGACCACATCTCGCCGGAGCACCCGTTCCCGTCGCCGCACCAGGTGCGCAAGCGGCTGGCGGCCGACGGCGTCGCGCTGACCGAGCGGCTGTGCGTCTACCCGCAGTACATCGAGCCGGGCTGGGTGGCGCAGGGCGTCCTCGACGTCGTGAAGGCGCGCTACTGGAGCTTCATCCCGCGGAGGGGCTCGGGCCGCACCGAGCCGCCGCGCGCCCTGCGGCCCGATCTCGTCGCCGGCGCGGTGGCGAAGGCGCGCGACGGCGAGTGGCTCGAGTCCGACGAGCTCACCGCGCTGTTCGCGGAGACGCGCCCCGAGGCGATCGAGGACATCCGCCAGGCGGCCGACGAGCTGCGCGCCGAGCTCGCGGGCGAGGCGGTCACGTTCGTCGTCAACCGCAACATCAACGTCTCGAACGTCTGCATCGTCGGCTGCGCGTTCTGCGGCTTCGGCCAGGGCCGCCGCTCCCCCGACGCCTACGAGCACGACCGCGAGGAGTTCGTCCGCCGCGTCCGGGAGGCGGTCGCCTACGGCGCGACGGAGATCTGCATGCAGTCGGGCATCCACCCGGACTGGTCGCTCGAGGACTACCTCGGCTGGCTGCGGCTGATGAAGGAGACGGCGCCGGGCATCCACGCGCACGCCTACAGCCCGATGGAGATCGCGCACATGTGCGACATCAGCGGCCTCGAGCCCGACGAGGTCTTTGCGCGGTTGCGCGACGCGGGGCTGGACTCGACGCCGGGCACAGCGGCGGAGGTGCTCCACGACGGCGTGCGGGAGCGGATCTCGCCCAACAAGCTGCCCGTGGCGCGCTGGGTGCAGATCATCGAGGCCAGCCACCGCGCGGGCCTGCGCTCGACCTCCACGGTGATGTTCGGCCACATCGAGGAGCCGTGGGAGCTGGCCCAGCACATGCGCGTCGTCCGCGCGCTCCAGGAGCGCACCGGCGGCATCACCGAGTTCGTGCCGCTGTCGTTCATCCCGTTCCATACGCTGCTCGGGCGCACGCACGGCGTCGAGGAGATCAGCCGCGAGGAGAACCTCAAGCACACGGCGGTGTTCCGCCTCGCGCTCGGGCGCAGCATCCGCAACGTGCAGGCAAGCTGGGTGAAGATGGGCCTCGACGCGGCGACGGAGGCGCTGCGCTGGGGCGTCAACGACCTCGGCGGGACGCTCATGGAGGAGTCGATCAGCCGCCTCGCCGGGTCCTACCACGGCACCCGCCTCGATCCGCCGGAGCTGATCGCCGCCGCGCACGCCGCGGGCCGCCCCGCCGCCGAGCGCACGACGCTCTACGACATCCGCGCCGAGCACCCCCTGGGGGCCCCGCGGCGGCGGCCTGACCGCCTTGCGTCGCTAGCCTAGGTGCGATGAGCGCAGGAGAGGCGATTACGGCCGAGGGCCTGCAGGCCCTCAAGGAGGAGCTCGCGCGGCTGGAGGGCGAGGGCCGTCAGGCCATCGCGAAGCGCATTTCGGCGGCGCGCGAGCACGGCGACCTCAAGGAGAACGCCGAGTACCACGCGGCCAAGGAGGATCAGGCCCATCTCGAAACGCGGATCTCGCGCCTCGCCGAGCGGCTGCGCCGCGCGCAGGTCGTCGAGGCGCCGTCCGCCGACGCCGATCGCGTGCACTTCGGCTCGACCGTGCACGTGCTCGACGAGGCATCCGGGCGCCGGTCGACGTTCATGATCGTGGGCCCCACCGAGGCGGACCTCCGCTCGGGGCGGCTGTCTGCCGAGTCGCCGATGGCGCAGGCGCTGATGGGCGCCGCGCCTGGCGACGTGGTCGAGGTCGAGGCGCCGCGCGGCACGCTGCGCTGGCGCGTCGAGCGCCTCGGCGAGTAGCGCCGCGGCCTCGCACCGCGGCGCCCGCCGCCTGCCTCAGCCGGCCGGGATCGCGCCGAGCCCCTGCATCGGCCCGACGCTGCGCCTACGGGTGCTCGCGCGCGTCGACGACGTCGAAGCCCCTGCTGACGAGGACCTCGAGCTCCCTGCCATCGCTCGTGCGGATGTGCGACTCGTACGGCGCGCTGCCGTCGTTGTTGGTCTCGGTGCGGAGGATCGTCGCGCCGGCGTACCCCGCCTTCACCGCGGCCTCGACTTGTCCTTCGTGTCGCCGGTCGGGGCCGTCTCACCGGCGCCTTGGCGGCGGCGTCGCGCGACAACGCCTGGCGCCGGCCGGGCGCCGGCCGCCCGGGGTGGAGGCGGTGCCGGAGGACGACGTCCCGGACGTGGTGGTGTTCTTGTCCGCGGCGCCGGCGATCGCGGCGCCGCCCAGGCCGAGCGCGCCGAGCGCGGCGACGGTCAGTGCGGACTTGCGGATCGTGTTGAGCACGGGTGCTCTCTCGGAATCGAGGGTGTGCTCCCATGCTCGGCCCGCCACCTGCGAATGCGTTGGTGAGCGGCTGAGATTTCGCTGAGACCGGTCGCCCGCCGCGCCCGCGCCGGGGCGCTACTCCTCGGCGTCGATGAGGTCCCAGAGCTCGCGCGTCTCCACCGGCTCGTGCCAGCGCTCGCGCTCGGCGCCGTCGCGGCCGATGAGCACGACCGCGAACGTGCCGGGGACGACCTCGTAGAGGTCGCACAGCGCCAGCGCGTCGAGGCGGTCGGCGACGTCGACGACGATCACGTCGCGCCGGGCGGCGGCCGCCCCGTCGAAGGCGAGCGCGTCGAGCTGCTCGCGGCGCTGAGGGTCCGCGGGCGCGGCGAAGACCATCACGCTGCGGGGGTCAGGGGCCATACGGGGCCAGCGTACCCGCGAATTCGAGCCGCCCCGGCGCGTCCGCGGCGCACCCGGCCCGCCCCGCCGCACGGTCGCGGCGGGGGCGGGCGGGCCGGGCCGTCAGGTCCGACCGGCGGCGCGGCCTTGGGCGCCGCGGACCGCGGCCAGGGCGTTGACGATGCCGTCGCCGTAGAACCCGTTGAGCTGCGGGGTCCCCTCGCACAATGCGTCGAACGACGCGTCGAGGCCTGGGTCGGGGTAGTGGAGCAGCCGCGGCTCCGGGCAAGGGGTGTCGGTCGCGGTCGCGCGCAGGATCTGCTCGGTCCTGGCCGGGTCGAGCGTCAGCCCGCCCTTGGCGCGGTCGCGCGCGCCGTGCTCCGCGACGATGAGCGCGGCGACGCCGGTCGCGTGCGGCGCGGCCATCGAGGTGCCCTGGATCCACTGGTACAGGCCGCACCTGCTACCGCGGCAGTCGCGCACCAGCGCGGGGAAGCGCTCGGTGCGCGCGGCGGGGTCACAGCCGGTGAAGCCGGTTGGCACGCCGTTGTCGTCCACCTCGCACTGCGCCCGCGCCACGCCGAGCGGGTACGCGGCGAGGATGCGGCTCTCCGGGGCGTTGTACTGCGGCGTCCCGAAGAACTCGCGGCGGTCGCCGCCCGGAGCCGAGACTGTCGTCTGCTCGAGGCCGTAGTTGGAGTAGTACGCCTTGCGCTTCGTCGGGCCGACGGCCGAGACCGACAGCACCCCCGCGCCCTCGGTCGGCAGCACGACGCACCCGTTGTCGACCGGGCGGTTGGGATCGAAGCCCGGCGGCTGCGGGATGAACCCCGGCAGGATGATGTCCGGGCTCACGTGGTCGATCGTCGGGCGCCCGAGGTCGGTGTTCTCGTTGCCCGCGGACGCGATCAGCGTCACGCCGTGCGCGCGCGCGTAGTCGAGCGCGTTCTGGACCGCCGTGCGGATCGTGATCTGCTGCTGCTGCTGCTCGGGCGTGTCGAACGCGTTGGCGACGCAGTTGTAGAGCCACGGGTCGACGAAGTAGGACATGTTCACGACGTCGACGCCGTTGTCGCCGGCGTACGTCAGCGCGTTCACCGTCTCCTGGAAGAAGAAGAAGCCGGAGTCCTGGCCGACGCGCAGGTTGACGATGTCGGCCTTCGGGGCGACGCCCGCGATGCCGATGCCGTTGAGCGCCCCGGCGATCGTCGTGGCGACATGGGTGCCGTGGCCCGACTCGTCCTCGTCGTTGGCGTCGACGCAGCTCGGCCGCTCGCACGGCCCGTCGATCGACGGCCGGTCGGTCGTGAAGTTGCGGCTCAGCGCGCGGTCGAAGTTCGGCGCCACGTCCGGGTGCGAGCCGTCCACGCCGGTGTCGAGCACGCCGACGCGCACGGCGCGGCGGGCCTGCTGCACGCGATACGAGCCCGCCGGCGTCGCGCCGATCATCCGCATGTCCCACTGCAGGCTGGAGAGCGGGTCGCCGCCCTCGTCGCGGCCGCGACGACCGTGCCCGCGGCCCTCGCCGCGCTCGGTCTCGACGTCGCGGCTGTATGGCTTGTCGCCCCGTCCGCGGCTCGGCGCGTGGCCGATCACGGTGTCGGGGACCGCGCCGACCAGCGCGGCGTGGTTGTTCGCCTTGGCCGCGAAGGCCGGGTCGCTCGTCCGCACCGTCGCGGTCCGCGCGGCCAGGTTGGCCTCGACGACCGTCCCGCCGGCGCTCTGCACGGCGTCACGGGCCTCCGCGACGGTGGCGCCGTTCTTCCACACGACCACGAACTCGCGGGCGCCGCCGGCGCGCTGGGCCAGCGCGCCCTGGGCCGCGCCCAGGGTCGCCAGACAGGCGAGGACGACAGCGCACAGCATCTGCTTGCGCATGCTTCCTCCGGTCGAGATGTAGGACCGGCGGCGGGGAGGCCTCCTCCGGTCCCGCCCGCCGTCACTGGACCGCACCCTAGTGACATTTGTCACGCGGCGGTCGTCCGGTGCGCCGGTCAGGCGAACAGGTCCTCGTCGCGCGGACGGACCAGCGCGGCGGCTCCCGGTCCGTCGTCCTCGGTGACGTGGCGGGCGAGGCCGCGGACGACGACGGCGGGCTCGCGCGAGTCCTTGGCGCGGACGAGGTCGGCGGCGCCGGCGGCCTGGTCGGCGATCGCGATCCAGGTCGCCCGCAGGCCGCGTCCGACGCTGTCGTGGCGCCCGCGCCAGTCCTCGAGCGGCGCCAGGCCGGCGATGCCGATCGCCACGTCGACCTGGCCGTGGCGCCAGGCGCGACCGAACGAGTCGCTGATCACGACCGCGGGGCAGCCGGGCAGCGCGGCGCGCAGGGCGCGCGCGCTCGCGTCGGGGTCGCGCGGCAGGCAGACGAGCGTGTCCGGGGCCGGCGCGTTCGAGGCATCGACGCCCGCGTTGGCGCAGACGAACCCGTGCGGCGTGCGGGCGATGAGCACGCCCCGCTCGGCGCGCACGACGTCGATGGACTGGTCGAGCACGACCTGCACCGCGCGCGGGTCCTTGCCGAGGCGTTGCCCGAGGACGTGGGCGCGCGGGGACGGCTGCACCTCGGCGAGCGCCACGACCGCGCCCTCCGCCTTCGACACGACCTTGTGCGCGACGACGAGCACGTCGCCCGCCCGCAGGCCGGCGGCGGCGCCGGCCGCGGCGAGCAGCGCCCCGAGGTCGTCGCCGGGTCGTACCTCCGGCACGCCGCGGACCGCGAACGCCTCGAGGCGGCTCACCGCCGCCCCAGTCGCGCCAGCAGCCCGCGGGTGTGGGCGGCGCCGCCGGTGCGCGCGTCGAGCGCCGCGCGCAGCACGGCGAGGTCCTCGATCGTGTCGACGTCGAGCACGAGCGACGGCGGCTCTGCGATGCGCCACTCGGCGCCCGCCTCCTGCGCGGCCGCCTCGTGGCGCGCGCGGCTTCCCGGGCCGAAGCTCGGCGCGATCGCGTCCGGCGGGCAGAGCACGAGCGCGTTCGTGCCGGTGCCGTGGCGGTCGGGCACGATCGTGACGCGCTTGTCCGCGCCCGGGTGCGCGAGGAGCAGGTCGTCGACCTCGACCGGATCGAGCGCCGGGCAGTCGCCGGGGACGAGCAGCGCGCGCCGCGCGCCCTGCTCGACCGCCCAGCGCACGCCCTCGGTCGCGGCCGGGTTGTGGCCGGGCTCGGCGGGGTCGCGGATCGCGAGCGCGTCGTGCGCCCGCGCCAGCGCGTCGGCGGCGTGCTCGTTGGTCACGACGACGACCCGGTCCACGCGGCGCGCGCGCCGGAGCGCGGTGAGCACGTCGGTCAACATCGCCTCGGCGAGCGCGCGCCGGGTGCCGCCGCGCAGCGACTCGCCGAGGCGCTGCTTGGCGTCGTCGAAGCGCTTGACCGGCAGCACCGCGATCGTGCTCATCGCAGCCCCTCGGCGAAGCGCAGCGTCTCCTCGGCGACGCGGCGGCGCGCGGCCGCGTCGGCCATCAGCGTGTCGGTCACCAGGTGCGGGAGGCCGTCGACGGGCTCGTCGGCGACCATCGCGTCGAGCAGCCCGTCGTACGCCGCGGCCACGCCGGCGGCGCTGAGCGGCTGGCCGAGCCAGGCCATGAACGGCTCCGTGGGGCCCTTCACGACGGCGCCGCCGACGACCGGTGACACGCCGACGACCGGGGCGGGCGCGGCGCGCAGCGCGGCCGCCAGGCCGGGGACGGCCAGGATCGGCCGGATCGAGATCACCGGGTTCGACGGCCCGACGACGATCGCCCGCGCGGACGCGATCGCCTCCAGCGCGGCCGCGGGCGGCGACGCGGCCTGCACCCCGGCGTACTCGACGCCGTCCACCGGCCCGGCGCCGCCCTCGCGGATCATGAACTCCTGGAAGTCGAGCCACCGACCGCGCGCGAGCACGCGCGTGCGGACGGGCGCGTCGGCCATCGGCAGCACGCGAACGGGCACGCCGAGCGCCGCGCCGAGCTCGCCGAGCGCCTCCGTCAGCGTCGCGCCCTGGGCGAGCCGCTCCGCCCGCCGCACGCCCACCGCGAGGTCGCGGTCGCCGAGGTTGAACCACACGTCGACGCCGAGCTCGCGCAGGCCGTCCATCACGTTGAACGTGTCGTCGCGCAGGCCCCACCCGCGTTCGTCGATCCGGTCGGCGAGCCAGAACGTCACGAGGTCGGGATCGGGGGACACGTACGCGCCGTAGATCTCGAGGTCGTCCCCGGTGTTGACGATGGCGACCAGGTCCTCGCCGCAGACGTCGAGCAGCCCGCGGGCGAGCTTCGCGCCGCCGGTCCCACCGGCCAGCACGACCACCGGCGCGCCCATCACAGCCCCGTGATCTTGATGCCGGCGTGCGTCTTGTGGCGCACGTTGATCGAGATCAGGAGCGCGGTGAGCTGCTCGGTGATGCGGGCCATCTCGAGCCGCCCGGCGTCGACGGCCCGCAGGCCGTCGATGCGCTCGATGAGGTCGATGACGACCTGCTTGTCCTCCTTGCGGTCGCCGCAGACGAGCACGTCCTCGCCGAGCGCGTGGCCGAGGTCGCCGAGCAGCGCGGCGCTGACCGTGTGCAGCGCGCTCACGACGCGCACGCCGTCGGGGACCATCTCCTGCGCCTGCTGCGCGGCCGACCCCTGCCAGACGCCGATCGTGCGCGTCGCCCGCCCCGACACCGCGGCCGCGAGCGGCACCGTCGCGTCGACGACGAGCTGGCCGTCGCGCAGCGCGCCCTTGAGGTTCGTGAGCGTCTCGGACTGGTTGCGGAACGGCACGCTGAGGACGACCACGTCCGCGCGCGTCGCGGCGTCGGCGTTCTCGGCTCCGTCGAAGTCGCCGCCCGGAACCGCCTCCTTCGCGCGGTCCGCCGCCTCGCGTGCGCGAGCGGCGTCGCGCGACCCGATGACGACCGGCACGCCGGCCCATCCCCAGCGCACCGCGAGCCCGAAGCCCAGCGCGCCGGACGCGCCGATGATGGATACCGGGGGCGGCACGGGCGGCGAGTATATGGTTCGCCCTCATGCGCCTGGAGGGACGCACCGCGCTGGTGACGGGCGGCGCGAGCGGCATCGGCGCGGCCACCGCACGGCGCCTGGCGGCGGAGGGCGCGCGGGTCGCCGTGGGCGACCTCGATGTGGATCGCGCGCGGGCGGTGGCGGGCGAGATCGACGGCGTGGCGCTGTGGGACTTCGTGCTCGCGGCGAACCTGCGCGGCGTCCTGGCGTCCACCCACGCCGTCCTGCCGACCATGCATGAGCGCGGCGGGGTCATCGTCAACGTCGCCAGCGAGGCCGGGCGGGTCGGCTCGCAAGGCTCGGCGACGTACTCGGCGGCGAAGGCGGGCGTCATCAGCTTCACGAAGGCGATCGCGCGCGAGTCGGCGCGCTTCGAGGTTTGCTGCAACGCGGTGGCACCCGGACCGATCGAGACGCCGCTGCTGAACTCCGCGCGCGACCAGCTCGGCGAGCTGGGCGCGCGGCTCAAGCAGGGCATGATCGACGCCACCGCCGTGCGGCGGATCGGCGAGCCGGAGGAGGTCGCCGCCGTCATCGCGTTCGTCGCCTCCGACGACGCGAGCTACGTGACCGGCCAGACCGTCAACGTGAGCGGAGGGCTGTCGATGTGGTGAGGTCGATCGCCGAGCGCGTCGAGGAGTTCACCGCCGAGGGCGAGATCCTGACCGACGTCGGCGGCTCGCTGCCGTTCAAGGTGCTCTCGACGCCGGGGATGATCCATGTCATGGAGTGGGCGTGCACGCGGCTGATCCGCGAGCACGCCCCGGACGCGCCGCCGACGGTCGGCTTCGAGGTCTGCATCAAGCACGTCGGCGGGGCGCGGGAGGGCGCGCGCTGCACCGTCCGCGCCACGCTGCGCGACGTCGTCGACGGCCGCAAGTTCCGCTTCGACGTCGAGGTGCTCGAAGGCGAGCGCACGGTCGGCGTCGGCACGCACGAGCGCCGGGCGCTGCGGGCGCCGGAGTGAGCCGGCGGCGGCCGCGCGCCGACGCGCCGAACGTTCGACAGCGAATGTCATGCACAACGTACGGCGCGCAGTGACGCGGGATGCTGCGCCTACGGCTGGCGCGCCCATGGCGACGGGCGGCTCCTCGATGCGGCCCGCATACGTCTCGACCCGCCCGAGCGCCTGAGCGGGGCGTCAACCCGGCTACCGCCCGCCGAACACCGGCTGGCGCCGCTCCGCGAACGCGCGGGTCCCCTCCGCGAAGTCCTCCGTCCGCGCGCACAGCTCCTGCACCGCCTCCTCGAGCTCGAGCGTCGCCGCGAGCGCCGGCTTCGCGGCCGCGTCGAGGATGCGCTTGGCGTGCCCGACCGCCACGGGCGCGCACGCGAGCAGCTCGCCGGCGAGCGCGTCGGTCGCGGCGTCGAGCTCCTCCGCCGGCGCGACGCGGTTGACGAGCCCGATCCGCTCGGCCTCGGTGCCGTCGATCAGCTTGGAGGCCATGATCAGCTCCTTGGCGCGCCCGAGGCCGACCACCGCGGGCAGCCGCGACGAGCCCCCAACGTCCGGCACGAGCCCGACGCGCGTCTCGGGCAGGCCGATGATCGCGTCGGCGGCCATCGTGCGCAGGTCGCACGCAAGCGCCAGCTCCATTGCACCGCCGAGGCACGCGCCGTGGATCTGCGCGATCGTCGGCTTGGGCATCTGCTCGAGGCGGTTCCACGCGTCGAGGATCGGCCGGCGCAGGGCGGGCAGGCCGGCCGGATCCGCGGCGAGCGCGCCCAGCGCGCCGAAGTCCAGGCCCGAGGAGAACATGGGCCCCGCCCCGCGCACGACGACGCACTGCACGTCGCGATCGGCCGCCGCGGCGGCGAAGGCGTCGCCCAGGGCGCCGATCAGCTCCGCGTTGAGCGCGTTGCGCTTCTCGGTGCGGTTGAGGACCACGTGGCGCACGGCGCCGCGGTCCTCGCACAGGACGATGCTCATAGGTGTCGAATCCTCCGGCGGTGCTTGGGGTGCCGGCCCATCATGACCCGTCGCCACCGGCCGCGCGCGCGGTCGCGCCGCCCGCCGACGGCGACCGCCGCGCGTCCGGGCGCGCCCGCGCCGCGCTCGGCGACGTCCTCGCCCACGGCGCGGTCGAGATCGGCTTCCAGCCGGTCGTCGACCTCGCCACCGGCCGCCCGATCGGTTACGAGGCGCTCGCCCGCGGCCCCGCCGCCGGCCCGCTTGAGGCGCCGGCGTCGCTGTTCGCCGCCGCCCGCGACGCGGGCCGGCTCGACGAGCTCGACTGGCTGTGCCAGCGCAGCGCGCTGACCGCCGCGCTCCGCGCGGGCCTGCGCGCGCCGAGCGTCCTGTTCCTGAACGTCGAGGCCGACGCGTCGGGGTTCCTGCCCCTGGACCTGCGCAGCCTCTACGCGCGCGCCACGGCGCAGATGATCGTCGCGGTCGAGGTCACCGAGCGCGCGCTGACCCGGCGGCCGGCGGCGCTTCTCGGCCGCGTCGCCGAGCTCCGCGCGCTCGGCTGCGCGGTCGGGCTCGACGACGTGGGCTCCGCGGAGGGGTCGCTGGCGATGATGGCCGTGCTCGCGCCGGACGTCCTGAAGATCGACCTCGCCGGCGCCCGCCGCGCGCTCGCTCCGGTCGTCGCTGCCGTCGCGGCCCAGGCGGAGCGCACCGGCGCGACGATCCTCGTCGAGCGCGTCGAGACGACCGCCGAGGCGCGGCTGGCTGACCAGCTCGGCGCCCGCCTTGCCCAGGGCTGGCTGTTCGGGGCCCGCGAGCCGCTCGCCGCGCCGCCCGCGCGGCCGCCCGTGCGCCCGGTGCCGGCCGCGCCGCACGTCGACCCCCGCGACGTGACGCCGTTCGCGCTCGCCAGCGAGGATCGCCCTGTCCGCCGCGCGAGCCGCGCACTGCTCGTGGAGCTGAGCCGCGCCCTCGAGGCGCGGGCGGGCGCGATGGGATCGAGCGGCGTGCTCGTCGGCTCGTTCCAGCGCGGCGAGCTGTTCGACCGCGCCGCGCGGCGGCGCTACGCGGCGCTCGCGCGCACGCTCGCGTTCTGCGGCGCCGTGGGCGCGGGCATGCCGGACGAGCCCGCCCGCGGCGTGCGGGGCGCCGCGCTGCACGCCCTCGACCCGCTCGCGCGCGAATGGACGGTCGCGGTCGTCTCGCCGCACGCCTCCGCGGCGCTGACCGCCTACGACCTCGACAGCGGCGACCGCTACGACTACGTGCTGACGCACGACCGCGAGCTCGCCGCCCGCGCCGCGACCGCGCTCATGGCGCGGATCGCGCCCTGAGCCACGACCGGCGCACGGATCGGCCCCAACGCGGCGGCGGGTACCCTCAGCCCGCGAATGGAACATGCGGCGACACCGCGGGGGCACGGCCGCCCGGCTGCGGCGCCGCCCGAGCTCTCTGCCGCCAGCGGACTGCCGCTGGACGCGTTCCGCCCCGAGCACGTCGCCGAGCGGATCGCGCGCGCGCTGGCCGCCGAGGGGGTGTCCACGACGGCCGAGCTGGCGGCGCGGCTGCGCGCCGACGTCGCCGCGCGTGATCGGTTTCGCCGCGCGGTGGCGGTGTCGCACTCCGGCTTCTTCCGCGATCCCGAGCAGTTCGAGGCGCTCGAGCAGCGCATCCTGCCGCGGCTGCTCGAGCACGTGGCGCGCCCGCGCGTGTGGTCGGCCGGCTGCGCGAACGGCCTCGAGCTGTGGTCGCTCGCGGTGGTGCTCAACCGCCTCGGCGTGCTGGAGGGCAGCCGTCTCCTCGGCTCGGACCTGCTCGAGGAGAACCTCGCGGCCGCGCGCGCGGGGATCTACGACGGCGTCGAGGTCGCACCCGCCCTGCGCGGCCGGGTGCGCTGGGAGCGGCGCGACCTGGCCGGCGACCCCGCGCCGCCCGGGCGCTGGGACCTGATCCTGTGCCGCAACGTCGCGATCTACCTGGCGCCGGCCGCCAAGAGTCGCGTCCACCGGCTGCTCGCCGGGGCGCTGGCGCCCGGGGGCGTGCTCATGCTCGGGCGCTCCGAGCGCCTCGGCGACCCGGGCGCGCTCGGCCTGCGCCGGCTCGAGCGCCACGTCTACGAGCGCCCGCGATGACCACGGCCGCCTCAATAGGATCGCGGCCATGAGCACGAGCGCGGAGCCGCGGGTCCTCTGGGAGCCGAGCGAGCAGCAGGTCGAGCAGGCGACGATCACGCGCTTCGCGCGCTGGGTGGCCGAGCGCCACGGGGTCGACGTGACGGGCGACTACCACGCGCTGTGGCAGTGGTCGGTCGATGACGTCGAGGCGTTCTGGGCGGCGGTGTGGGAGTTCTTCGAAGTCGAGTCCGAGACGGGCTACGAGAAGGTGCTCGGCTCGCGCGAGATGCCCGGCGCGGAGTGGTTTCCGGGCGCGACGGTCAGCTACGCGCGCCACATCTTCCGCGGCCGCGACGACGCGGAGGTGGCGATCCGCCACGCGTCCGAGCTGCGCGAGCTGGGCGAGTGGACGTGGGGCGACCTGCGGGCGCGGACGGCCGAGGTCGCCGCCGGCCTGCGGGCGCTCGGCGTCGAGCGCGGCGACCGCGTCGTCGCGTACATCCCGAACATTCCCGAGGCGGTCGCGGGGCTGCTCGCCTGCGCGAGCATCGGCGCGATCTGGTCGTCGTGCTCGCCGGACTTCGGGGCGCGCAGCGTGGTCGACCGGTTCGCGCAGATCGAGCCGAAGATCCTGATCGCCGTGGACGGCTACCGCTACGGCGGCAAGGACTTCGACCGCCTGGACGTCGTGGCGACGCTGCAGGGCGAGATGGACTCGCTGCAGGCGACGGTCGTGCTGCCGTACCTGGATCCGGAGCCGAACCTGGGCCGGCTGCGCGACGC
>DATAAR010000093.1:0-15614 GCA_036259975.1 Solirubrobacteraceae bacterium | reverse complement strand
GCGGTCGTCGCGCGCGCCGTGCTGTCCCCCGGCCCCTGCCCCACCCGGCGCTTGTGCTCCGGCACGGCTTGCGACCTTAGATGTGGCGCGCGGCCTTGGCGGGGGTGGTCCGCGCTCGAACCTCGAAGCGCCCGGACTTCGCAGACAAACCTCGAAACACCCGCCGCCGTGCTCCGTTTCAGCTTCTCGGGGGGTATCTCGGGGGATGTCGAGGGGTCCCGGCGGCGGCGCCGCGCCGCCGGGGCTTCCCGGTCGCAGGCCGTCGGTAGCAGCACCATGCACAGGCGGCGAGACCGGTCCGTAGCCGGACCGTGCAGGTGGCGCCGGGCCCGCTCGGCTCCTAGGGTCGTCCCGTCTCCAGGGCCGGCCCAGCGCCCCAAGACGCTCGCCACCACGGGCCGCCGCCGTCCTTGCGGACGCCCTCACCGAGATCCCGGGCGGCGGCGAGCTCGCGCCGCCGTCCGGCGGTCGGGCGCCGTCGACCGGCCGACGGAGCGGCGAAGGAGTCGAACCTTCCAACCGATGCGCGGCACCGGCTCCCGGGTTTTGAAGACCCGTCGGGGCACCGGCCCCGGGCCGCTCCAAGCCCTACTGACTACACCACCACGATCCCCCCGGGGTCGCCGGCCGTCAGGCGGCCGATCACCGCGCCGGGCACGAGCCCGGCCCGCTCGGGCGGCACGGCGACGAGCAGGCCTCCGGACGTCGTGGCGTCGGCCAGCAGGCGCCGCCGCCACGCCGGCACGCCGTCCGCGTACGTCGTGAAGGCGTCCGCGTACTCGGCGTTGCGGCGGCTTCCGCCCGACACCGCGCCGTCGCCGGCGAGGAGCTCTGCCACGCCGCCGATCGCGGGCACGTCCGCCGCCGTCAGCTCCGCCGCCAGGCCGCTCTCGCGCGCGACGTTGTGCAGGTGTCCGAGCAATCCGAAGCCGGTCACGTCGGTCATCGCGTGTGCGCCGGCCCGCAGCGCCGCCTCGGAGGCCGCCGCGTTCAGCGCGGCCATCACCTCGACGGCCGCACGGAGGAGCGCGTCGCCGGCCGCGCCGCGCTTGCGCGCGGTCACGATCGCGCCCACGCCGAGCGGCTTCGTCAGCACCAGCACGTCGCCCTCCCGGCCGCCGGCGTTCGTCACCAGCGCCGCCGGATCGACGACGCCCGTCACGGCGAGCCCGTACTTCGGCTCGGCGTCCTCGATCGAGTGCCCGCCGACGAGCGCCGCGCCCGCCTCCGCCACGACCGCGAGGCCGCCGCGCAGCACCTCGCGCAGCACGTCGCCGCCCAGGTCGTCCAAGGGGAACGCGACGACGTTCATCGCCGTCAGCGGCCGGCCGCCCATCGCGTAGACGTCGGAGAGCGCGTTCGCCGCCGCGATCCGGCCGAAGTCGAACGGGTCGTCGACGATCGGCGTGAAGAAGTCGATCGTCTGCACGAGCGCGAGGTCGTCCGCGAGCCGGAAGACCGCGGCGTCGTCGCCGGTGGCGCTGCCGACGAGCAGGTCCGGCGGCGCCGGCCCGGACAGGCCGGCGACGATCGGCAGGAGCGCGGCGGCAGGCAGCTTGCAGCCGCAGCCCGCGCCGTGCGACAGGGACGTCAGCGGGACGGTGCTCACCGCCCCATCTTCGCGCACCGCGGCTCAGGCGGCGCGGCCGCCGGGCCCCCGAGCAGGCGCAGCGTGTCGGCCGCGAGCACGTCGAGCGGCGGCCGGTGGGAGCGCTCGATCTCGAGCATCACCGGCGCCCGGTGCCCCGCGACGGTCGCCGCCACAAGCGCCCACGGCAGCGAGCCGCGGCCCGGCGGGAGATGCAGATCGAGCCGGATCGGGTCGACCGCGGGCGCGTCGAGCCGGCGCCGCGCCCCGAGGTTGTCGTGGGCGTGGAAGAGCACCACGTCGGGCGCGCACGCCTCGAGCAGCGCGCCGTACCCGGCGCGCGTCGCGTCGGCCGTGATGTGGAGGTGGCCGAGGTCCAGCAGCATGCCCGCCGCCGGCGAGGCCAGCCGGCGGACCAGGTCGCGCACCGCGAGCGCGTCGTGGCACTGGCGCCTCGTGCCCGGGTACACCGGCGCGAGGTTCTCGATCGCGAACGTGATGCCAAGCGACTGCGCCCGCTGGAGGAGCGGGATGAGGGACCGCTCCTCGAGCTGGGCGCGCTCGCGCAGGCGCGCGGCCGACGGGCCGTCTGCCTGCGCGAAGTTGAGGCCGTGGTAGGCGATGAGCTCGGCGCCCGCCTCGGCGGCGTAGTCCAGGAGGCCGTCGAGCGCGGCGTCGGTCTCGCGTCTGCCCGCGCTGAGGTCGTCGGGCGCGTGGAGCAGCAGCCGCAGGCACGTCCCGCCGAGCGCGGCGCGCACCGCGCGGGCATGGCGCAGCCCGTGGCGGCGGTCGGCGAGCATCGCGAGCGGCGGCGTGTGGAGCTGCACCCAGGCGAAGCCGGCGTCCTCGTAGGCGCAGAGCAGCTGCGGCGTGGGCCAGGCGTCGCGGTGCACGTTGAGGCCGAGGCGTCCGAGCATGCCCGCAGCGTGCCCGCCCGGGCGCGCGCCGGTGTTGCCGGCGCGTGACCCCGCGATGAACAGGCGGTGAAGGCCGCTCAGCGCCGAGGTAGCCGCAGCGGCCGGCCTAAGGCAAGGGTTCGCGACACCTGGCATGGAAGACTGCCGCCGCACGCATGACGAGGAGCGCGCCGACCGCGACGACCCCGTTCTGGCTCGACATCCCGTACGAGCCGCGCCCACCGCTGGCCGGTTGCGCGGAGGCGGACGTGTGCGTCGTCGGCGGCGGCATCGGCGGGCTCTCCTGCGCCCGGCGGCTGGCCGAGCTCGGTCTGCGCGTCGTGCTGCTCGAGGGGCGCACCGTCGCGGGCGGCGCGAGCGGCCGCAACGGCGGCTTCCTGCTCGCCGGGGCGTCGCTCTTCCACGTCGATGCGCGCGAGCGCTACGGGCGCGAGGACGCGCGCCGCCTCTACGCGCACACGCTGCGCGCGCAGGAGGAGGTGTTCGCGCTGGCCCGGGAGCTCGGCGCGGGCGACGCGGTGCGGCGCGTCGGGTGCCTGCGGGTCGCCGCGTCCGAGGAGGAGGCCGAGCACGTCGTCCGCCACGTCGAGGCGCTCCGCGAGGACGGGTTCCCCGGGAAGCTGCTCGGAGGCGACGACCTGCCGCCCGCGGTGCGGCGTCTCGGGCGGGTGGCGTGCCTCACCGCGCACGATGGCGCGCTGCAGCCCGCGCGCTGGATCCGCACGCTCGCGCGCGCGGCCGAGCGCGCGGGGGTCGCGATCCACGAGGGCTCGCCGGTCGAGGGCCCGGTGCCGGCGCCGGGCGAGGGCGCCGTGCACAGCCCGGGCGGCGTCGTCCGCGCGCGGCACGTCGTCGTCGCCGCCGACGGCGCGCTGCCCCAGCTCGTCCCCGACTACGCCGACCGGATCCGCAGCCGCCGCCTGCACATGGTGGCGACCGCGCCGCTGCCCGAGCGGCTCGTCGACGCCGTCGTCTACGCGCGCTGGGGCTTCGAGTACTTCCAGCAGCTCCCCGACGGACGGCTCGCGTGCGGCGGCTTCGGCGACCTCGACGGCGAGGACTCCTACACCAGCGCCGAGGAGGGCAGCCCGCAGATCTGGGCGCGCCTGGAGCGCTACGTGCAGGAGGACCTCGGCCTCGCGGACGCAGAGGTCACCCACCGCTGGGTCGGCGTCGTCGGCTACGGCCACGACGGGCGCCCGTTCGTCGGCCCGGTGCCGGCCCGCGACGGCCTGTACGTGCTCGGCGGGTACTCGGGCGTGGGCAACCTCGTCGGCTACGTGGCCGGCACGGCGGTGGCCGAGCGGATCGCGACGGGCCACAGCGAGGACGTCAGGTTGTTCGCGGCCGACCGGGTCGCGGAGTGAGGCCGCTTCTGCTCTGCCGCGCCGGCGCGCCGCTCCGGCGCCGTGGCCGACGCCGCGCCGCGGACTGCGCACCCAGGGCGGCCGGGCTGGGGGGCGCGCGAAGGGCGCGGTGCGGATTCTTTCGTCAGAGCAGCCATTTTCCGCACCACCGCGCGGGCGCCTCAAGCCCCCAGCACGCCGCGCGAGATGATCAGCCGCTGGATGTCCGACGTGCCCTCCTCGATCTCCTCGAGCTTGGCGTCGCGCATCCACTTCTCGACGGGGTACTCGCGCGAGTACCCCCAACCGCCGAGCGTCTGCACGGCGGCCCAGGTGCAGAACATCGCGGTCTCCGAGGCGTGCAGCTTGGCCATCGCGGCCTCGGTCGTCGCCCGGCGCCCGGCGTCGAGCAGGCGCGCCGCGCGCCACGTGAGCAGCCGCGAGGCGTCGACGCGCAGCGCCATGTCGGCGAGGCGGAACGCCACCGCCTGGTGCTCGGCGATCGGCCGGCCGAACTGCACGCGCTCGCGCGCGTACTGCGTGGCGTACTCGAGCGCCGCGCGCGCAAGCCCGGTGGCCGCCGCCGACAACGTCACGCGTGAGCGGTCGAAGACCTCCATCAGCCCGCGGAAGCCCTCCCCCTCCGCCCCCAGCCGCCGGTCCTCGGCGACGAAGCAGTCGGACAGGAACAGCTCGGTGTTGACGATCGCGCGCTGGCCCATCTTGCGCATCGGCGAGCCGAACGACAGCCCCTCGTCTTCTCGGTGCAGCAGGAATGCCGTGATGCCGCGGTGGCCCGCGCCGGGCTCGACCGTGGCGAACACGACGTACAGCTCCGCGACGCCGCCGTTGGAGATCCACGCCTTCTGGCCGTCCAGCACGTAGCCGCCGTCGACCCGGCGCGCGGTCGTGCGGATCGCCGCCGCGTCCGAGCCGGCCCCCGGCTCTGTGGTTGCAAGCGCGGTCATCGGCGGGCGCTCGGTCGTGAGCGGGCGCACCCACCGCTCCCGCTGCTCGTCGGTCCCGAGCGCGAGCACCGGCTCGGCGAAGAACCCGCCCGACGTGATCAGGTTGCCGATGCCCGCGCACCCGTGGCAGAGCTCCTCCTGCACGACGCACCCGGTGAGCACGTCCGTCATGCCGCCGCCGCCGAGCGCCTCGGGGATCATGAACGCGGTCAGCCCGAGTCCCGCCGCCTTGTGCCAGATCTCCCACGGCACCTCGACGTCGGCCTCGTCGATGGCGGCGGAGATCGGCCGGATCTCGCGCGCGGCGAAGTCGCGGCACACGCGCCGGATCTCCTCCTGCTCGGGCGTGAGCTCGAACGGGGTGCCGGCCATCTCCGTGCTCGCCATGGCCGGACGGTACCGGGACGGCCAAGGGCCGCCGTCGGGGCCGCTAGGCTCTGGTTCCTCTGAACCCAATCAGAGGGGGTGAGCCTCAGTGCTCACGATCACCCACGAGGCGGCCGAGGCGATCGACGCGGTCGTGCACTCGGCGCCAGACGCGCCGGACACCGCCGGATTGCGGATCGCCCGGGGCGTGACGCCGGATGGCGAGCAGGGCCTCGCGCTCTCCGTCACGGATCGGCCCGCGCCCGACGACGCCGTGGTCGAGGCGGAGGGCACGCCGGTGTTCCTCGACTCCGAGGCCGCCGAGCTGCTCGACGACAAGGTGCTGGACGCGCGCGTCCAGGGCGACAAGGTGGGCTTCATGATCCGCGACCAGGGCGACGACGCGGCCGCCTGAGCCGCGACCGGGGCGGCGCCCCGGGCGCCGCCCCGGTCGCCCGTCACGCGCTACGCGGGCGCGGCCGCCTCGAACGCCTCGAGCTTCGCGTAGGCGTCCTCGACCGCGCGCTTGGCGGCAGTGTGGCGGGCGGTCGACTTGGCCGACTCATACTTCGTCGCCCACCACTTCGGGTCGGCGAGCTCGTCCTCGAGCGCCGCGAGCGCGGCCTCGGCCTCCTCGATCGCGCGCTCGAGGCGCGCCTGCTCGCGCTGCCGGTTCTTCGACGGGCCGGCGGGCTTCGGCGCGGCGGCGCGCGCGGGCTTGCCCTTCGCGCCGTCGCCGTTCACCGGCGCCGCCTTCGCGGGCTTCGGCTTCGGCGCCGTCGCGGCGCCCGCGGCCGACGTCGGCGACTCCCCGCGCGCCTTGCGCTCCTCGCGCAGCCGCGCGTACTCCGGCCAGCCGCCCAGGTAGGAGTTCAGCTCGCGGTCCTCGATCGCGATGGTGCGGCTGCCGACCGCGTCGAGCAGTGCGCGGTCGTGGGTGACGAGGAGCAGCGAGCCGGGAAACGCCTTGAGCGCGTCCTCGAGCGCCTCCCGCGACTCGAGGTCGAGGTGGTTCGTCGGCTCGTCGAGGATCAGCACGTTCGCCCCCGATGCGACCAACACAGCGAGCGACAGCCGCCGGCGCTCCCCGCCGCTCAGCCCGTCGAGCGGCTTCTCCGCCTCGTCGCCGCTGAACAGGAACCGCCCCAGCAGCGCGCGCGCCTGGTTCGGCGACAGACCGGTCCGCTTCTGCGCGGCCTCGAGCACGGTCCGCGCGCCGCCCGCCTCGAGCTCCTCGGCGTGCTGGCTGAGGTAGCCGACCTTGACGTTGTGGCCGCTGCGCAGCCGCCCGCCGTCGAGCGCGCGCGCGCCGACGAGCGCCTCGATGAGCGTCGTCTTGCCCGTGCCGTTCGGGCCGACCAGCGACACGTGCTCGCCGCGCTCGAGCCACAGCTCCGCGCCGTCCAGAAGCAGAATCGGATCCCGCCCACCCACCTCCAGGCGCCCGTCCTCGAGCTCGAAGATGACCCGCCCGGAGCGCTCCGGCTTCTTGAACTCGAACGCGAGCGCGCGACCGTCCTTCGGGTCACGCGTGATGCGCTCCATCTTGTCGAGCTTCTTGATCCGCGACTGCGCCTGGCGGGCCTTCGTGGCCTTGTAGCGGAAGCGCTCGATGAAGCGCTCCATCCGCGCGATCTCGGCCTGCTGCTTCTCGATCGCCTTGCCCAGCGCCATCTCGCGCGCGGCCTGCTCGCGGCGCCAGTTGTGCCACGTGCCGTTGAAGAACCGCGCGCGGCCGGCCTCGAGCTCGAGCACGGCGGTGCCGACGGTCTCCAGGAACCAGCGGTCGTGCGCGACCAGCACCACGGCCGCGTCGAGCTCGAGAAGCGTCTTCTCCAGCCATTCCAGGGACTCGATGTCGAGGTGGTTCGTGGGCTCGTCGAGCAGGAGCAGGTCGGGCTGGGCGGCGAGCGCCCGGGCCAGCGACCCGCGCGTGAGCTGGCCGCCGGAGAATGTCCGCAGCGGGCGGTCGAGGTCGTCGTCGGCGAAGCCGAGGCCATGCACGACCGATCGCGCGCGCTCGCGCCAGCCGTAGCCGCCCGCTGCCTCGAATCGCGCGTAGACGTCGGAATAGCGGTTCAGCGCGGCCTCGTCGCCCGAGGCCATGGCCTCCTCGAGCCGGCCGAGCTCGGCCTCGAGCTCGAGCGGCTCCCTGCACCCCGAGAGCACGTAGTCGCGCAGCGAGATGTCGCGCTCGCGGGGCGGGCGCTGGTCGTGGAGCGCGACGCGCACGCCCTTGCTCAGCACGAGCTCGCCGCCGTCGATCGACGTCTCGCCGGCGAGCATCCGCAGCAGCGTCGTCTTGCCGGCGCCGTTGCGCCCGGCGATGGTCAGCCGCTCGCGGCGCTCGAGCTTGAACGACACGCCGCGCAGCAGCGGCTCGCCGGCCATGTCCTTGGCCAGGTCGGACGCGATGAGGACCGCCATGCCCTCATGGTAGAAGCGGGGTCGCGCGCCCCGCCCGAGCTTCTACGCGGCGGGCGGCGGCTCTGGCGCCGGAGTCGGCGACGGCTCAGGTGCCGGCGACGGCTCGGGCGCCGGGTTGGGCTCGGGCGTCGATCCGGGCTCGCCGGCCGGCGGTTCCGGCGTCGGCTCCGTCGTCGGCGTCTCGGGCGCGGGCGCCGGGGCAGGCGGCGGCGTGATGCCATCCCAGACCAACGCGCCGAAGAAGCGCCCCGGGATCGGGTTGGCGAGGTCGCCGAGGAACCCGAAGCCGGGAACCTCGGTCGAGTGCGCGGCCGCCTGGCTCCGCATCCGATCGATGATCTGGGCGGGCGTCAGGCCTGCGCAGGGGCCGGGGCTGGCTCCGTCTCCGATGCACAGCGCCACCGATCCGGCGACGTGCGGCGTCGCCATGCTGGTGCCGGACTTGACCGCGAGGCCGCCGCCGTTGGCGGTCGACGTGACGCACACGCCGGGAGCGGCGATGGTGTGCGCCTCCCCGATGGCCGTCGAGGCCCAGTTCGAGAACCGCGCGGCCGCGTCGTCGCTCTCGCTCATGCGGCAGGACGGCGGGCCGCCGGCCGCGCCGGGCAGGCCGTCGCTGTCGCTCATCGCCGTGACGGTCAGCACCTCGGGAAGCGCCGCGGGCAGGTTGGTCGTCGCGCCGTCGAACGCGCGCGCGTTGTTCCCGGCGGCGACGACGAACGTCACGCCGGCGCCGATGCCCTTGCAGATCGCGACGTGCTGGGGGTCGGTCGTCGTCGCGCACGTGGTCGCCGGCGCGCCCGTGCCGCCGATGCTCATGTTGGCGACCTTGACGTTCTCGGCCGCGGCGTTGGCGGCCACCCAGTCGATGCCGCAGATCACGGTCGACACCGAGCCGAGGCCACGCGCGTTCAGGACCTTGACGGCGTAGACCTTCGTGCCGGGCGCCACGCCGACGACGCCGCTGCCGCCGTTGCGGGCGGCGATCGTGCCGGCGACGTGCGTGCCGTGCCCGTTGTCGTCCTGGGCGGTCCCGCCCGGGGTGATGCAGTCCTTCCCGGTCGCCGCGTTGAGGTCGGGATTGGCGAGGTCGATGCCGGTGTCGAGGACGGCGACGGCGGCGCTGGAGGCCTCCCGCGTCGTCGTGGCGGTGGACGCCTCGATCCGGCGGATCCCGGCCGGCATCTGCTCGCCCTCGGCGAGCGGCACGGCCCCGAGCGCGCGCACCGGGCGGTCCACGGTGACCGAGTCGACCTGCGGGTCGGCCTTGAGCGCCCTGACCTGCCGCGGGGAGAGCCGGGCGGCGAAGCCCTTCACGGCGTGCGCGTAGCGGCGCTCGCTCCGGAAGCCCTCGGACCGCTCGAGGGCGTTGGTCTCGCGGGTGACGCTCGGGACCGAGCGCTCGTAGAGGACGACGTACTTGGGGTCGGTCTGCGCCTTCGCGCCGGCGACGCCGGGGAACGAAAGCAGCAGCGCCGCGCCCAGAAGCGCGGCCCAGCCCGCGCGGCCGCGCGCGCGGGCACGCTCACGCAGATCAGCGTCTCCGCCGATCGGTGCGCGCGACCGCCGACTCCTCCTTGATACGTCCACAAGTCCTCCTCCGTGCTGGGGCGGCCTCCATCCTTCCCGGCGGCGGGTGGTGTGCCGAAGGGTGAATCTCGCAGGTTGCGGTTGCGAGGTTCCGCACGTCGGCGGTCACCGGGACGTCAGGGTACCCACGGACTGCGCGGCGAGGAGCCGCGCGGCGGCAGCTCCGGCGCTACCCGGTGAACAGGTCGGTCGCGGTCTTGACCGTGTTGAACAGCCCGTACGCGAGGCCCAGGGCGACGACGATCCACAGGATCATCGCCGTCAGGGCCGCGCCCTTGGTCCCGGCCGCGCCGTGGTGGCCGTCGTGGCGGCCGTCCGTCGCCATGTCGCTCATGGCTCGCTCCTCGTCGTCGTGGTGGGCGCGGGCCGCGCCCGAGCGCGGTCGCCGTCGCGCGTGAAGCGCTGCTCCTCGGCCGCGCGCCGCTCCTCGACCCGCCGCTCGGGCTCGTGGAAGCGCTCGTTGACCGGCCTGATCATCAGGTTCGCGATGAACCCGACGACGAGGACGCCCACCATGATGAACAGCGACAGCGTGTACAGGCCCGCGCCGTCCTGGCCGTTGGCCTCCTGGATGTCGGCCAGGCCGTTGACGATCAGCGGCCCCGCGACGCCGGCCGCCGACCACGCCGTCAGCAGCCGGCCGTGGATCGCGCCGACCTCGAGCGTGCCGAACAGATCCTTCAGGTACGCCGGGACGGTCGCGAACCCGCCGCCGTAGAAGCTCAGGATGATGCCGGTGAAGAGCACGAACAGGGCGATGGACGCCGTGCCCATGGTCGCCAGCAGGAAGTACAGCGTGGCGCCGATGCCGAGGTACATCATGTAGATGCGCTTGCGCCCGACGACGTCGGAGGTCGAGGACCACACGAAGCGCCCGCACATGTTGCAGAGCGACAGCACGCCGACGAAGCCGGCGGCGGCCGCCGCGTTCACGCTCGAGAAGAAGTCCTGGATCATCGGCGCGGCCTGCTCGAGGATGCCGATGCCCGCGGTGACGTTGCAGAACAGGACCGTCCACAGCATCCAGAACTGCGGGGTCTTGATCGCGTTCGTCGCCGTCACGTTGCCGGCGCTGATGAGCGACGACTTCGATCGCTGCGGCGGCGTCCAGCCCTCGGGCTTCCAGTCGTCGGCCGGCACCCGGACGGTGAACGCGCCGGCCATCATCGCGACGAAGTAGATCGCGGCGAGCGTCAGGAACGTCGGAACGATCGCGTCCTGCGGCTCGGCGGCGAACGCGCTCAGCAGCTGCTCGGTCAGCGGCGAGGCGATCAGCGCGCCGCCGCCAAATCCCATGATCGCGAGGCCGGTGGCCATGCCCGGGCGGTCGGGGAACCACTTGATCAGCGTCGAGACCGGCGAGATGTAGCCGATGCCGAGGCCGATGCCGCCGATGACGCCGTAGCCCAGGTAGACGAGCCAGAGCTGCTTCGTGGCCACGCCGAGGGCGCCGACGACGAAGCCCGTCGCCCAGCAGAGGGCGGCGAGCGCCATGGCCTTGCGCGGCCCGGCGCGCTCGACCCAGCGACCGCCGAACGCGGCCGACAGGCCCAGCATCACGATGGCGATGCTGAAGATGATCCCGATCGGCGTCAGCTTCGTGCCGAAGTGCTCCACGAGCGGCGTCTTGAAGACGCTGAACGCGTACACCTCGCCGATGGACAGATGGACCGCCAATGCGGCCGGTGGGATGAGCCAGCGGTTGTAGCCGCGGGGAGCGACCGTCCGCTCACGGTCCAGGAACGACAGCATCTCGACGAGCCCCTTCCTGCCGAACTCCGGTGCGACGGTGTCTGCTACCCGCGCGCATTTGCAGCGAAACGGTTTCGCGCTCGGCGTCCCTCACCCCGTCGACGGCCCCGCTCGCGGACGCCGCGCGCCGGCGGGTGTCGCCGCCGGCAGATGGTCCGATACGATGCCGCGCGATGCGCCGCGTCCTGCCGCCCCTCGCCGTCGCGCTCACGGCCGCCCTGGTGCTGGCCCCGAGCGCGCTCGCTCACGACGGCGGCGAGGGTCTCTGGGGGCTGACGAACGACAAGGTCGTCACGAACGCCGGGTTCATCCTCATCGCCTTCTTCCCGCTCTTCGTGTTCGTGATGAGCATGCTCCAGATGGCGCTCGACCGCCGCAAGGACCGGCGCAAGAAGGCGCTCAAGGCGCTCGCGCGCGAGGATCGCGTGCGCGGCGGCTGGTAGGCCGCCACCGCCCGCCGAGGGCGTGTGCGGCCCGCTTTCGCAGCCCGCGAGGGCCGGGCGACGCGGCCAGTCGGGTCTATAGGCTTGCCGCCGGATTGCCGCCCCTGAGGAGCGTGACTTGGCGTACTTCGTGACCGGCGCGACGGGGTTCATCGGGCGCCACCTGGTGGAGGAGCTGCTGCGCAACCGCCGGGGCGACGTGCACGTGCTCGTGCGCGAGGGCTCGCGCGACAGGCTCGACGAGCTGCTCGCGGGCTGGCCCGGCTCCGAGCGGGTCAAGCCGGTGTCCGGCGACCTGGAGAAGCCGCGCCTGGGCGTCGACGACGCGTGGGTCGAGGCACATCGCGGGCGCATCGAGCACTTCTTCCACCTCGCCGCGATCTACGACATGACCGCCGCGGAGGACGCGAACGAACGCCTCAACGTCGCGGGCACCCGCGAGGCCGTCGCGCTGGCCAACGCGCTGAAGGCGGGGACGCTGCATCACGCCTCGTCCGTCGCAGTGACGGGCGACTTCAAGGGCCTGTTCCGCGAGGACATGTTCGACGAGGGCCAGCGGCTGCCGTCGCCGTATCACCGCACGAAGTTCGAGTCCGAGCGCATCGCGCGCGAGCAGAGCGCCGTGCCCTGGCGGATCTACCGGCCGTCGATCGTCGTCGGCCACTCGCGCACCGGCGAGATGGACAAGATCGACGGCCCGTACTACTTCTTCAAGCTGATCCAGAAGGCGCGCGGCGCGCTGCCGCAGTGGTTCCCGCTCGTGGGGCCCGAGCTCGGCTGGACGAACCTCGTGCCGGTCGACTTCGTGGCCCGCGCGATGGACCACATCGCGCACCAGCCGGGCCTCGACGGGCAGGCGTTCCACCTCACGAGCCCCAAGTCGCAGCGCTCGGGCGAGGTGCTCAACACGTTCGCGCACGCGGCGCACGCGCCGCACCTGGCGGTGCGCATCGACAAGCGCCTGACCGACGCGCTGCCGAAGGGCGTGATGTCGCTGGTGATGGGCCTCCCGGCGCTCAAGAACGTGCGCCGAGCGATGCTCGCCGACCTCGGGCTGCCGGAGGAGGTCCTCGCCCACGTCGGCTTCGGCGCCCAGTTCGACACCCGCGACACCGAGCGCGCGCTGGCCGGGTCGGGCATCGAGGTGCCGCCGCTCGAGAGCTACGCCGACCGCCTCTGGGACTACTGGGAGCGCAGCCTCGACCCTGACCTGTTCCGAGACCGCTCGTTCGAGGGCACCGTGAACGGGCGCACGGTCGTGATCACGGGCGCATCGAGCGGCATCGGCCGCGCTGCGGCGCTCAAGATCGCCCGGGCCGGCGGCATCCCGCTGCTCGTGGCGCGAAGCGCGAACAAGCTCGAGGAGACGAAGGCGGAGATCGAGGCCGCGGGCGGCAGCGCCTACGTCTACTCGGCGGACCTCTCCGACATGGACGTGATCGACGCGCTCGTCAAGCGCATCCTGGCCGACCACGTCGCGGTCGACGTGCTCGTCAACAACGCCGGGCGCTCGATCCGCCGCTCGATGACGCTCAGCCAGGACCGCTTCCACGACTACGAGCGCACGATGCAGCTGAACTACTTCGGGGCGATCAAGCTCATCATGGGCCTGGCGCCGCACATGCGCGAGCGCGGCTCCGGCCACGTGGTGAACATCTCCTCGATCGGCGTGCAGACGAACCCGCCGCGGTTCAGCGCCTACGTCGCGTCGAAGGCCGCGCTCGACGCGTGGACGCGCGTCGTGTCATCCGAGGTCGTCGGCGACGGCATCACGTTCACGACGATCCACATGCCGCTCGTGCGCACGCCGATGATCGCGCCGACGAAGATCTACGACTCGTTCCCGACGATCAGCCCCGACGAGGCGGCCGACCTCATCTGCGAGGCCATCCGCTCGCGGCCGAAGTCGATCAACACGCGCCTGGGCACGTTCGGCGAGGTCGCCTACGCGCTGGCGCCCAAGGCCGTCGACCAGATCCTGCACATGGCGTTCAAGGTGTTCCCCGACTCGGCCGCGGCGCGGGGCGAGAAGGATCCGAACGAGAAGGCGTCGATGGAGCAGGTCGCCATGGCCAACCTCATGAAGGGCGTGCACTGGTGAGCGCGCCGCGCCTAGCGGCGGCTACCGACGGTCGAGCGGCGGGTAGGTCCGGCGCAACGGCCCGAGCGCACCGAGCGCACCCGCAACGGCCGTTGCCTTGCTCTTCTTTCCGGTTTTTCTCTTGCCAACAAGGCGCAATTCCGTAGGCCCGAACATGGGCCTTGACACGCCGACTCTCGTGCAATAGGCCAGCATCCTCCCCCCGAGACCTTCGCCGTGTCCGCGCGGACGCGGTGCCGGCTGGGGCCTGCGGCTGCGCAGCCCCGCCGTGGCCGTGCCGTTCGGGCCCGCGCCGGAGGCCTTCGTCCCCCCATAACGCCATACGAAGGGAACGCGGATGCGAGCTCGGACTCGAGGATCCCGCGATGCCGACACGCCGCCGGAGCGCGCGCTGACGCGGCGGTCGCTGCTGACCAGGGGCGCCGCCGTCGGCGCCGCTGCCGCCGCCGCGGCGGCCGCGCCGGCGCGGGCCACCCATACGCCGCCGAGGCCGACACCCGACCGCCCACCTCCCGCGTCGCAGCTCGTCAGCTACGAGGAAGTGGTGCTGGCGTTCCGCTGCCACGGCATGCACCTGGAGGCCCTCCAGCACCCGATCACGCCGCTGGGGCAGCACTTCGTCCTCATCCACTTCGACGTGCCCTACTTCGCGCCGACCGACAGCTACGCATTCACCATCGGCGGCCGGGTCCGCAACCCGATGACGGTCACGCTCGGCGATCTCAAGAAGCGCACGATCGTCAAGCAGCCGTCCATCCTGGAGTGCGCGGGAGTCGGGCGCTCATACGCCCACCCGCGCGCGATCTACGTCCCGTGGACGAACGAGCCGATGGGCGTCTACGAGTACACCGGCACGCCGCTGAAGCCCCTGCTCGAGGCGGCCGGCCTGCTCAACGATGCCGTCGACGTCGTGTTCACCGGTCACGACGAGGGCTTCGATCTCGGCACCCGCCACTTCTTCGAGCGGGCGCTCCCGGTCGACGAGGCGCTCAAGGACGGGGTGATCCTGGCCTGGGAAGCCAACGGCCAGCCGCTGCTCCCGCACCACGGCTTCCCGCTGCGGCTCATCGTGCCCACCTGGTACGGGATGCAGAGCGTCAAGTACCTCAAGTCGATCACCGTCATCGACCACACCTACCAGGGCGTGGAGAACAAGCAGGTCTACCGCCACACGTTCAGCTCCAGCGACAGCGGGCGCCCGATCCAGAAGAAGGCCGTCCGCTCGGCGATGATGCCGCCCGGCGTCCCGGACGCGATCTCGCGCCACCGGTTCGTGCCGCGCGGGGCGCCGATCACGCTGCAGGGCAAGGCCTGGTCCGGCCACGGACGGATCGTCCGCGTCGAGGTCAGCACGAACGACCGCGGCACGTGGGCGCCCGCGAATCTGGGGCCGCCCGTGTCGCCCCACGCGTGGACGCCGTGGACATTCACCTGGACCCCGCGCCGACGGGGCCACACCGTCCTCTCGTCGCGGGCCACGGACGCAGCCGGCAACATCCAGCCCCTCCGAGCGGCCTGGAACCAGCAGGGCATGGCGCAGAACGGCGTCGAGCGCATCGGCGTGACGATCGAGTAGCCGCCATGTCCGCCATCGAGCATCCCTGCCAGACAAGGAGCCGCGACATGTTCGCGTCATCGCTCCCCGCCCGGACCGACCCCCGCGTCGCGGCCGCAAGCGGCCTCGCGCTCGCCGCGGCACTCGCCGCCGCCCTCGCCGTGTCGCCCGGGATCCCCGCGCCGGTCGCGCCGGGCGACCCGGCGGCTCCCGCCGGCGCTCGCGCGTCCGGTCCCACGGCCCTGCCGCCGCTCTACGTCCCCAACGCCGGGCAGGCGGCCGCGGGCGTGCGCTTCGAGGCACACGGCGCCGGCGGCGGGCTGCTGTTCCGCGCGCGGGACGTCGTGCTGGCGGGCACCGGCGCCCGCATGCACTTCGACGGCGCCTCCTCCGCCGCCCGCCTCGACGGCACCGGCCGGCGGCCCGGGGTCGTGAACGTCCTCCGCGGCGACCGAGCGCGGTGGCGTACCCACCTGCCGACCTACGCGGGCGTCGCCTACCGCGGGCTGTATCCCGGCGTCGACCTGCGCTTCGCGGGCCGGCGGGCGACGTGGAGCGTCG
>DATAAR010000092.1:0-1731 GCA_036259975.1 Solirubrobacteraceae bacterium | reverse complement strand
GGCCCGGACGCGCACGCGCGGCAGCGGATCGACGTCGTCTAGCGCTTCGCGTAGTCGCCGAACTCGCCGAAGTCGAGCATCACGCACGGCTCGTCGCCGACGACCTCGGCGTCGTGGCCGGGCGCGATCGCGACCACGTCGCCCGGGCCGACCTCGCCCGAGTTCCCGCCGTCCATGGTCACGCGCATGCGGCCCGACAGGACGTAGCCGAGGTGCGACACCTGGCAGCTGTCGGTGCCCGCGATCGGCTTGACGTTCTCCGACCAGCGCCAGCCCGGCTCGAACGTGCCGCGGCCGACCGTGCGGCCGCCGACGTTCACCACCTCCGCCTTGCCCTTGCCCTCGAACGGACGCGTCTCGTCCGGCGAGTCGAAGCTCTTGACCTCGAGCGCGGTGCTCGTCGCCATCGGTCCTCCCTCCTTCGATAGGCCCCTGCGTTGCAGAGCGACCCTACGCCTGCGGGCGGGCGCGGATCAAGTGGTCGCGGCGCGCCGCTCCTCGCGCGCGAGCACCAGCGTCGGCACCACCGCCAGCACGACGAGCCCGACTGCCCAGACGAAGCTGTGCGCGAACGCGGTGCCGCTCGGCGTCCCGGCCTGGACCTGCCGCTCGAGGACGACCGCCAGCAGCGCGGTCCCGACCGAGCCGCCGACGCGCTGCAGCGCGTTGAGCGCGCTCGTGGCGCGGGGGACCTCCGACGGCTGCAGCACGGCGTACGCGGCCGCCATCGCCGGCATCATCGTGGCGCCGACGCCGACGCCGCGGACGACCAGGGCGGCCACGATCAGCGCGAAGGGCGTGTCGGAGCCCACGGCGGCGAGCGGGAGCGTCCCGAGCAGCAGGATCGCCGAGCCGGCGAGGGCGATGCGCCCGCCGCCGAGCCGGTCGGTGAGCCGGCCCGCGAACGGCATCGCGAGGGCCGCGCCGACGCCCTGCGGCGCGAGAAGGAGCCCGGCGCTCAGCGCGGTCTCCCCGCGGGCGAGCTGGAAGTACAGGGGAAGCAGCAGCATCCCGCCGAACAGCGCGGCCCCGACCATGAACGTCGTCGCGGCGGCCGCGCCGAAGGCCGACGAGCGGAACAGGCGGACGTCGATCAGCGGCCGCTCGGCCCGCCAGGCGTGCCGCACGAACAGCGCGACGAGCGCCGCTCCCGCGAGCATCGGCACGTACGCGCCCGGCGCGGTGACCCCGCCGTGGCTCTGCGTCTCCGCCAGCCCGAGCACGACGGCGGCGAGCCCCGGCGAGAGCAGCAGCGCGCCCACCCAGTCGAGCCGGCCGGCGTCGGCGCGGCCGGCGTCGCGGTCGAGCACGCGCGCCGCGAGGACCAGCGCGAGCACGGCGATCGGCACGTTCACGAGGAAGATCCAGCGCCACGAGGCGCCGTCGACGATGACGCCGCCTATGACCGGCCCGGCGATCGGCCCGAGCAGCATCGGCACGCCCACGACCGCCATCACCGCGCCCATGCGGCGTGGCCCGGCGCTCTGCGCGAGCAGGGTCATGCCGACCGGCATGATCATCCCGCCGCCGAGGCCCTGCAGCACGCGCAGCCCGATCAGCATCTCGGCCGACGTCGCGAGCCCGCACAGTGCGGAGCCGAGTCCGAAGAGCGTCACCGAGACCATCCAGATGCGGCGCGCGCCGAAGCGCTCCGACAGCCAGCCGGACAGCGGGATCACGACGGCGAGCGCGAGGAGGTAGCCGGTCGCGACCCACTGGATCGTGCCGATC
>DATAAR010000091.1:0-10690 GCA_036259975.1 Solirubrobacteraceae bacterium | reverse complement strand
GCGGGCGCCCGAGTCGGGCGCCCGCCGACGGCGGTCTGTCCGCAAGTCGCGGCCGTGGGCGCTACCGCGCGACCTGGAAGGCCGACACCATCCGGTGGGCGGCGTGGAAGCCGTTGCCGACCGTGCAGAGCGCGATGTACGTGCCGGCGCTCAGGCGCCGGCTGAAGGTCTGGCGCTCGCCCGCCGGCAGCGTGCGGCTGCCGAAGACGCGCGTCATCCGATTGCCATTGCTCGACAGGCGGTAGACGATGAAGTTGTGGCGCACCTGTCCGCTCGACGTGTTGCGGACGGTGAATCGCACGGTGCCCGCTCTGAAGTCCTTCGGGACCCCCTGGAAGCTGAAGTTCGGCGGCGCGCCCCGCATGTTGACGTTGGCCGAGGTCGCGGCCTGATCCCCGCGGCCGAGCGCGCTCACCGCGACCACTCCGACCAGCAACGCGGCGAGTGCGAGCACGGCGAATGCCTTGCGCTTCATGCACTGCTCCCTTCTGACGCTGCCTCCCCCGCCGCCCGGACCCGGCCTACCGCCCCGGCGGGCCGGACCGCGGAGCTTGTCGGGCCGACCCTAGTGCGCGCGAGCGTCAAGAATCCATCAAGGCTGCGAGGTTGCGGCGAGCGCCGCGGCGAGCACGTCCTGCGCCGCCGGCGCGGCGGTATCGCCACCTGCGCCGGCACCGACGAGCATCACCCCGACCGCCACGCGCGGGCGCCCGTCGCCGGCCGGCGCATACGCGGCGAACCACGCGTCGGTGTCGCTGGGGTCGTCGGGCTGCTGCTCGGGGCACGCCTCCGGGTTCGCAGGGTCGGGCTCGCAGCGCACCGTCGTCTTCAGCTCCGCCGTGCCGGTCTTGCCCGCGACCTTCACGCCGGGGATCGCCGCCGCCGTGCCGGTGCCGCCGCGCACGACTGCGAGCATGAGGCGCTCGACGGTCCCCGCCGTGCGCGCGCTCGTCGCCCGCGTCGTGGGCGCGCCGGCGCGCGAGGCGCCGAAGTCGAGCGTCGGGCGCGGACGCCGGCCGCGCAGGCCGATCGTCGCCGCCACGACCGCCATCTGGAGGGCGGTCGCCTGCACGCGCCCCTGGCCGATCGCCGACGAGCCGACCGCGAGGTCGTCGCCGATCTCCTCGGCCGCCGGGATCGTGCTCATGGCAGCCCCCGGGACGCCGGGGTCGTGGTTGAAGCCGAAGCGCTCCGCCACATCGACGAGGCGCTCTGCGCCCAGCCGCGCGCCGAGCGGCGCGAACACCGAGTTGCACGACTCGGCGAACGACGCGACCAGCGTGCCGCCGCACGCCTCGCCGTTGGCGTTCTCGATCTCGACACCCTCGAGCGTCGCCTCCGTCTGCACCGGATAGCGGGTGCTCGGGCGGGTCAGGCGCGCCTCGAGCGCACCGGTGACGGTGATGATCTTGAACGTCGAGCCCGGCGGCTGGAGGCCCGAGAGCGCGATGCCCGCCGCGCCGAGCACCGCCCCGCTGCGCGGGTCGAGCGCCAGGACACCGCCGAGCCGCGGCCCGAGCGCGTCCACCGCGGCGGCCTGGACCCGGGTCGAGATCGTCGTCCGCACCGGCTCGGCGCGCTGCGGCTCGGCGTGGGCCAGCAGCCGCCCGCCGGCCCGCAGGTCGCCGCCCGGGCGGCCGAGCAGGCGGGTGTCGAAGATCCGCTCCAGGCCGCTCGCGCCGACGACCGCGTCCGGCGGCACGCCGAGCCTCGCCAGCTCGGCGCGGCGGTCGGCCGGGATCGGGCCCAGCACGCCCGTGAGGGCGCTCGCCACCGGCCCCAGCGGCGAGGAACGCGCTGAGCCGCGGGCCAGCGGGGTCTTGTCGCGCGCGAGGAGCGCGGCGCGCTCGGGCAGCCAGGTCCTGCGCGACAGGCGCTCGCGGCGACGCAGGCCCGGGAACACGAGATCGCGCGACCAGTCGACGCCGGCGTCGCCCACCGGGACGCGCACGGCGCCGCGGATCGTCCCGAAGATGCGCGTGTCGATGCGCACGGGTATGCGGTAGGCGTCGCCGTCGCGGCGCGTGGGCCCGGCCACGACGCGCCGGGCCGTCGCCGTGTGAAGCGCGCGCTGGTAGGCGGAGGTGAACGCGCTGCGGCGCACTCGCGCGCGCTCGCGCTCGGACAGCTCGCTGTACATCGCCGCGTAGTCGCCCCGCTGCCACGCGGCCGCGAACCGCTCGGCGCTGCGCTGGGCGCTGGGGACGTGCTGCGCGCCGAGCACGAGACCGGTGAGGAACGCGGCGCCGGCGACGATCGCGCCGGCGCCCAGGACCGCCCGCCGCCGCTTGCGTGCGCGTGCCGGTGAGGGGCGCTGCGCTCCGGCGCGGTTCCCGCCATGTGGCTGGCCCCCCACCCGCTTCAGGGTAGCCTCCGGCGCCGTCGTGACCTCGGTCGACTGGATCATTGTCGCGCTCACGCTCGTGGCGGCGTTCGCGGGCTACGCGCAGGGCTTCGTCATCGGCGCGGCGACGCTGGTCGGCTTCGCCGGCGGGCTGTTCCTCGGCGGGCGGGTCGGGGCGCTCGTGATCGAGTCGGGCTCGCAGTCGCCCTACGCGCCGCTGTTCGCGCTGTTCGGCGCGCTGCTCGGGGGGCTGCTGCTCGCGAGCCTGATGGAGACGCTCGGCGTCGGGATCCGCCGCCGGCTGCGCGTGCCCGGCTTCGGCTTCGTCGACGGTGCCGGCGGCGCGGTGCTCAGCGGCGCCGTCGCGCTCGGGCTCGTGTGGATCGCCGGCGCGGTGGCGCTGCAGACCCCCGGCGCGCGGACGCTGCGCGACGAGATGCAGCGGTCGACGATCCTGCAGGCCCTCAACGACGCGTTGCCCCCGTCGGGGCCGATCCTCAACGCGCTCGCGCGCTTCGACCCGTTCCCGCGGATCGACGGGCCGTCGGCGCGCGTGGCGCCGCCGCGCGCGGCGATCGCCAGGGACCCGCAGGTCCGCGTCGCCGGCGGCGGGGTGGTGAAGATCCAGGGCACGGCGTGCGGGCTCGGAGTCGAGGGCTCGGGCTGGATCGCGCGCGACGGGATCGTCGTCACGAACGCCCATGTCGTCGCCGGCCAGGACGACACGACCGCCCAGCTCGGCGGCCGCGGCGACCGCCACGACGCGCAGGCGATCGCGTTCGATCCGCGCAACGACATCGCCGTCCTGCGCGTCGACGGCCTCGGCGGGACGCCGCTCGAGCTGGCGCTGCGGGCGCGCTCCGGAACGCAGGCGGCGATCCTCGGCTTCCCCGAGAACGGGCCGTACGACGTGCGCGCCGGGCGCGTCGGGGCGACCCGCAGCGTCCTGACCCAGGACGCCTACGGGCGGGGGCCGGTGCGGCGGCGGCTGACGACGTTCCGTGGGCTCGTGCGGCCCGGCAACTCGGGCGGCCCGATGGTCGACACCCGCGGGCGGGTCGTCACGACGATCTTCGCCGCCAGCCGCAGCGGCGGCCCGGTGGGCGGCTTCGGCGTGCCCAATTCGATCGTGCGCGACATCCTCGCCACCGCCTCCGGCCCGGTCGACACGGGGCCCTGCGCGCGCTGAGCCGGGCCGGGACGGTGCGGCCGCTACGCTCCCCGCCCAATGGCCAAGACCCTCCTCATCGCCGAGAAGCCGAGTGTCGGGCAGGACCTCGCGCGCGTGCTGCCCGGCCCGTTCCAGAAGCACAGCGGCGCGGGCGAGAAGACCGCGCGCTGGCTGGAGGGGCCCGAGCACGTCATCACCTGGGCGGTCGGGCACCTCGTCCAGCTCGCCGAGCCCGACGAGTACGACGACAAGTTCAAGAAGTGGCGGATGGCCGACCTGCCGATCGTGCCGCGCCAGTTCAAGCTGGTGGTGCGCGACGAGCGCTCGCAGAAGCAGATGGCGGTGGTCCGCGACCTGCTGCGGCGCGACGACGTCGGGAGGATCGTCAACGCCTGCGACGCCGGGCGCGAGGGCGAGCTCATCTTCAAGTGGGTCATCGAGCAGGCCGGCGGCACGAGGAAGCCGGTCGAGCGCCTCTGGCTGTCCTCGATGACCAGGCAGGCCATGCTCGACGCGCTCGCGCACCTGCGTCCCGACGAGGAGATGAAGCAGCTCGAGGAGGCGGCCAAGTCGCGCTCGGAGGCCGACTGGATCGTCGGCATGAACGCCACCCGCGCCGCCACGATCCGGCTCCGGTCGTCGTTCGACGGCGCCGTCTCGCTCGGGCGCGTGCAGACGCCCACGCTGGCGATCCTCACGCGCCGGGAGGAGGAGATCCGCGCCTTCAAGCCGGAGAAGTACTGGCTCGTCGACGCGCGCTTCGCCACCGACGACGACCGCCGCTACGCGGGCCGCTTCCACGCGGGCGCCCAGCCGCGGCTGGCCAGCGCCGAGGAGGCCGAGAAGATCGTCGCCGCGGTCCGCGGCAGGCGCGGCGAGATCACGAAGCTCGACAAGTCCGAGCGCAAGGAGCGCCCGCCGCTGCTGTTCGACCTCACGTCGCTCCAGCGCGAGGCGAACACCCGCTTCGGCTTCTCGGCGCGCCGCACGCTCGCGGCGGCGCAGCGCTGCTACGAGGACCACAAGGTCCTCACGTATCCGCGCACGAGCTCCCGCTACCTGACCAGCGACATGGTCGGCGAGATCAAGCCGACCGCGGCGCAGGTCGGCAGCGACGGCCCCGAGTACGCGAAGGCGGCGCGGTACGTCGCCAGCCTGGACCTGCTGCCGCTCGGGCGGGTGGTCGACGACGCCAAGGTCGGCGACCACCACGCGATCATCCCGACGAACTCGGCCCACGACCTCTCGCGGCTCAACAGCGACGACCGGCGCGTGTTCGACCTGGTCGCGCGGCGCTTCCTGGCCGTGTTCCACCCGGAGGCCGTCTTCGAGAACACGCGCGTGGAGACCACGGTCGAGTCGTACGTGTTCCGCACGCGCGGCAAGGTGCTGCTCGTGCCGGGCTGGCGGGGCGTGTACGGCGAGCTGCCGGAGGGCGATGGCGCGGACGACGACGAGGGCTCGGAGCAGCAGCTCCCGCGCCTGGACCGCGGCGAGCAGGTGACCACGCGCGAGGCCGAGGCGCTCGAGAAGGAGACCAAGCCGCCGCGGCGCTACACCGACGCGTCGCTGCTGGGCGCGATGGAGACGGCCGGCAAGCTCGTCGACGACGACGAGCTGCGCGAGGCGATGAAGGACTCCGGCATCGGGACGCCCGCGACCCGCGCGGCGATCATCGAGCGCCTGATCGACGTCGGCTACGTCGAGCGCGAGGGCCGCGCCCTGGTCGCCACGGAGAAGGGCCTGAACGTGATCCGCCTGCTCGCCGAGCATCCGCTCACGTCGCCGGCGCTCACGGGCGACTGGGAGCGCCGGCTCGGGCTGATCGAGCGGGGCGAGGAGCGCCGCGAGCGGTTCATGGAGGACATCGCGAAGTTCGCGGGCCAGACGGTCGGGACGCTCGACACGACGCTCAAGGACGTGCGCATCCCGCGCGCGAACCTCGGCCCGTGCCCGATCTGCGGGCACGACATCAACGAGAACCGCAAGGGCTACTCCTGCTGGTCGCGCGAGGACCCGGGCTGCGGCTTCGTGATCTGGAAGGCGAAGGCCGGCAAGCAGCTGCCGCCGGCGGTCGCGCGCGAGCTCATCGCGGCCGGGCGCACCGAGAAGCCGGTGACGGGCTTCAAGGGCCGCAGCGGGCGGTCGTTCCGCGCCCGCCTCGCCCTGATGCAGACCGAGGATGGCAAGTGGCGCGTCGAGTTCGACGAGCCGTGGGCGCGCGAGGGCGCCAAGCCGCCCGAGGAAGACACGGGCGAGGGGGCCGAGGCGGCCGCCTCGGCCTCGACCGACTCGGGCGCGGCGGCAGCGTAGGCGCGTCCGGTCGCGGCGTTCCGCTCGAGGCGCTCGCGCCGGGCCTCGACGTTCGCGGACAGCCTCGTCGAGGGGAAGGTAGACCGGTTCGCCGGTGGCGATCGGGCGGTCGCCGGGGGTGATGCGCGTCCCGTACACATGCAGGGAGAAAGCGCATCACCCCCTCTCGGTGGGCGCCACGGGCGGCGCCGGGCGCCGGGATCAGCCGCGCGCCTCCGGCGTCAGCCCGCGCGCCGAGAGCTGCTCCCGCAGCCGCAGCAGCGCGAGGTCCTTGGCCTTCGCCTCGAGCATCACGTCGACGTCGAGCCCCGCCGCCGTGTGCGTCAGGAAGTGCTCGAACGCGATCGGGTCGACGAGGTCGGCGTGCGCGCGCAGCGCCGGCAGCGCCAGCGTGCGCTGCACCCGGCGGCCGACGCGGCGGCGGCGCTCGGTCGCGTCGGTGCGCGGCGAGGAGAAGTGGACCTTCGGCCGCACGCCCGGCGGCCACGTCGCCGCCGCGAGCTCGAGCGCCTCGCGGTCCGGGATTCGGTCCGGGTCGTGGCAGTGGTGGTGCAGCACGTCCCAGACCACCGGCCGTCCGATCCGCTTGGACAACGACAGCACGTCGGCCAGGCCGAAGCTGCGATCGTCGTTCTCGATCACGACTCGGGCCCGCGCCGCCTCGGACAGCCGCTCGAAGCCGCGGGCGAAGCGGTCGAGCGCGGCGCGCACGCCGCCGGCCGCGCCGCCGACGTGCAGCACGACGACCGCCTCGTGACCCAGTCCCATGCCGTCGAGGATCTGCGCCTGCACCTCGAGCTCCGCCACGGCCAGCCGGGCGACGCGTTCGTCCTCCGAGTTGAGCACGGTGTACTGGCCGGGATGGGTTGACAGCCGCACGCCGCCCGCCCGGGCCCGCGCCCCGACCGCGGCCAGGCGCTCGGCGCACGCGCGCGGCTGGTCGCGGAACTGCGGCAGGTCGGGGTGCGACGCGTAGGGCGCCAGTGCGGTCGCCATGCGGTACATGGCGATCCCGTTGTCCTCGAGGTAGCCGAGGATCGCCTCGAGGCGGTCGAGCGAGACGGACAGGTGGGGGCCCGACTGCCAGCGCCGCGTGTCGTGGGAGGGCAGGCCGCCGGCGCCGAGCACCTTCACGGCGAATCCCAGGCGCACGCAGGGGATACGCGCGGCGGTGTGACCATGGCTCAATCCGCTGTGTCAGATCCGCCGCCGCGTGCGCGACCCTGTCCCGTCCATGCCCCTGACGCTCGTCACCGGCCCAGCGAACGCCGAGAAGGCGGGCCACGTGCTGGCCGCGTACCGCGCCGCGCTGCCACGCGATCCGCTGCTGATCGTGCCGACCGCCGCCGACGTCGAGCACTACCGGCGCGAGCTCGCCGAGGCGGGTGCCGTCTTCGGCGTGCGCGTGCTGCGCTTCGCGTGGCTCGAGCGCGAGATCGCGCGACGTGCGGGCGTCCCCGGCCGGCCGCTCGGACGCCTCGCGCGTGAGCGCGTCGCGGCCGCCGCGGTGGCGCGCGCGCGGCTCGACCGCCTCGCCGCTTCGGCCGCCACGCCCGGTTTCCTGCCCGCGTTCCTCGGCCTCGTCGACGAGCTCGAGGAGCAGCGGGTCGACCCGGGGCGCTGGTACGCGGCGCTGCGCTCGTGGGCGGCTCAGGCGCCGGCGCAGGCGCAGTACGCCGAGGAGCTCGGCGCGCTGTACGGCGCGTATCGCGACGCGCTGGCCCGGCTGGGCCGGCGCGACGCGCGCCTGCACGCCGTGGCCGCCCTCGACGCCTTGCGGCTCGAGCCGGCCCGGTGGGGTGCGACGCCCGTGTTCCTGTACGGCTTCGACGACCTGGAGCCCCTCCAGCGCGACGCGATCGAGACGCTCGCCCTCCACTGCGGCGCCGAGGTGACCGTCTCGCTCACGTACGAGCCGGGCCGCGCGGCGTTCGCGGGCCGGGGCGGCACGTTCCAGGAGCTGCTCGCGCTTCGCCCCGAGCACGTCGCGCTGCCCGCGCGCGACGAGCACTACGCCGGGCTCGCCCTGCACGACCTCGAGCGCGGGCTGTTCGAGACCGGCGCGCCGCGGACCGACCCGGGCGGCGCGGTGGAGCTGCTGGAGGGCGGCGGCGAGCGCGCGGAGTTCGAGCTCGTGGCCGCGCGCGTGGCGAGCCTGATCCGCGACGAGGGCCTCGCGCCGGGCGACATCGCCGTCGTGCTCCGCGAGCCGGACGACCACGCGGCGCTGCTGGCGGACGTGTTTGCGACCGCCGGCGTGCCGGTCGCGATCGGGCGGCGCACGCCGGCGGGGCACACCGCGCTCGGGCGCGGGCTCGTCGGCCTGCTGCGCTGCGCGCTGCTCGACGGCTCCGCCGATGACCTGCTCGCGTGGCTGCGCACGCCGGGCAAGCTCGTGCGCGCCGCGCTGGCCGACCGCCTCGAGGCCGACGCGCGGCGCTCCGGCGCCCGCACCGCCGCCGAGGCGCGCGCGCTGTGGCAGGCCGCCCATCCCGAGTTCCGCCTGGAGGAGCTGGACCGCGTCGCGGCGGCCGGCGCGCGCGGCCCGGCGGCGCTGTGCGAGCGGCTGTCCGCGGAGGCCGCCGCCCTCTTCGCGGCGCCGTGGCGCGGCCAGGCGCCGGTGCTCGTGGGCACCGAGGCGCTCGACGCGCGCGTGGCCGGGGCGCTGCGCGCGGCGCTCGGCGAGCTGGGCGCGCTGGCCGAGGGCGGCCGAGGGCTGGCCCCCGCGCCCGCCGAGCTCGCCCGCGCGCTCGAGGACCTCGAGGTCCCCGCCGGCGAGCGCGCGCATCCCGGCGCCGTCGAGGTGACGTCGCCGGACCGCATCCGCGCCCGCCGCGTCCGGGCCCTGTTCGTGTGCGGCCTCCAGGAGGGTGCGTTCCCGCGGCCGGGGCGCCCGGAGCCGTTCCTCGGCGACGCCGAGCGGCGCGCGCTGAACGCCGCCTCCGGCCTGCGGCTCCCGCTGCGCGAGGACCAGCTCGACGTCGAGCGGTTCTTCTTCTATACCGCGGTCTCGCGGCCCACCGACGTGCTCGTGCTGTCGTGGCACGCCGCCGACGACGAGGGCGAGCCGGCCGTCCGCTCCCTGTTCGTCGACGACCTCCTCGACCTGCTCGACCCGGTGCCGGAGGTGCTGCGCCGTCCGCTGGGCGCCGCCGGCTTCGAGGGCCCGCTCGCGCCGACCGAGCGCGAGCGCCTGCGCGCGCAGCTCGCGGCGGAGGGCACGGCGCGGCGCCGGCCGCCGGCGCCGATCGCCCCGCTGTCCGATCCGGCGGTCCTCGCCGAGCTCCGCGCCAGCGAGACGTGGTCGGCCTCGGCGCTCGAGGCCTGGACCGGCTGCCCGGTGAAGTGGTTCGTCGACCGCCTGCTCGACCCCGGCGAGCTCGCGCCCGACCCCGAGCCGCTGCTGCGCGGCGAGCTCGCCCACAAGGTCCTCGAGCAGGCGCTGCGTGACCTCGCCGCCGAGGGCGCGGGCCTGACCCCCGAGCGGCTGGACGCGGCCAAGCGTCACCTGCACGCGGCGATGGAGCGCCATGCCGCCGAGGCGCGGATCTCGGTGAACCCCGAGCGCCTGCGCTCGGCGCTGCGGCGCCTCGAGGCCGACCTGGTCCGCTACCTCGACCACGCGGCACACGCCGGGTCGGCGATGGTGCCGGGCCACTTCGAGCTGCGCTTCGGCGGCGGGCAGGACGAGCTTCCGCCGGTGGCGCTGGCCGGCGGGGAGCTCCGGCTGACCGGGCGGATCGACCGCGTCGACGTCAGCCCCGACGGCCGCGAGGCGATCGTGTACGACTACAAGGGACGCTCGGCGCCGCCCGCGGCGAAGTGGCTGGCGCAGGCGAAGCTGCAGATCGGCCTCTACATGCTCGCGCTGCCGCACCTACTCGGGCCGGAGGCCGTCGGCGGCCTGTACCAGCCGCTCGGCGCCGAGGACGCCCGGCCGCGCGGGCTGCTGCGCGCCGACGCGGACCCGGGCCTGGCGGCGGTCGCGAGCGACCGGCTCGACCCCGGCGCGTACGAGGAGCGCCTCGACGAGGTGCTCGCCGCCGCGCTCGAGGCCGTCCGCGGGATCCGGTCGGGGGCGCTCGCGCCGCGCCCCGAGAGCTGTGCGTGGAACGGCGGCTGCGCGCATCCCTCGATCTGCCGGTGCGAGCGATGAGCGCGCTCGCGGACGGGGCGATGCTCGGCGCCGGCGGGCGACCGTTCACCGACGAGCAGGCGGCCGCGATCGCCCGGCGCGAGGGCCCGCTGCTGCTGTCCGCCAGCGCCGGCTCGGGCAAGACGTCGGTGCTCGTCGAGCGCTTCGTGCGCTCCGTCGTCGAGGACGGCCTGCGGCCCGCGCAGGTGCTGGCGATCACCTTCACCGACAAGGCGGCCGGCGAGCTGCGCTCGCGCGTGCGGGCGCGCCTGCTGGAGCTCGGCGAGCGCGAGGCCGCGCGCGACACCGAGGCCACGTGGGTCATGACGTTCCACGGCTTCTGCGCGCGGGTGCTGCGCGCGCACGCCGTCGCCGCTGGACTCGACCCGGCGTTCGCGGTGCTCGACGAGGCCGGCGCGCGGGCGCTGCGCCGTGAGGCGTTCGACGCCGCGCTGGCCGGCTTCCTGGCCGACCGCGACGACGGCGCGCCACGCGCCGACGCGCTCGACCTGGTCGCCGCGTACGGGCCCGACCGGCTCGCGGCGATGGTCGGCGACGCGCACGACGAGCTGCGCAGCCGCGGACAGACGCGCCCCGCGCTGCCGTCCGTCCGTCCGGTGGACCTGTCCGCGGCGCGCGCAGAGCTCGGCGCGGCCGCGCTCGCGGCCGCCGACGCGCTCGCGGCCGCGCGCTCGCTGGCGCCCATCGACCGCGCGCGCGGGGCGAT
>DATAAR010000090.1:0-38216 GCA_036259975.1 Solirubrobacteraceae bacterium | reverse complement strand
TGGTCGAACCCGCACGAGATGAAGTCCGCGAACTGCATCTCGGCGATCGGCCGCAGCCCGACGACGGCCGCCCCGATCGCGGTGCCGATGATCCCCGACTCGGCCAGCGGCGTGTCCATGACGCGGTCGGGGCCGAACTCGTCGAGGAAGCCGTCGGTCACCTTGAACGCGCCGCCGAAGACGCCGATGTCCTCGCCCATGACGAGGACCCGCTCGTCGTTGCGCATCTCCTGGCGCATGCCGTCGGAGATCGCCTGCAGGTACGTCATCGTCGCCATGGTCACACCCCGCCCGCCGCGCGGGCGAACCCGCTCCAGGGGGCGTTGCCGTCGCCGAGCACGACGTCCTCCTCGCCCTCGTAGAAGATCCGGTCGATTGCGGTCGCCGGATCGGGCATCGGCATCGCAAGCGCCTCCTGCGTGCCCGCGTCGATCGCGTCGCGGACCTCGGCGCGGACGGCGCCGGTGTCGACGCCGAGGTCGCGCATCCGCGCCTCCTGACGGTCGATGGGGTCCTTCTTGCGCCACTCCTCGACCTGCTCCTTGGGCACGTACTTCATGTCGTCGTGGGCCGCGTGGCCGTGCATGCGCATCGTGACCGCCTCGATCAGCGTCGGCCCGTCGCCGGCGAGCGCGCGCTCGCGGGCCTGGCGCGTGGCTTCGAACACGGCCTCGACGTCGTTGCCGTCGACGCTGATCCCGGGGAAGCCGTACGCCTGGGCGCGCTCGACCGGGTCGACCGCGAACTGGTGGTCGAGCGGGGTCGAGTACGCGTACTGGTTGTTCTCGAGCACGAAGATCACCGGCAGGCGCTGCACGCCGGCCCAGTTCATTGCCTCGTGGAAGTCGCCGCGCGAGGTCGAGCCGTCGCCGAACCAGGTGATCGCGCACCGCGCCTCGTGGCGCAGCTTGAACGCCATCGCCATCCCCGTGGCGACGAGCATCATGTCGGGCAGCATCGACACCATCCCGACGCAGCCGAGGCGGTGGTCGCCGAAGTGCACGTTGCCGTCGCGCCCACCGGTGATGCCCCCCTCGCGGCCCATGTACTGGCCGAGGACGCGCGCCGGGGTGACGCCGCGGATCAGGTGCGCGCCGAGGTCGCGATGCAGGACGCACAGGCGGTCCTGCGCGGACATGGCGAACGTGGCGCCGACCGAGACGGCCTCCTGCCCGTAGCCGTCGTAGAAGGAGCCGGGCACCTTGCCCTGGCGGTAGAGGTTCATCGCGCGCTCCTCGATGCCGCGCATCAGCAGCATGTACCTGAGGAGGGCGACGCGATCGTCGAGCGTCAAGTGCTCGGATACGGCGGAGGGGTCCTGCGCCCACTCTGCGGTGCTCGTGGCCATCCGGCTGTCGTTCCTTGTGGTCGGGGGCCCGGCGGGGTCGCCGTCCGTGGCCCTGGGTTCGCGCCGGGGCCGGGGTCTTCCGCTCCGCACGGCACGCCTCTCACTGAAAGCGCGGCCAACTCTAGCGGCGGGCCGGGATGGCCGATGCGGTCATCTACGCTGGCTGATGGGATGAGCGAGCGCGTGTGGTGGACGCGGCTGCGCTGGCGCCTGCGGGGCGCCACGATGTGGCCCGCGTTCGTCGTCGCGATCGCCGTGGACGCCGTGCTCCTGCACGAGCTGCCGATCGCGGGCGACACCGCGCCGGAGCCGTTCGGGGCCGTGCTGCTGTCCTTCTTCTTCAACCTCGTCGCGGTCGCGATCGGAGCGCCGCTGGCCGGGCGGCTGCTGCGGCGCCGGCGCGCCGCGCTGCCGAAGGTCGTCGCCGACGACCGCGCCGGGACGGCGCTCCTCGGCGCGGTCTGCCTCGGCCTCGCGATCCTGGGGGTCGCCCACCGGCCGGCCATGCGGGCCGGCGAGCGGGCGTTCGAGGAGCAGGCCGTGGCCGCCCGACGGTACGTGCTGGCCCGGGCGCCCGCCGCGTTCCGTGCCAACGTCGACCGGATGGACACATGGCAGCCGGGCCCCGACCTCTATCGAACATGCGTCCCCGGACCGGATCCGCGGCGGTCGTTCTGTGTCATCGTGGACACCGACCAGCGCCCCCCGGCGGTCAGGCGGGATCGGGACCAGAACCCCAACTCGGTTCTCGCCGGACCCGACAACCCGGCCCGGCGGGCGCGCTGAGCCCCGGCATGAAGACGACGAACGGAGCCCTCGCCACGCTCGGCGCGGGGACGGCGCTCACGGCCGCCGCCGTCCTGGACGGCCTGGTGGTGGCCGCGGTGCTCGGGTTCCAGACGTGGCCGGGCGCGGGCGCCTCGTAGGTCGCGGCCGGCGCCGTGCTCCCAGGCGCCGCGCCGTCCACCCCGGCGCTCGCCGGCGCCGGCGAGGCCGCGGCGCACATCGTGGACGGCGCCGGCCAGACCGCCGGCGGCCTGCTCGGCCGCCGATCGCGGGCGCGCGGCCCTACAGCGCCAGCGCGATCGGCTGCTCGAGGATCGCCTTCACGCGGGCGAGGAACTCGGCCGCCGGCGCGCCGCTGAGGATCCGGTGGTCGCAGGCGATCGTCACGTTCATGCCGTGGCGGACCACCACCTCGCCGTCGCGCACGACGGGCTTGGGCTCCATCATCCCGACGGCCAGGATGGCCGCCTGCGGCGGGTTGATAACCGCGGTGAAGCTCGTCACGCCGTACATGCCGAGGTTCGTGATCGAGAACGTCGCGCCGGACAGCTCGGGCGGGCTGATCTTGCCGTCGCGCACCTTCTCCGCCAGCTCGCGCGACTCCTTGGCGATCTGGCCCAGGCCCTTGTGGTCGGCGTCGAAGATGGTGGGGACGATCAGCGTGCCCTCGCCGGCCACCGCCACGCCGATGTTCACGCGGCTGTAGAGCTCGTACTTGCCGTCGCGATAGCCGCCGTTGACAAGCGGGAAGTCGCGCAGCGCGATCGCGCAGGCCTTGACGACCATGTCGTTGAACGACGGGACGGCGGTGTCCTGCTGCTCCGCCAGCGCCTTGAGCTGCTCGCGCAGCTCGACGGCGCCCTCCATGTCGACGTCGGTCGACAGCGTGAAGTGGGGGATGGTCGCCTTCGACTCGGCCATCCGGCGGGCGATGATCTGCTGGATCCGGGAGGGCTCCTGGATCGTCACCTCGCCCTTGCCGGTCTGGGCGGCCGGCGCCTTCTCGCGCTCGGGCTCGCGTTCGGCGGCCTCCTCCTCGCGCTCGGGCGCCTCGGCCGGGGCCTCCTCGCGCTCCGGCGCCTCCCTCGCCTGGGGCTCCTCGGCCGCCTCGGCGCGGCCCGCCTCGGGCGCCGCCGCACCGCCGCCGGAGGCGGCGGCCTCGACGTCGGCCTTGACGATCCGCCCGCCCGGTCCGGTGCCCTCGAGCGTCGAGAGGTCGATGCCCTGCTCGCGCGCGATCCGGCGCGCGACCGGCGAGGCCTTCGGGCGCCCGCCGTTGCCCTCGGCCGACGGGGCGCGCGGGGCCTCGGCGGTCTTGCCGGCGCTCGCGCCGTCGCCGTCGCCGTCCGCGGAGGCGGTCGGCTGCGCCTCGCGCTCCTCCTCCTGCTCCTCCTCGGCCTGCCCCTCGTCCTCGTCGCCGCCGTCCTCCTCGCCGGGCTCCTCGCCCTCGTCTTCGGCCTCGGTCTTCGTGGCGGTCCCGCCGCCCGAGTCCTCGCCGTCGCCCTCGCCCTCGCCCTCGGCGGAGGCCTCGTGCTCGGCGCCGCCGTCGGTTGAGGCCTCGGCGGAGGAGCCGCCGCCCTCGCCGATGCGCGCGATGACCTCGCCGATCGCGAGCGTGGAGCCCTCGTCGGCGACGATCTCGAGCCTGCCGTCGGCGTCGGCCTCGTAGGTCATCGTCGCCTTGTCGGTCTCGATCTCGACCAGCTCTTCGCCCTTGGCGATCTCGTCGCCGTCGGACTTGAGCCACTTGAGGATGGTGCCCTCCTCCATGGAGTCGGACAGGCGCGGCATGGCGACGTCGGGCATGCGCGCGATGCTACATATCGGACGGCGGCCCCCGCGTCGCCGGGAGCCGCCGGCCCGAGACGTGCCGGATCAGGCGCCGACGAGCTCGCGCTCGGCGCGCAGCCAGTGGGCGAGCGCGTCGCCGTCGGTGCCCTCGAGGTGGATCTCGTACGCGCGGAGCGCGATCTGCTCGTGGGTGACCGGCGCGGCGGCGGCCGCGCGACGTCGGCTCGGCTTCACGGTGGCGACCGCACGCTTGGCGCGCGGCGTCCGCGTCGCGGGCCTGGCGGCCGCCTTCGCGGCGGCGCGCTTCGTCGTCGTGGCCTTGGTCGTCGTGTCCTTCGGCATGGTGGGCGCCCCCTTCTTCGAGAGTGTGCGGCCGGGCCGCGGCGGTGGCCGGCCGTAGGGGGATTCGCCCGCCGGCGCGCAACTCCTCCGCGTGCGGTTCCGCCCCAAGGACGAACGCGGGTCAGCGGCCGGTCAGGGCCGCTGAGACTCGGTGGTCGGCTCGCTGCTCGGTCGCCCACCCGCCCGGTTGTCGCCGGGTCGGCCGCCGGAGGGCGAGGCGTCGCGGCCGGGCGGGTCCTCGGAGCGTGAGGCGTCGCGGGGTGGGGTGGGGCTGCCGTCGGAGCGTGAGGTGTCGACGGCGCCGAGGCGACGCTCGCCACCGGGTGTGGGCTCGGAGCGCTGTCCCGCGTCGCCCGCCCCGCCGTCTGCTTTGCGCTTCGCGGAGCCGTTGGCCGCTTCGCGCCCCGGCGCGCCCGGAGCGGCGTCGTCGTTTCGGCCGGTGTCCGGTGAGCCGCCGGGCACTCCGTTCCGTGCGCGGTCGGGCCCGCCGGCCTGCGGTCGCGCGGGAGTGTCGCCGGGGGCGCGTCCTTCGGGTCCGCCGGGCCATCGCGGACCGGAGCCGGCACTGCCAGCGGCGTCGCCACGACCGGGTCGGGCGCTCGGAACGCGATGCGGCCGCGGCCCCGCCGGCGTCGCACGTTCGGAGCGGTTCGACGCGGCCTGCCCGCCGGGCGGACCGCCCGCCGGACCCGTCCGGTCGCGACGCCCCGGGGCGGATGCTCCTTCGCGGGCGCCGATCGGCTTGGCTGCGTCAGCCGGGGCGGCCGCGTTCTTTCCGCCCCTCGCCGGAGCGATCACTGTAGGACCGGGCTGTTCAGGATCGGGCCTGGGCGCGCGCCCGACCGACGTCGCGACCGGCGCCGACGGTCGCCTCTCGCCGACCGGTCGCGCCTTGCCGGCCACGGTCGGGCGGCTCTCCGGGTCGTCCGCGGGCGACGGAGGTCGCGCAGCGACGTCTGCGCCCCGCGCCGGCCCGGTTGCGTGCGAATCGGCCGCTGACCCGGGACGCGTGGGAGAGGCCGATGTCCCGCCGGGCTCGTCGCGCGCACCGGTGGCCGCGGGTCCTGCCACGCCCGGGCCCGGCTCACCTGCCGTGGGGTCCGCCACGGGCGACGTGTGACCGCCGGTCTGGTCGACTGCCCCGTCGCGACCCGGGTGCACGCCGGCACCGGGACCGGCGACCGGCCGTGGGGAGCTCGCCGCCGGGGGCTCGCTGCGCGCGTTCACCGCCGGAGCGGGGCGTTCCCGCGTATCCGCGACGACGGCCGGTGGCGGCGAGGCGCGAAGCTCGACCTCGGCCAGCGCTCCGCCGGCAGCGACGACGACGACCGATCCCAGCGCCAGCTTGGCCGCGGTTCCCGCCACGAGGTTGCCGAAGGCGAGGCTCCCGGTCGCCGTGGTCACGCCCGCGAACGGCGCCATGGCCGTGCCGGCTGCCGTCGACGACGCGCCGCCGACGATCCCGGCGCGTCCGCCCAGCTCCGACAGCAGGCGCGCGGCACCGGCGACGGGGAGCGGCGGGAAGAGCGCGCCGAGCTCGGCGCGGCGCCGGCGAAGCGCCTCCGCGAACGACGAACACGAGTCGCAGCCCCGGAGGTGACCCCGAATCCGGCGGTGGCGCCACATGCGGCCGTCGCCGTCGGACAGCGCCCGCTCGACAGCAGCGCACACCATCTGACGCCCCGCCTCCGCCTCGTGCAGCGCCAGGCGCGCCTCGTAGACCGCCTGTCTGACGGCGCCGGGCGAGATCGAGAGCACGACCGCGATCTCGTCGTGGCCGAAGCCGCAGAGCTCGCGCAGCAGCAGCGCGCTGCGCTGGCGCTCGGGCAACGCGGCGAGGTCGGTGCGCAGGCTGGCCATACGCTGGCGGACGTCGAGCGCCTCGTCCGTGCCCCCGGCCGCGATCCCATGCGCCTCCTGGAGCTCGCCGTGGGGTCGCCGCCGGCGCAGGACGTTCACCGCCTCGTTGCGCGCGATGCGGAACAGCCACGGCCGCAGTGCGGTGCCCCCGTCGCCGCGACGCAGCGCCGCCCAGGCATTCATCATGGCCTCGTGGAGGGCATCGTGCGCGTCGTCGTCGTTGCCGACGATCGAGCGGCAGTAGCGCAGCAGATCGGGTTGGTGGCGCTCGTACAACGCGGCGAAGGCCTCGGCGTCGCCCTTGGCGGCCATCGCGCGCAGGGCCGCATCGCTACGCCAAGGGGACTCCCGCCCGCTCGGCAGGCGCTGGACGCCGCTCACCGCGGACGCGCTCACGCGCGCTGCCCGTTCGCTCGCGACGAGTGCCTCGGTGGACAGGTCCGCCGGCGCGACCGGCGCGCGCTTGGCCCTCGACTCGAGAACTGGGGCATGGAGGTACGGAAAGGTACGGGACTGCGTCGTTCGGTTTCAACTAGCGTCCGGCGACATGGCGCTGCTCGATCCCGCGCGCGCTGTCGCCGACCTCCGCGCGCTGCGCGAGCTCACCGCTGACGAGCGCGGCGCCCAGCGCCTCGCCTGGACCGACACGTGGGCCCGCGCCCGCGCCTGGCTGGGCGAGCGCCTGGCCGACCTCCCGGTCGAGGTCGACACCGACGAGGCCGGCAACCTCTGGGCGCGCCTCGCGGGCGCCTCGGAGCGCACCGTCATCCTCGGCAGCCATATCGACTCGGTGCCCGACGGCGGCTGGCTGGACGGAGCGCTCGGCGTGCTGGGCGGCCTCGAGGTCCTGCGCGCCCTGGCCGCGACTGGCCGGCCGCCGGTGAGCGTGGCGCTGGTCGACTGGGCCGACGAGGAGGGCGCGCGCTTCGGACGCAGCCTCCTCGGCTCGGGCCTCGCCACCGGCGCGCTCGACCCGGACGCGGTCGCCGGCGACGTCGACCGCGACGGCGTGACGCTCGCCGAGGCGCTCGGCGCGCACGGAGTCGCGCTCGACCGCGCCCCCGCTGCCCGCGCGCGGCTCGACCGCGCCGCCGCGTACCTCGAGCTGCACATCGAGCAGGGGCCGGTGCTCGAGCGCGACGGCATCGCCGTCGGCGTCGTGACCGGCACGGCCGGCGTCGAGCGCCACGTCGTGCGCATCCGCGGACAGGCGGTGCAGGGCGGCGCGTTCCCGATGGGCGCGCGCCACGACGCGCTCGTCGCCGCGAGCCGGCTCGTGGTCGACGTGCGCGCCGCGGCGTCGGACGAGCGCAGCCGCGCGACCGTCGGTGACGTGCGCGTCCGCCCCGGCATCCCAACCGCGGTCCCGGGGGAGTGCGAGCTCGTCGTCGACCAGCGCCACCCGGACGCGGCCGCGCTCGCCGCCATGCTGCGCACGGTTCGTGCGGCGGGCGAGCGGATCGCCGCCGAGGAGGGCGTCGCGATCGAGTGGGAGCGCACCTGGCGCATCGCGCCGATCGAGTTCGACGCCGACCTCGTCGCCCTCGCCGAGGACGCCGCGCGCGAGGAGACCGGCGCGGCGCCGCTGCTGTTCAGCGGCGCCCTCCACGACGCGGCCAACGCCGCGAGCGCCGGCGTGCCGACCGCGATGCTGTTCGTCCAGAGCCTCGGCGGCATCAGCCATCACCGCGACGAGGACACCCGGCCCGAGCATCTCGAGGCCGGTGTGCGCACGCTGCACCGCCTGACGACGGCGGTGATCGAGCGGCTGGCGGGCGCCCGTTAGGCGGCCACGGCGGCGGTTGCGGCCGCGAGGGCGGCGTCGAAGTGCTCCGGCGGCTGCGGTCGAGAGAAGAGGAAGCCCTGGGCGAACGTGCAGCCGAGCCGCTCGAGGTGGCGCTGCTGGGCGCGGTCCTCGACACCCTCGCCGACCGTGACGAGCCCGAGCGCGTCGGCCAGCGACACGATCGCGCCGGCGATCGACGCCCCCTCATGGTCGTCGCCGAGCGCCGCGGTGAAGCTGCGGTCGATCTTCAGGACGTCGAGCGGGAAGCGGTGCAGGTGGGCCAGCGACGAGTAGCCGGTGCCGAAGTCGTCGAGCGCCAGGCGGACGCCGAGCGCGCGCAGCGCGTGCAGCGTCTCGACCGTCGCCGCGCCGTTCTCCATGACTGCGCTCTCGGTGATCTCGAGCACCAGGCGGTCGGGCGCGATGCCGCTCTCCTCGAGCGCGGCCTGCACCGTCGCCACGAGGTCGGGCTGCTGCAGGTGGCGCACGGAGAGGTTCACGCTGCACTGCGCCCACGGTGCACCGATCTCGGTGTGCCAGTGGCGGAGCGTGCGGCAGACCTCGCGCAGGACCCAGTTGCCGATCGGCACGACGAGGCCGGTCTCCTCGGCGAGCGGGATGAAGTCGCCGGGTGGGACGAGCCCGCGCTCGGGGTGCTCCCAGCGCACGAGCGCCTCGAAGCCCTGGATGCGGCCGTCGCCGACCTCGACCACCGGCTGGACGTGGATCCGCAGCTCGTCGCGCTCGAGCGCGCGCCGCAGCGCGCTCTCCATCGCGACGCGCGCGCGGGCGTCGGCGCGCATGGCCTCGTCGAAGACCTCCATGCGCGAGCGGCCCCGCTCCTTGGCCTTGTACATGGCGGCGTCGGCGTCGCGCACGAGGTCCTCGGGCGTCGCGCCGGCATTGGCGAGCGCGATGCCGATGCTCGCCTGCAGGAACGCCTCGCCGTCGTCGACGCCGAAGGGTTCCTCGAACGCCGCGGCGATCCGCCGCGCGATGCCGAGGGCGCCGGCCTCGCCGTCGAGGTCCTCGCACAGGATCGTCAGCTCGTCGCCGCCGAATCGCGCGATGGTGTCGGCGGGGCGCAGTTCGCGCCGCAACCGTGCGGCGACGTCGATCAGCAGGCGGTCGCCCGCCGCGTGGCCGAACGAGTCGTTGATGAGCTTGAAGCGGTCGAGGTCCACGAACAGGACCGCGACGCCGCTCCCGCTGCGCTGCGCGCGGCGCAGCGCGTGCTCGAGGCGGTCGTGGAAGAGCACCCGGTTCGGCAGTCCGGTGAGGGCGTCGTGCAGCGCCTGGTGGGCGAGCCGCAGCTCCGCATCCTTGCGCTCCGAGACGTCTCGCGTGACGGCCACGATCTGATGCGGGCGGCCGTCCGGGTCCGGCACGGCGCGCACCGCGGTCTCCAGCCAGCGGACCGACCCGTCGGGCTGCACGACCCGCCACGCCGCCGTCGCGGTCTCGCGGAGGTCGGCGAGCGCGTCGTTCAGGGCGCGGACCGCCGAGGCATCGTCGGGGTGGATGTAGCCGATCTCCCACGGCGTGCGGCCGAGGAGCGCGTCGGGCGGGTAGCCGAGCACCGCCTCGCACGCCGGCGAGGCGTAGAGGTATCGACCGTCGAGGTCATGGCGCGACAGGAAATCGCCGGAGTGCTCCGCCAGCGCCCGGTACTCGGCCTCGCGCGCGGCGAGCTCGGTGCGGGCCTCGACCTCCGCGCTGACGTCCACGACGGTGCCGACGAGGACGCCCTCGCCGTCGGCGGCGCGCGTGGCCGACACGTTGATGCGCGCCCACCGCGCGCCGGCGGTGTCGGCGAGTCGCACGTCGATGCGGCGCGGCCCGCCGCCGGCCATCACGTCGCGCGCGGCCTCGTGCACCGCGGGCTGGCTGCCCGGATCCACGTGCTCGAGCCAGCGCTGGCCGTCGTTCTCGGCCGGGTCCATGCCGAAGATCTCGGCCATGCGCTGGTTGGCGTACAGGATGCGCCCGTCGAACGCCGCCGAGAAGATGCCCACGGGCGCGGACACGGCCAGCGTGCGGAAGCGCTGCTCGCTCTGGGCGAGCGCGCACTCCGCGGCGCGCTGCTGGGTGATGTCCACCATCTGGGCGATCAGGTACTGCGCGTTGCCGTCGCTGTCAGCGACGGCCGAGACGCTGAGCAGCGCCAGCGCCTCCGATCCGTCCGGGCGGACGTAGCGCTTCTCGCGCTGGACGATCCCGCCGGGGTTGGCGACGAGCTCGCGGACGAGCTCGCGGTCGGCCTCTGACTCGTCGGGATGCGAGACGTCGCGCACCGCCGCGCCGCACAGCTCCTCGACCGAGCGCCCGACCAGCCGGGCGAAGGCGCTGTTGACGCGCACGAAGCGCGCGTCGAGGCCGGTGATGGTCATGCCGATCGCAGAGCTCTCGAACGCGCTGCGGAAGCGCCGCTCGGCGTCGCCTAGGCGCTCGCTGGCGCGCCGCGACTCGTCGACGCCCTTGCCCACGAAGTAGACGAGCTCGGCATCGCGGTCGACGACCAGGCTCAGGAGGTACCAGCGCCGGTCGTCGTCGGACGGCCCGAGCCGCACCTCGAGCTCGGCGGTCTCGTGGCCGCCCTCGAGCAGCTCCGCGCAGCGCTCGGCGAGCGCGGCGCTGTCGTCGTGGTGCATGAGGTGGGCGGCGTGCGTGGCGACGCGCTCGCCGAGGCCGCCCACCAGGCGCGTCAGGGCGGGGTTGGCGGAGACCAGCACGCCGTCGTAGCCGACGGTGCCGGCGAGGTCGGTGGTCAGCTCGAGGAAGCGCTCGGTGAGCGTCCGCGAGGGGACGGGAAGTCGTGTGGAGCGTGGCGCCACACGTCCGTCATCGGCGGCGGCTCCCTCAGCTTTGAGTCAAACGTCGCGGAACGTGGCCAGAACTGCCTGCACGATCTGGGGCTCGTGCGGGAAGGCGATCTGCTCGAGCGGCTTGGAGTAGGGCATCGGAACGTCGGCGCCGGTCACCCGGCCGACCGGCGCGTCGAGGTCGTCGAACGCCTGCTCCTGGATCAGCGCCGCGAGGTTCGCGCCGACGCCGCCGTGCGGCCAGCCCTCCTCGACGACGACGCAGCGGTTCGTCTTGCGCACGGAGTCGAGGATCGTGTCGAGGTCGAGCGGGCGCAGCGTGCGCGGGTCGATGACCTCCGCCTCGATCTCGTGCTCGGCGGCGAGGATCCCGGCCGCCTTCTCGGCCGTCAGCGCCATGCGCGACAAGCCCACGAGCGTGACGTCGTCGCCCTCCCGGCGGATCGCCGCCTGCCCGAAGTCGACGAGGTGGTCGTCGACGTCGGGGACGTCGCCCCGCTGGCCGTAGAGGTACTCGTGCTCGATGAAGATGACCGGGTTGTCGTCGCGGATGGCCGCCTTGAGCAGGCCCTTCGCGTCGGCCGGGGTGGCCGGCACGGCGACAAGCAGGCCGGGGACGTGGAGGTAGAGCGCCTCGAAGCAATGCGAGTGCGTGGGCCCGAGCTGGTGGCCGGCGCCCTGCGGCATCCGGACGACGAGCGGCAGCGACACCTGGCCGCCGAACATGTAGCGGATGTGCGCCGCGGAGTTGACGATCTGGTCCATCGCCAGCAGCGAGAAGTTGACCGTCATGAGCTCAACGACCGGGCGCAGGCCGATCATCGCCGCGCCGACGCCCATGCCGACGAGCGTGTTCTCTGAGATCGGCGTGTCGCGCACGCGCTGCTCGCCAAACTCGTCGAGCAGTCCCTGCGTGACCTTGAAGGCGCCGTTGAACACGCCGATGTCCTCGCCCATGATGAACACGGACTCGTCGCGGTGCATCTCCTCGCGCAGCGCCTCGTTGAGCGCCTCGCGGTAGCGCATCGTGCGCGTCCCGCGCTCCTCCTTGCGCTCCTTGGGCTCCTCGCGCTCGCGCTGCTTCGGCTCCTGGGTGGTCGCCACGCGGCTCAGGCCTCCGCCTCTTGGGTCTGCTCGGTGTCCTCGGCCTCCTCGGGCGCCTCCTCGTCCTTGCCCGAGTCCTTGGCGGAGTCCGACGGCCCGCTGCCGGCCGCGCCGACGTCCTCGCTCTGGCTCTCGACGACCGCCTCGAACTGCTCGCGCCGGGCGCCGTCCTGCGACATGTCGCGCTCCTGCTCGCCGGGATGCACGCCCGCCGAGCGCGAGTCGACGGAGTACCAGCCGCGGACCTGGCCGCCGAGCACGTAGACGTTGTCGTAGAGCGACTCGGGCTCCGGGTGCGGCGACTTGTCCGCGAAGGCCACGGCCTCGTCGACGGCCTCGACGGCCATCTCGTCGAGCTCGTTGACGTCGTCGTCGCTGAGGACGTCGTCCTCGACGAGGCGCTTGGCGAACGTGGTGAGCGGGTCGCGCTTGCGCCACTCCTCGACCTGCTCCTTGGTGCGGTACTCCTCGGGGTCGGCCATCGAGTGGCCGCGGAAGCGGTAGGTGATCGCCTCGACGAGCGTCGGCTGGCGGTCCTCGCGCGCCCGCCGCAGCGCCTCGCACGTGACGTTGAACGTGTCGACCACGTCCATGCCGTCGCAGCGCATGCCGGGGACGCCGAAGCCCTCGCCGCGCTTGTGCAGGTCGGTCACCGCCGAGTGGCGCTCGAGCGCTGTGCCCATGCCGAACTGGTTGTTGGTGACCATGAAGACGACCGGCAGCTTCCACAGCGCCGCCAGGTTGAGCGCCTCGCCGAACGTGCCCTGGTTGGCGGCGCCGTCGCCGAACTGGCACAGGACAGCCTCGTCGGTCCCCTTGTAGTCGGACGCGAGCGCTAGGCCCGTGGCGATCGGCAGGTTGCCGCCGACGATGCCGTACCCGCCCATGAAGCGCCGCTCGTAGTCGAACATGTGCATCGAGCCGCCGCGGCCCTTTGCGAGTCCGTCGACCCGCCCGAACAGCTCCGCCATCACGTTGTTCGGGCTCGATCCGCGGACGATCGCGTGGCCGTGCGAGCGGTACGTCGAGATCAGGTAGTCGTCGTCGCGCATCGCGCGCGCTGAGCCGACGATCGTCGCCTCTTCGCCGATCGCGAGGTGCAGGAAGCCGCCGATCTTGGCCTTCGCGTACATCTCGCCGGCGCGCTCCTCGAAGCGGCGGATGAGCATCATCGTCCCCAGCCACTCGCGCGCGACGTCGGGCTCGGGGAGCTCGTTCTCGGCCATCCCTCGCGGAGGCTATCGCGTGCTTCAAGCGCTCAAGCCGGGGCCCATCGCGTGACAGATCGCACGTTCTCACGCTCGGTCACACGCTGCACTACCACTCTCACGCGAGCCAACCGGGAGAGCAGAATGAACGATGGACGAGCAGTGGTGATCGGCGCCGGCCCCGCGGGCCTGGCCGCCGCGGTCGAGCTGGGGCGCCGGGGAATCCCGGCGGTCGTGCTCGAGCGCGGCGACGGGGTCGGGTGGTCGTGGCACGGCCGCTACGACCGCCTGCGGCTCAACTCAAGCCGCTGGTTCTCGCAGCTGCCCGGCATGCGGTTCGCACGCGGCACGGGGATCTTCCCGTCGCGCGACGAGATGGTGCGCCATCTGGACGGCTACGCCGAGCGCCACCAGGTCGACGTGCGCCTGCGCACGCAGGTCGAGCGCGTCGACCGCGACGGCGAGGGCTGGCTGGTCCGCACGACGGCCGGCGACTTCTCCGCGGCGCATGTGATCGTCGCGACCGGATACGCCCACAGCGGGCACATCCCCGACTGGCCGGGGCGCGACCGCTTCGCCGGCTCCGTCGTCCACGCCGCCGACTACCGCAACCCGGGGCCCTACCGCGGCGCCGACGTGCTCGTGGTCGGCGCCGGCTGCTCCGGGATGGAGATCGCCTACGACCTGGCGACCGGTGGCGCGAGCCGGGTGCGGCTCGCGGTCCGCACGCCCCCGAACATCCTCGTGCGCATGCCGATCGGGCCGCTGTTCGCCCGGGCGCTGGCGAAGCTGCCGTCCGAGCGTGGCGACGCGATCCTTCGCAAGGTGCGCCTGCGCGAGCTCGGCGACCTCAGCGAGTACGGGCTGCCGATCCCCGAGGAGGGCGTGATCAGCCGGCTGAAGCGGCTGCGCGTCGCGCCGGCGATCGTCGACAAGGAGTGGATCGAGGCGATCAAGGACGGCCGCGTCGAGGTGGTCGCCGGGGTCGAGTCGTTCGACGACGCGGGCGTGCGGCTGGCCGACGGCACCCGGATCGAGCCGGACGCGGTGGTCGCGGCGACGGGCTACCGCAGCAACCTCGAACCGCTCGTCGGCCACCTCGGCGTGCTCGACGAGCGCGGCGGGCCGCTCGTGCACGGCGGCGAGCCGGTCGCGGACGGCCTGCGCTTCATCGGCTTCCTGCCGCGCCCGGCGCAGCTGGGCTACCTGGGCGGGGAGGCGAAGGCGGCGGCGAAGGGCATCACGCGCGAGCTGCGCGAGGCGAGGCGGCGCCGGCCGATCGTGGTGCCGCGGGCGGCGGTGGACGTGCGCTGAGCGCTGCGCGCGGCCGCTCCGCTCCCGCGTCCGCGCTCGTCGCGGCGCCCGCGGGTCTGCACCGAGGGCGGGTGGGCCGGGGCGCCCGGGCACAGATCGAGAGGAACGTTGGGCATGCGATACGTGGTCAGCGTTCCCTCGATCTTGCCGCGATCACAGATCCTCGGGACCCTGCACGGCGGTCCACCGCGCGCGGAAGTCCTCGGCCTCCATGGTGTTGAGGTCCTCGCGCACCGTGCGGGCGAAGCGGCGCACCTTCGAGGGCGCGAGATCCCACAGCAGCAACGTCTCGCCGTCGGCGATGTCGACGACCTCCACCGTGTCGCGGCCGACGAGCAGGCGGTACGCCGCCTTCGCCCTCATGCCGCGGCGGCGCGGGCGGCACCGGGGAGCGCGGCGTCGCCGTGGAAGACGGCGGCGCCGACGCGTACCGCGGGGACGTCGCGCACCCCGGCGGCCGCGGCATCCGCGGTGCGGCGCGCGAGCTCGTCCTTCACGGATCGCAGCTCAATCGCCTTGAGCACGGCGGCGGGGTGCATCTCGCACGCGGCGGCGGCGATCAGCACCGCGTCGGCGTCGAGCGCGCGCCCGCCCGCGAACGCCTGGCGGAACGCGGCCAGCGCGAAGGGGACCGTTCGGCCGATCTGCTTGGCGTACGTCGCGGCGTGCATCGCCAGGGAGCTGTCGAACGGGAACGGGTCGGGCCAGCGCAGCGGCTGCAGGCCCCGCCGCGCCGCCGCGTCGCGGAAGCCGCCGAGCACGATGTCGCGCTCCTCCGCGCACCGGAACGAGTCGAACGTCTCGGCACCGGGCAGGTCGCGCGCGAGGACCGGAATCCACTCGGTCGCCACGGGCATCGTCTGCAGGACGCGCTCGGCGGCCAGGTACGCCTCGGGGCTGCCGAGGTCGAAGTAGAAGGCCGGTCCCTCGGCCACCGCGCGGGCCTACCCGTGGATCAGCCAGCCGTCGGCGGCGCGCGCGGCCTCCATGACCGCCTCCGACAGCGTGGGGTGCCCGTGGATGATCCGCGCGACCTCGGGATAGCCGCCCTCGAGCGCCTTGGCGTTGACCAGCTCCTGGATGAGCTCGGTTGCGCGCGTGCCGACGATGTGCCCGCCGATCATCTCGCCGTACTTCTTGTCGCCGATGATCTTGATGACGCCGCCGCGGTCGCCGTAGACCGTGCCCGCGCCGACCGCGCCGTACTGCACCTTGCCGACCACGACGTCGTGCCCGTTGTCGCGCGCCTGCTCCTCCGTGAGCCCGAACGAGCCGACGTTGGGGGTGCAGAACGTGGCGCGCGGGATGTCGGGGTACTCGATCGGGTGCGTCTGCTCGCCCGCCGCCGCCTCGACGGCGATGATGCCCTCGTCGGAGGCCTTGTGCGCGAGCGCGGGGCCGGGGACGAGGTCGCCGATCGCGTAGACGCCATCGCGGCTGGTCTTGAGCGCGCCGTCGACCTTGACCAGCCCGTTGTCCTCGCGTTCGATCCCGGCGTCGTCGAGGCCGAGGCCCTCGACGTCCGGGCCGCGCCCGGCCGCGATCACGAGCCAGTCGACCTCGGCCTTCTCGTCGCCGTACGCGAAGCTCACGCCGCCCTCGCCGGCCTCGACGTTCTCGACCGGCGTGCCCGTGACGACCTTGATGCCCTGCTTCTTGAAGCCGCGCTCGGCGATCTTCGAGATGTCGGCATCCTCGGCGGGCAGCACGCGGTCGAGCATCTCGAGCAGCACGACCTCCGTCCCGAGCCGCGCGTACGCCGACGCGATCTCCGTGCCGGACGCCCCCGCGCCGACGACCGCGAGCCGGCCGGGCATCTCGTCGAGCGCCCACGCCTCCTCGGTGCCGATGATGCGCCCACCCAGTTCCGTGCCGGGCAGGGCCTTCGGCACCGACCCGGTCGCGAGCACGACGCAGCGGCCCACCTCGAGCTCCTCGTCGCCGACGCGCACGTTGCCGTCGCCGGTCAGCCCGCCCTGGCCCTCGAAGAGCTCGATCTTGTTCTTCTTGAACAGCCCGGCGACGCCGCCGGTCAGCGTCTTGATCACCTTCCTGCGCCGCTCCATGATCGCGCCGAAGTCGATCTCGGGATCGGCGACGTTCAGCCCGAACTCGTCCGCGTCGCGGATCTCCTGCAGCACGTCGGCGGTGCGGAGGACCGCCTTCGCCGGGATGCACGCGTAGTTGAGGCAGCGCCCGCCGACCTGGTCCTTCTCGACGACCGCGACCTTCATGCCGAGCTGGGCGGCGCGGATCGCGGCGACGTAGCCGCCGGGCCCGGAGCCGATCACGACGCAATCGAAGGAAGCCATGGCGGCGGAGGACACTAGCTGACAGGTTGGGCGCGCCGACGTCCCGCAGGGGATGTGCGGTGTGGCGAGACCCACACACGGCCGCGCGCGGCGCGGCCACCATGGTGCTCGCAGACCAAACGAGTCCCCGCGAAGGGGAGGTGTGTCCCATTGACCACTGACAGAGACCTCCGGCCGCGCCGCTACAGCGAAGGCGTCGAGCACATCCCGTCGCTCGCGTCGTCCGCGCGCGCCGGCACGTACGCCGACGGCCAGGCCCTGCGCCCCGGCTCGCCCGCCGTCGCGCGCGTCGGCACGTACGCCGACGGCCAGGTCCACCGGTCCGACGCGCCCGCGGTCCGCGGGGTCGGCACGTACGCCGACACGCACGTCCCGAACGTCGAGCCGGCGCCGATGCGCCCTCGGCTCGGGCCCCGCCCGGCCGCCCGCACCCCAGGGCTTGCATAGCGCCCCGGCGATCACCCCGGCCGCGGCGGCGCCTGGAGCCTGCCCATCACGCGGATCAGCTTCCAGAACAGCCAGCCGCCGCCGAGCAGGATCCCGACGCAGAGGACGAGCGCGGCGACGTTCGAGGCGACCATCAGCGAGAGCCCGGCGAACGCGAGCGTGACCCCAAGCAGCGCCTCGAACCCGAGCACCGCCCAGTAGCGGCGGTGCCACAGCCCCCACGCGGCGCCGAGCATCACCGCGCCAAAGAGCAGAACCGCGACCGTGCTCGGGCGCCGCCCGTCGACCTCGACGCCGAGGACGAGCGCCCCGAGGTTGACCACCGCCAGCGCGGCGGCCAGCAGGGCCGCGACAGTCAGCGCGAGCGGTCGCTCGCCGGGCGCGAGCGGGGTGAGGCCGGCGCGCAGCGCCTCGTTGCGCTCCTCCGACCGCGCGTAGCCGCGGCGCGCGCGCTCGGCGCCGCCGCCCGGACGCGCCTTGCGGCTACGCCGGGCCACGCCCGGCTCCCACCGGCGTGCGCTCGAGCGCCGCGCGCAGGGCGCGCGCCGCCGCCTCGGGGTCGTCGGCGTGCGCGATCGCCCGCACGATCACGGCGCGCCCCGCGCCCGCGGCGACGACGTCGGCGACCGTGTCCTGGTCGATGCCGCCGATCGCGAACCACGGCAAGCTCGTGAGGTGGGCCGCGGCGTGGCGGATCGGGTCGAGGCCGATCGCGGGGCGCCCCTCCTTCGTCGGCGTGGCGTGCACGGGCCCGATCGCGATGTAGTCCGCGCCGCTGCGTGCGCCCGCGTCGGCCTGCTCGATCGAGTGCGTCGACAGCCCCACGATCGCGTCCTCGCCCACGATGGCGCGCGCGTCGGCGACCGGCATGTCGTCCTGGCCGACGTGCACGCCGTCGGCGCCGACGGCGACCGCGAGATCGGGGCGGTCGTTGACGATGAACAGTGCGCCGCGGCGCGCGCAGCGCTCGCGCGCCCACGCCGCGGCCTCGACGACCTCGCGGTCGCCCGCGTCCTTGTCGCGCAGCTGCACGAGGTCGGCGCCGCCGGCGAGCGCGCCGTCGAGCGCGCGCTGGAGCCCGGCGCGGTCGGCGACGAAGTACAGGCGCGCGGCCTGCAGGCGCGCGCGGCGGTCCAGGGCGGTGGCCACGACCACAGTCTGGCAAGCGCGTGGGGAGCGGGATCGGCGCTACCATCGGGGTACGTAACGGGAGCCCGCTCCAGGGCTGAGAGGGCGGCACACGGCCGCCGACCGTCAGAAGCTGATCCGGGTCATGCCGGCGAAGCGAGGAGAGCCACGATCCCGACCAAGCGCGAACCGTTCGACGTAATCGTCGTCGGCGGCGGCCTCATCGGCCTCGCCGTCGCCTGGCGCGCCCGCGCGCGCGGGCGGCGCGTCTGCGTGCTCGAGCGCGACGCGCTCGGCCACGGGACATCGAACGTGGCGGCCGGGATGCTGGCGCCGATCAGCGAGGCCGACGCGGGCGAGCGCGCGCTGCTGCGCCTCGGCCTGCGGAGCGCGCGGCGCTGGCCCGCGTTCGCCGCGGAGCTCGAGGAGGCGAGCGGGCTGCACGTCGACTACCGGCCGCAGGGCACGCTGCTGGTCGCGCGCGACCGCGACGAGGCGGAGTGGCTCCAGCGCGAGCTCGAGCTCCGCGCGCGCTTCGCGCTGGGCGCCGAGCGGCTGCTGCCCTCGCAGGCCCGGCGGCTCGAGCCGGCGCTGGCACCGACGCTGCGCCTGGCGCTCGACGTACCGGACGACCACGCGGTCGACCCGCGCCTGACCGTCGCCGCGCTCGTCCGCGCCGCCGAGCACGCCGGCGTGGTTCTGCGCCCCGGCGCCGAGGTGACCGGCACCGAGCCCGCCGGCGTGCGCCTGGCGGGCGGCGAGCGCGTCGCCGCCGAGCAGGTCGTGGTCGCCGCGGGCCCGTGGTCCGGCGCGCTGCCGGTGCCCGAGGACGCGCGCGTGCCGGTGCGACCGGTCAAGGGGCAGTCGCTGCGTCTGCGCGACCCGTCGGGCCCGGGCCTCGTCGAGCGCGTCGTGCGCTGGGACGGCGGCTACCTGGTGCCGCGCAGCGACGGGCGCTACGTCCTGGGCGCGACGGTCGAGGAGCAGGGTTTCGACACCAGCATCACCGCCGGCGCGGTGCACGACCTGCTGCGCGACGGCGCGGAGCTCGTCCCCGGCGTCCTCGAGCTCGAGGTCGAGGAGCTGATCGCGGGCCTGCGCCCGGGCACGCCCGACAACGTGCCGATCATCGGGCGCAGCCCGGCCGCGCCCGGGCTGGTGTGGGCCACCGGGCACTACCGCAACGGCGCGCTGCTGGCGCCCGTCACCGCCGACCTGGTCGTCGCCGCGCTGTGCGACGACGAGGACGTCGATCCCGCCTACGGCCCGCAGCGCTTCGCGGAGGTGGCGGCGTGATCTTCGTCAACGGCGAGCCCCGCGAGCGCGCCGGGGCGACGGTCGCGGAGCTGCTCGCCGACCTCGGCATCGAGGCGAGCGCCCGCGGGGTCGCGGTCGCGGTCGACGGTGAGGTCGTCCCGCGCGCCGAGTGGGGCGAGCGCCGAGTCAACGAGGGCGAGCGCGTCGAGGCGCTGTCCGCCATGCAGGGAGGCTGAGTCGCACATGGCCATGGACACCGAACAGCAGATCCCCGTCACCGACACGCCGTTCGAGATCGGCGGGCGCACGCTGCGCTCGCGGCTGATCCTCGGCACCGGCGGCTTCAAGCGCCTGGAGACGCTGGCCGAGGCCATCCGCGCCACGCGCGCCGAGCTCGTGACGATCGCGCTGCGCCGCATCGACCCGCAGGCTCGGGGGTCGCTCACCGACGTGCTCGACGAGTGCGGCGTCGAGCTGCTGCCGAACACCGCGGGCTGCTTCACCGCCCGCGACGCGGTCGTCACGGCCAAGCTCGCGCGCGAGGCGTTCGGGACCGACTGGGTCAAGCTCGAGGTCATCGGCGACGACCGCACGCTGCTGCCCGACGCGCCCGAGCTGCTGTTGGCGGCCGAGGAGCTCGTCGCCGACGGCTTCACCGTGCTGCCGTACACGAACGACGACCCGATCCTCGCCCGGCGCCTCGAGGACGTCGGCTGCGCCGCCGTCATGCCGCTCGGCTCGCCGATCGGCTCGGGCATGGGCATCCGCAACCCGTACAACATCTCGCTGATCGTCGAGCGCGCGAACGTGCCGGTGATCCTCGACGCGGGCGTCGGCACCGCCAGCGACGCCGCGCTCGCGATGGAGCTCGGCTGCGACGCCGTCCTGTGCGCGAGCGCGATCGCGCGCGCGCACGAGCCGGTCGCGATGGCGCACGCGATCCGCGCCGCGGTCGAGGCCGGCCGCCTGGCGCGCGGCGCCGGGCGGATCCCGCGGCGCCTGCACGCGCAGGCCTCGACGCCCGACGAGGGGCTCGCCGACCTCACGCCGCCGGTCGAGTGACCCTCGGCCCCCGGCTCGAGGACCTCCTCGATCGCTGGCAGGCCGGATGGTCGGGCGGTGAGCGCGACGCGTTTGCGCAGACGTGCGCGCCCGACGTCCACTACGAGGACCCGATCGCGCCGCAGCCGCTGGAGGGCGTCGAGGCGATCGCCGCACACGCCCGCCTGCTGCGCCGGACGTTCCCGGACGCGCGCGTCGAGCGCACCGGCGAGCGCCTGACCGACGGCCGCTACGTCGCGGCGCCGTGCAAGGTGCTCGGCACGCACCGCGGCGAGATCGAAGGGCTGTCGCCGACGGGCCGGTTCCTCGTCGTGCACGTCGTCTTCTACTGCGAGCTCGACGCCGAGCGCGAGCGCCTGTGGCGCGTGCGCGCGTTCTTCGACGCCTACGACGCCGCGGTGCAGCTCGGCGTCCTGCCCGCGCGCGGGACGTTCAGCGAGCGCGCGCTGCTCATGCTGCGCGGGTTCGGGTTGCGGTCGCGGACCTAGCTCTGCGCGGCGACGCGCTCGACCGCAACGGCGAGCGGCCGGTGATCGGAGAGGAAGGCGCCGTCTAGCGTCGGGCGGTCGAGGCCGCGACCGCGGCCGTTCGCGCGCACGCCGCGCCCGAAGACGTGGTCGACCCCGTTGCCGGCGAGGTGCTCGAAGCCGTGCGCGACGGGCCAGCCGCGGAGGTTGCAGTCGCCGCCGAGGACGGTCGGCGCGCCGCCCGCCCACGCGAGCGTGGTCGCTGCGGCCAGGTCGAGGTCGGCGCGCGCGTGCGACTCGAAGTGCGCCTGGCCGTGGAGGTTCGTGACCCAGGTGCCGTCGGCGAGGCGCACGCCGTGCGCGACGCGTCGCTCCGGGAAGAGCCGCAGCGGCCGGACGCGGTGCTCGGCGATCGCCTGGCCGCGGACGAGGATCGCGTTGCACCCGCCGCCCCACGACTTGATGAGGTCGGGCCGGCGGTCGGCGATCGCGCGGCGCACCGGTAGCAGCGCGTTGCGCGAGGTGAGCGTCATGCGCGCGCTCGCCTGCGCCGCCCGCGCGAGCGGCACGGTCCACCATGGCGGCACCTCCTGCAGCAGCGCCACGTCCCACTCGAAGCGCGCCAGGCGCTCTGAGAACTCTGGCAGCAGCGAGCGCGGCGTGTCGGGTTCAGAGCGGCCGTGGAAGAGGTTCCAGGTCAGGATGCGCAGGCCCATGATGGCGCCGTAGTCTGTCGCGCCTGGCCCGCCACTTCCTCACCGGCTCCGAGCTGTCGCGCGCCGACCTCGACGCGCTGCTGCACCGCGCGGGCGAGCTCAAGGCGTCGCCGCGGGCGTCGCGGGCGCTGCAGGACCGGATCGTCGCGCTCGTGTTCGAGAAGCCCAGCACACGCACCCGCGTGTCGTTCGAGGCGGGCGTCGTCGAGCTCGGCGGCCACCCGATGGTGCTGCGCGCGGACGAGATGCAGCTCTCGCGCGGCGAGTCGGCCAAGGACACCGCGCGCGTGCTGTCGGCGCACGTCGATGCGGTCGGCGTCCGCACCGGGCCCGACGAGATCCTCGAGGGGCTCGCGGCCGAGGGCTCGATCCCGGTCTTCAACATGCTCACGGCCGGCCATCACCCCTGCCAGGCGCTCGCCGACCTGATGACCCTCCACGAGACGTTCGGCCGGCTCGAGGGACTCAAGCTCGCCTATGTCGGCGACGGCAACAACGTCGCGCGGTCGCTCGCCGTGCTCGGCGAGATCGCCGGCATGGAGGTCGCCATCGCGTCGCCGGACGGCTACGCGCTCGAGCCGGTCGGCGGCGCCACGCTCGTGACGGACCCGGCCGAGGCGGTGGCCGACGCGCGCGCGATCTACGCCGACGTTTGGGTGTCGATGGGCGACGAGGAGACCGCCGCCGAGCGCCGCGCCGCGCTCGAGCCGTACCGCATCGACGACGCGCTGCTCGACCGCGCCGCGCCGGACGCCGTCGCGCTGCACTGCCTGCCCGCGCATCCCGGCGAGGAGATCACCGAGGCGGTGCTGTACGGCGAGCGCCAGCGGATCTGGCAGCAGGCCGAGAACCGCCGGCACGCGCAGAAGGCGCTGCTGGAGTGGCTCGTGAGCGCCTCCTGAAGGCTGATGCGCCTTCTGCCACCTATGCGCGGTAGAAGGCGCATCACCCCGCCTGGTCGCGCAGTGAGCGCCACCCACGCCCGCGCCTCTTCCTCCTCGATGCGCAGTCCGCGGGCGCGCGCAGCGCCACCGGCGCCCGAGCGGGATGCCCGGACGCAGCCGCCTATCCTCACCCCGATGGACGCCACCACGACCGCCCCGTCGCGCCCGCAGCGCGGCGACGAGCTCGACCTCCGCATCGACAGCCTCGCCTACGGCGGGGCCGGCGTGGCGCGGCTCGGCGGCTACGTCGTGTTCGTGCGGGGCGCCGTGCCGGGCGACCGCGTCCGCGCCGTCGTCATCAAGCGCAAGCGCGCGTACGCCGAGGCGCGCGCGGTCGAGGTCCTCGAGCCAAGCCCGGAGCGCATCGCGCCCGTCGCCGAGCACCCGGGCGCGCCGTGGCAGGTGCTGCCCTACGCGCGCCAGCTCGAGGTCAAGGCCGAGCAGGTCGACGACGCGCTGCGGCGGATCGGGCACCTGGATGCCTACGAGCTCGAGCCGATCGTGCCGGCGGTCGCGCCGTGGCGCTACCGCAACAAGCTCGAGTACTCCTTCGGCACCGGTCCCGGCGGGGAGCTCGTGTGCGGCTTCCACGCGCCGGGCTCGTGGGAGGAGATCGTCCCCATCGAGGACTGCGTGCTCGCCTCCGAGCGCGGCAACGAGGCACGCCGCGCGGCCCTGAACTGGTGCCGCGCGCAGGGGCTGGCGGCCTACGACCGCCGCTCGCAGGAGGGCCTGCTGCGCAACCTCGTCGTGCGCGAGGGCCGGCGCACGGGCGAGCTCCAGGTCCGCCTCGTCACCTCCGACAGCACGGTCGAGCTCGACGGCGTCGCCGAGGCGGTCGGCGCCGAGAGCGTGCTGTGGACCCGCGTCGAGGGGGTCGGGGAGACGACGGCGGGCGGCCAGACCGAGGTCCTGCGCGGCACCGACTGGGTCGAGGAGCAGATCACGGTCGCCGGCGCGCACCTGTCGATCCGCATCAGCGCCGAGGCGTTCTTCCAGACGAACACCGAGATGGCCGAGCTCCTGTACGGGGCCGCGGCCGAGTTCGCGGGCCTCCAGGGCTGGGAGCGCGTCTACGACCTGTTCTGCGGGATCGGCACGATCGGGCTGTCGCTCGCGCCGCGGGCGGGCGAGCTGTGGGGGCTCGAGATCGTCGAGGACGCGATCGCCGACGCGATCGTCAACGCGAAGCGCAACGAGATTGGCAACGCGCGGTTCTTCGCCGGCGACGTGCGCCTCGCGCTGCGCGACCTCGTCGAGCGGGCCGGGCGGCCCGACGTCCTCGTCGTCGACCCGCCGCGCGCCGGCCTGTCGGCCAAGATCGTGCGCCGGATCGTCGAGGCCTCGCCGAGGCGGATCGTCTACGTCTCGTGCAACCCGACGACGCTCGCGCCCAACGCGGCGCAGCTCGGCGAGGCGGGGTGGGCGCTGCGCCGGGTGCGCCCGGTCGACATGTTCCCGCAGACGCCGCACATCGAGTGCGTCGCGCTGCTGGAGCGGACGTAGTGTTCCGCCGGCACGGGCGGCGTGACATGCGCAGGACTCTCGCGCAAGAAGCCGTGCGACGACATGCAGCAAGAGCGCCATGTGTGCGCTGCCCCCCGCGGGCCCGGGAAGCAACCATCCGGGAATGGGACGACCTTGGCTCCTCGGGGCGCTCGTCGGCGCCTGGCTGCTCTGGCCGGCCGCCGCGCTCGGCGCCGACGCGACCATCACCGTGGGGCCGGGCAGGACGCTGAGCCCATCGGGCGGCAGCGCGACGATCAACCCGGACGACACCGTCACCTGGCGCTGGGCGGCGGGATCAGATGAGCATCACATCGCCTCCGTCTCGACCACGGGGCCGGAGGTCTGGAACTCGGGTGAGCGGACCACGGGCGAGTTCGCCCACACGTTCGTCAGGTCGGGGGCGTTCGCCTACCGCTGCGTCCTGCATCCAGACGACATGCGGGGCACGATCACGGTCACCGGCGCCCCGCAGGCCCGGCTCGCGCTGCCGACTCCGGCCCAGCCGTTCGCCGACGAGACGGTCTCGTTCGACGGCTCCGCCTCCAGCGATCCAGACGGGTCGATCGTCTCCTATGCCTGGGACTTCGATGGCAACGGGACCCTCGACGAGACGAGTGCCACGGCGACCACCGCGCATGCGTATCCGACCGCCGGCACGTTCACGGTCCGGCTTCGCGTCACCGACAACCGTGGCAACACGCACGACGCGACGCGCTCGATCGCCGTCCGCTCGCGCGTTCCCACCGCCACCATCGCGCCCACGCCCGCGACGGTGAGCAAGGGCCAGGCCGTGTCGTTCGACGGCTCGGGGTCGAGCGACGCCGATGGGACCATCGTCAAGTTCGAGTGGAACCTCGACGGTGCCGGGTTCGTCGAGGGGCCGGCGACGACCTCGCGCAGCTACGCCGCGGCCGGCCCGGTCACCATCGGGCTGCGCGTGACCGACAACGACGGGCGAACCGCCGAGGCCACGAGGACGGTGACCGTCACCAATGCCGCGCCGGTGGCTGCAGTGACCGCGTCGAGCCTGACGCCGGCCAACGGTGCGGACGTCACATTCGACGCCGGCGGCTCGGGCGACACCGATGGCGGCACGATCTCCCGGTACCAGTGGGACCTCGACGGCGACGGGGTATTCGAGACCGACGGCGGAGCCACGCCCACGATCACGCGCTCCTTCACGACGCCCGGAGGCGTCACGGTGCGCGTGCGGGTCACCGACGACGAGAGCGCGACCGCCGTCGCCTCGGTGACGCTCAACGTCGCCCCGCCGCCACCGCCGCCGCCCGGGCCCGCGCCTCCGGCGCCGCCGAACCAGGCCATCGCGGCCGTCCAGTCGAGCGGGCCGTCGCCACCGGGGCTGGTCCCGATCGTGACGCCGTCGTCGGTGCTGCCGCTGAGGTCCGGGCGCGCGGGCGCGCCGGTGGCCTCGCCGATACCGGCGCAGCGCCTCAGGCGTCAGCGCGGCGTCCGGGTCCGGGTGTCGTGCTCTGCGACGTGCCGACTGGTGCTCACCGGCACGGTGAAGGTGGGCGGCAAGCGTCTGCGACTCGGCAAGCTCGCCCGGGCTCTGGGCGCGCGGCAGGCGGCCACGCTGACGCTCAAGGTGGACCGCCGCGACCTCAAGGGGCTGCGCCGGGCGCGCGGCAAGGCAAAGGCGACCATCACGCTCAGGTCGACCTCCGGGGGCCGGAGCGCCGTCCAGACGCTGGCGATGACGCTGGCCGCTTGAGCGCATGACGAGCGGACATAGGTTCGATCCCCTGCTGAACGGCGCCTGCCCGCGGTCGATCACGGGAGCGTGAGCCGTTCGGTTCGACATCTCCTGCTCGCCGCGCTCGCCGCGCTGCTGCTCGCCGCCCATCCCGGCGCCGCGGTCGCGAAGAAGAGGACCGTACGCGCCCCCAGCGCCGCCGCGCTCCAGAAGGAGCTGCGCGCGATGCGCGCGCAGGTGCGGCGGCTGCAGAGCCAGGTCGCCGGGCTCCGCCGCGAGAGTGCGCACGGGCCGCCCGGGCCGCAGGGTCCGCAGGGCATCCCGGGCCCGCAGGGCGCAAGGGGCGAGAAGGGCGAGAAGGGCGACCTCGCAACCGACCAGGACCTCGCCGGCTACGCGCGGATGGCCACCGCCCAGACCTGGGGCGCGGCGCAGACGTTCGCCGATCTCGTCGCGCTGCGCCCGGCGGGCACCTTCAGCGCCTCCACGAGCGCCGGCGGCGCGCTCAACCTCGACAACAGCGCCAACACCGGTGCGGGGCAGGTCATCTACTCGAACGCCGGGGCCGGCGCCACCGGCCGCCTGCTCAACGTCCGCGCCGACAACCCGCAGTTCGGCGCCGCGGCCGTCCACGTCGACTACAACGGCGCCGGCAACGCCGTCGAGCTGGTCAACACCGGCACCGGGAGCTCGAGCGTCACGTTGAACGTCGTATCGAGCAACCCGAACGACACGACGCTCGGGATCTCCGGCCAGGAGCTCGGCCGCGGCACCGCCAAGATCACGCACACCGGGACCGGCGCCGACGTCAACGCGAGCGCGCTGTCGCTGAACCTGGCCGGCACCGGCACCGCCGCTCAGGGCATCTTCCTCAACGCGCCGTCGGGCACGACGGGCAAGCTGCTGAACCTGCGCAACGCCGGGGTCCAGCAGATCGTCGCCACCGCCGACGGCAAGCTGCTCGCCACCGGCGGCGTCGGCGTGGGCAACAGCGCTCCCGCGACCGCGATCACGGGGGCCGTGGTCCGCAAGATCGAGGTGTTCGACAAGAACGGCGCCTCGCTCGGGTTCGTCCCGGTCTACGCCTCGATCGGCTGAGTCCGCCGCCGCGGGCAGCGGCGGACGCGCCGCTACTTGCGCTTCTGGCGCGCCAGCCAGTCGCCGAGCTGCTCGCCCACGTCGTTGAGCGAGTCACCCGCGTCCTTGAAGGCGTCGCGCACGCGTTGGCCGTAGTGGCTCTGGGCGGCCTCGGCCTCCTCGCGCAGCGGCGGCTCCTGGCCGCGGCGGACGTAGGAGCCGTCCTTGATGCGGTCGTAGTCGCCGCTCCGGACCCAGTTCAGGAGCTGGTGCGTGCGGCGGACGGGCATCGGGTGCGTGATGTTGAGGTGCATGAGCAGGCGCGTCAGGCGATCCAGGCCCGAGCCCTTCTCGTCGTAGTCGAGCCCCTGCTTCATGAACGCGTCGAGGCTGAGCTCGTCGACCGCGGCGCCGCCCGCCAGCGTCATCAGCGTGCGGCACACCGCCATCGGATCGCGGGTGACGAGCGCGGCCCCGCGGTCACAGCTCAGCTCGGCCGCGCGCGACCACTCGAGCAGCGCCGCGCGGATCGCGAGCAGCGGTAGGCCCGCGAACACCGGCAGCCGGATCGACGCGCCGAGCTGGAGCAGGATGACCAGCGCCGTCTGGTACAGCACGTGGTCGCTGAGGACGTGCGTGGCCTCGTGCGCGATGACCGCCCGCAGCCCGTCCGTGTCCAGGAGCTGGACGAGCTCGGAGTTCATGACGATGACCGGGCGGCCCGAGCCGAACACCATCGCGTTGGCGAGCGGGTACTGCGTCAGGTACAGGTCGGGCACCTCGTCGAGGTCGAGCACGTGGAACACCTCGCGCTCGAGCACCCAGATGTGGGGCAGCTGCTCCTGTCCGAGCCGCACCGAGGAGCCGAGGTACGCCTGGCGCAGCGCGCGCTCGTAGCCGAGCTCGATGAGCTTGCGCACGACGCTGTCCAGGTATGGGACCTGCTTGAGGGCCGCCGTGGCCGCGCGGTCAGCGGGGTGCTGGAACGCCCGCGGCGAGACGCCCTCGAGCCGGTAGGTGCTGTCGGGCAGGGTCATGCGCGCAAGGCTACGGCCTGCGCGGCGGTCCCGCGCCTGCCGCGTCGAGGTGCTTGACTGCGGCCCCATGCGCGCCGTCACGATCCGCGACACGGAGCTCACCGTCGAGGACCACCCCGACCCCGAGCCCCGGGCCGGCGAGGTGCTCGTGCGCGTCCGCGCCGCGGGCATCAACGGCGCCGACATGATGCAGCGCCGCGGGGCGTACCCGGCGCCGAAGGGCGCACCACAGGACATCCCGGGGCTCGAGCTCGCCGGCGAGGTCGTCGCGCGGGGGTCCGGCGCGGAGCGCTTCGCGGAGGGCGACCGCGTCATGGCGATCGTCGGCGGCGGGGGCCAGGCGGAGCTCGCGACGGTCCACGAGCGCCAGGCGATGCCGGTGCCCGACGGGCTGAACTGGATCGAGGCGGGTGGGACTCCGGAGGTGTTCACGACCGCCCACGACGCGGTGTTCACGCAGGCGCAGCTGCGCATGGGCGAGCGGCTGCTCGTCCACGGCGGCGCCGGCGGCGTCGGCACGGCGGCGGTGCAGCTCGGCGCCGCGGCCGGCGCGCACGTCACGGCGACCGTTCGCCGGCCGGAGGCGCGCGAGGCGGTCACCACACTCGGCGCCCACGAGGTGCTCGAGCCCGACGGGTTCGAGGAGCACGGACCGTACGACGTGATCCTGGAGCTCGTCGGTGCGCCGAACCTCGGCCCGAACCTTGAGGCGATCGCCACGCGGGGGCGCATCGTCGTGATCGGCATCAGCGCGGGCGCGACGGGCGAGGTGAACCTGCGCGACCTCATGACGAAGCGCGCCACGCTGCGCGCGTCGACGCTCCGCGCCCGCCCGCTCGAGGAGAAGGCGCTCACCGCGCGCGCGATGGAGCAGCACGTGCTGCCGTTGTTCGAGACCGGCGCGCTGCGCGTCCCGATCGCGGAGACGTTCCCGCTCGAGGGCGCCGCAGAGGCCTACGACCGCTTCGCCGAAGGCGGCAAGGTCGGCAAGATCGTGCTGGTGGCGGACGGCGGATGAACGCGGTCGAGCGTCTCTGGCAAGCGCTCGCCGGCGGGGACTGGAGCGCGGCGCGCGCCCAGTTCCGCGCCAACGCCGCCGTCGAGTGGCCGCACGACGGGGCACGGCTCGACGTCGACGAGTACCTGGCCCGCACCCGGTTGCGGCAGGCCGGCGCGATCGAGGTCCTCCGGGTCGTCACCGAGGGTCGCTACGTCGCGGTGGAGGCCCGCGCCGGCGCGGCGCGTGGCGCCGCGATCTACGATCTGCACGACGGGCTCATCGCCGGCGGCACCGAGTACTGGGTGGGTGAGCGCGCCTGAGCGCCGCGGGGGCCGCGGGACTCGAGCTCGTGGGCCTGCGGCGTCGCTACGGCGACACCGTCGCCCTCGACGGGCTGGGCTTCTCGGTGGCGCCGGGCCAGCTGTTCGGGTTCGTGGGGCCCAACGGCGCCGGCAAGACGACCGCGATGCGCATCGTCCTGGGCGTCCTCGAGCCCGACGCGGGCGAGGTGCGCTGGCGCGGGCGCCCGTGCGACGAGGCGGCCCGCGCGCGGTTCGGCTACATGCCCGAGGAGCGCGGGCTGTACCCGAAGATGCGCGTCGCCGACCAGCTCGTGCACTTCGCGCGCCTGCACGGGATCGACCGCGCCGGCGCGCGCGCCGCGGCGGCGCGCTGGCTGGAGCGCCTCGGCCTCGGGGACGTCGCGGGGCGGCGGACGGAAACGCTGTCGCTCGGCAACCAGCAGCGCGCCCAGCTCGCCGCGGCGCTTGTCCACGACCCCGAGCTGCTCGTCCTCGACGAGCCGTTCTCCGGGCTCGACCCGGTCGGCGTGGACGTGCTCAGCGAAGTGCTGCGCGAGCGCGCGCGGGCCGGCGTGCCGGTCGTGTTCTCGAGCCACCAGCTGGAGCTCGTCGAGCGACTCTGCGACGCCGTCGCGATCGTGCGCGCCGGCCGGGTCGTCGCCTCGGGGCGCGTGGCCGACCTGCGCGCCGCGCGCAGCGCGCGGCGGTGGCGGGTCGAGCTCGCCGCGGCGAACGGAGCGGCGCCCGACTGGGTGGGCGCGGTGCCGGGCGCGACGGTGGTGACGAGCGAGGACCACGCCGTGGTCGTCGAGCTCGGCCCCGGCGGCGACGAGCAGCAGCTGCTCGACGCCGCCCGCCGCGCGGGCCGCGTCCGGCGCTTCGCACCCGAGGAGCCCACGCTCGCCCAGCTCTTCCGCGAGGTGGTCGCGTGATCGGGACGGTCGCCGCGATCGCGCTCGTCGCCCGGCGCGAGATCGTCGAGCGCGCGCGAGAGCGCTCGCTCTGGGTGTCGACCGGGATCACCATCGCGGTCCTGGCCGGCGTGCTCCTGCTGCCGTCGGCTCTCGGCTTCGGCGGCGCGACGAAGGCGACCGTCGCCGTCGCCGGACCGCAGGCCGAGCGCGTGGCGGCCGAGGCGCGGCGCGCCCAGAAGGCCTTCGACGTGGCGCTCAGCGTGCGGCGCGTGCGCGACGACGCGGCCGCGCGGCGGCTCGTGCGCGCCGGCGACGCCGACGTCGCCGTGCTGGCGGGCGGCACTGCGCTCGCCGCGGCCGCGGACGCCGACGACGCAGCCGTGGCCGCGGTGCAGGCCGGGTCGCAGGCGGCCCGCGGGACGCGCGTGCCGCCGCCGCTGCCGGTGACGCAGGCCGGCGACGAGAACGCCGACGAGCGCTCCGGGATCGCGTTCGTCGCGCTCGTGATCCTCTACGGCCAGCTGCTCGGCTACGGCTTCTGGGTGGCGACCGGGGTCGTCGAGGAGAAGGCGACGCGCGTCGTCGAGCTGCTGCTCAGCGCGATCTGCCCGCGCCAGCTGCTCGCGGGCAAGGTCATCGGGATCGGGCTGCTCGGGCTCGGCCAGCTGCTGCTGATCGGCCTCTTCGGCGTGCTGGTCGGCAGCGCGTCCGGCCAGCTCGAGGTGACCGCCGACGTCGTCGCCGCCGTCGGCGTTGTGCTCGCCTGGTTCGTGCTCGGCTTCGGCCTGTACAGCTGCGCGTTCGCCGTCGCCGGCTCGCTCGTGCCGCGCCAAGAGGAGATCCAGTCCGTCACCGCGCCGCTGACGGTCCTCATCCTCGCGTCGTTCTTCCTGAGCTTCGGGGCGCTCGATGACCCCGGATCGTCGCTGGCGCACGTGCTGTCGTTCGTGCCGCCGTCGGCGCCGATGGTCATGCCGGTGCGCTCCATCGCCGGCGACGCGGCGGGGTGGGAGATCGCCGCGTCGGCGGGGCTGACGCTGCTGGCGGCCGCCGCGCTGATCGCGCTCGCCGCGCGCGTGTACGGCGCCGCGGTGCTGCGCACCGGCTCGCGCGTGTCGCTGCGGACGGCGTGGCGGGCGGCCGCGAAGGGCTGATCGCTACGCCGCGGCGGCGAGCGCTGCCTTCTCGACCCGCCCGTCGTCGTGGACGAGATGCGCCTCGTCCTCGCGGCACACCACGTGCGAGGCGCTCGAGCCCGTCGCTCGCGCCGCGATCAGCGCGGCCGCGATCCGGTGCACGTCGCGGACCAGCCCGAAGCGGAACAGCGAGCGCGTCTCGTTCGCCAGCCGCCCGTCGCCCACGCGCAGCACCACGCGGAGGTCGGGGCAGACCGACTTCGAGGCCATCGCGATCGAGACGTTCTCGAGGTCGTCGTCCGTGACGGCGGCCAAGGCGAAGGCGCGCTCGAGCGACAGCCGCTGCAGCAGCGACGGGTCCGCGCCGCGCCCGATCACGACGGGCAGCCCCGCCTCGCGCGCCTGACCCACGTTCTCGCCCTCCTCGCGGTCGTCGACGGCGACGACGCCGATCCCGCAGCGCCGCAGCAGCAGGCACAGCCGCAGCCCCACCTGGCCCACGCCCACGACGACGACGTGGTCGCGGCGGGGGACCGCCCGGCGCCCGACCAGCCCGGTGAGGCGCCGGTCGATCAGCCGGTTGACCAGGCCCGCCGTGAAGAACGCCTCGAAGACGAGCGCGCACAGCATCGAGATGCTGATGAACAGCTTGAACCACCCGGGGCCGCCGACGACCTTGTCGTTCGGGTCGACGGTGACGAGCGTCTTCGCCGAGCCGTAGAAGGCGTCGATCACGCTCTGCCCGAGCACGATCACGCCGCCGGTCGTCTCGAGCAGCAGCACGACGGACAACCCGATCGCGCCGAAGAACATGAGCGCGGCGCTCTTGTCGTACGGCGTCAGCAGCGCTCGCAGCAGCGCCTCGCTGCGGCGCCGGCGCGGCAGCTCGATCGGCTCCTCGTGCACCGCGCCGCCGTCGGTCCGCACGCCGACCGGCATGTCGCCGTCCATTCGGACCGCCCCGAGCGACTCGTCGAGGCACGGGCCCGCGAGCGCGGGGGCGACGATGTCCGCCATCGACGTGACGGAGCAGTGCTCGAGCTGGTCCTCCAGGGCCGCGCCAGTGGTCGGGTCGAAGATCGTGACCAGCAGCTCGGTGTCGGCCGAAGCGTCGCGCACCATGAGCGCCATGCGCAACGCGAAGGCGTCGTCGCGCGAGACGACCACGGCGCGGTGCACCGGTCCGCGCTCGAACGCGGACGACAGCTCGCGCTCCGTCGGGTGCGGCAGGCGGACGACCTCAGCGTCGAGCGCTTCGAGCCCGCGCCACACCTCCTCGGCGAGGTCGCCGTCGCCGATGAGCAGGATTGGCGCCGCCACGGCGGCGAGACTACGGCTTCGGCGCGGGCTACGCCTCCTCCTCGACCGCGTCCTCCTCCGCGACGGGCACGACCTCGGCCGCGTGGACGGTGCAGAGCGCCGGACCGCCGGACTCGATGACCTGCTGAAGCTCGCGCTGCGTCAGCTTGGCGCCGCACTCCTCACAGCGATCCCCAACGGTCTCGAGCGTCTTCTCCTCGAGGTCCATGCCCGGGCACGTTACCCATCGCGCGGCGAAGCGAACAGTCCGCCGAGCCGGTCGGCGTTGACCGCGAGGAAGGCGCCGCTCATGAGCGCCAGCGCGGGCACGCGGCGGTCGACTGCCAGACCGGCGACCACGGCCGCGACGAGCGCGACGTACATCGCGAGCGCCGACGCCCGCGGCCGCAGCTCAAACCGCTGCGCGTAGCCGGCGAAGGCGCCGACGAACACGAGCTCGGCCGCGGTGACCCGCGCCGCCGGCAGGCCGCCGCCCCAGCCCGGCAGCTCGACGGTGAGCGGGTCGCCCGGGGGCGCGGCGTCATGGACGAGCAGCGTCCCCGGCCCGGTACCGACCACGCCGCTGACGTCGATCAGGCCGACGAACAGCGGCAGCGCCACGGCCAGCGCGGGCGCGTCCAGCAGCGCGGCGAACGCGACGCCGGCGCAGCCGAGCAGCAGCGCCTCGAACGGCGACGCCGCGGCGCCGGCACGCGCGGCGTTCAGCGCCGCCACGAGCAGCGCCGCGCCGAGGACCGCGGGGGCCAGCGAGAACGGCGCGTGCGCCGCCGGCGCCGGCGCGGCCGCGAGCCCGACGGCGAACGCCAGGCCGGCCGTCGCCGCCACCGCCACGGCGTCGTCGAGCGAGCGCAGCGCCGGCAGCGCCGGCGCCACGAGGAAGTAGGCCAGCGCGCCGAGCGCCAGCCCTAGTAGGGCGGCAACTCCGCGTACCACTCGCCGAGCACCCGGAACGCCGACCAGAACGTGCGCTTGGCGGCCTCCTCGTCCAGCGCCTCGTCGATGTTCGGCACGACGAGCGCCTCGCACGTGGGCGTGAAGGGCTGGATCCGGCCGGGCTCGGCCGCCACGGGCTTGGCGAGCGGCACGTCAAGGTCGTTGAGGGTGGCGAGCGCGTCGTCGCCCATCACGACGACGATTTTCGGCTGCACGATCGCGAGTTCGTGCAAGACGCGCGCCACGCAGGCCGGATCGGCGAGCGTCGGGTCGGCCACCGGGCATTTGACGCAGAGCGTCCCGTAGACCGCCAGCGGGTCGATCCCGAGCCGCTTGAGCGACTTCATGAGCGCGGTGCCGCTGCGCCCGTAGAACGCGACGCCCTCCTCGACCTCCGAGGCGACCGGCGCGTACTTGACGAGGAACACGTCCGCCTGCGGGTGGCCCGATCCGAGGACCGGCATGAGGTTGCGGCGCGGGCAGTGCCGGCAGCCCTGCAGGTCGCGGGTGAGCGTGTTCAGTTCGCGGATCGCGCGCTCGAGGTACTTCTCGCGGATCTCGTCGTCGGTCGCTGGCATGGGTGGTGCCAGCTTCGACGGCTCCTCGGGCCGTCCTTGCCCCTGCATCAGCCCTTGCGGGTCGCGCGACGCACGCGGCGCTCGCGGCGCGCGCGCCGCGCCGCCGGCGGGGTGGCCCTCGTCTCGAGGAACTTGAGCGCCTGGACGTAGAGCAGGCTCGACGGCTTGGTCAGGATGTCGGCCTCGCGCAGCGACTCGAGGAACTCCGCCGGGCCGTCGAAGTCGCGCATGCGCACGCGCACCGATCCGAGGCCGCGGGCGACGTGCGCGTCGGAGCCCGCGCCGGCGACGATGCGGTACTTGGCCGCGAAGCGCGCGGCCTCCTCGTTGAACGACCCGATCGCCACGCGCGGGTTGTAGACCTCGATGGCGTCGATCTCGTCGACGATCTCGAGCAGGTGCTCGTAGTCGGGCACGGAGTGCATCCGGTCGAACGGATGCGGCACGTAGACGAGGCCGCCCTGGCGGTGGATCTCGGCGACCGTCTCCGGCAGGGTCATCCCGCGCCGGATCTTCTCGGCCAGGAACAACCCGATGACCTCGCCCTGGCTGGCGGTCTTGACCTCCTCCGCCACGATCACCTTGACGCCGTACTCGGCCGCCAGCGCCTGCGCCTCGAACGCGCCCGCGATCTCGTTGTGGTCGGTCACCGCGATGGCGCCGAGCCCCTGGACCTTGGCGGTGCGCAGGAGCACCTCCACCGGCGTGGCGCAGTCGCCGGAGTGGTCGGTGTGCATATGCAGGTCGACGTCGATGAGCGGGCGCGCGGCGAGCCGGCGGCGGGCGGCGGGGTCGCCCCGGCCGTCGTGCCGGCGGCCGGTGACGCGCGCGTAGACGTCCTCGAGGTCGTCGACGACCGCGGTCCACGGGCGCGGGACGGTCGCGGCGCGCAGGCGCTGGCGCAGGCGGGCATCGCCGGCGACGTGGGCGAGGGCGGCCGCGAGCGCGTCGGGGTCGCGGAGCTCGAACACGAGCCCGCGCTCGCCGTCGCCGGTGACCTCCTCGTACACGGGCAGGCGGCTCACCACGGGCACCACGCCGGCGGCCTGCGCGCGCAGCACCAGGCCGGGATGCGGCAGCGCGCCGTCCGACGCCGCGACGAAGACATCGGCGCCGGCGAGCAGCTCGGCCTCGTCCACGTCCCCGAAGTGCACGCGGGCGCGCAGGTCGGCGCGCAGCGGCGTGCTCGACGAGGGTCCGCGCGCGGTGCGCACGACGGCGCGCCAGTCGAGGGCCGGGTTGAGGCGGCGCAGCGCGCGCAGGAACAGCCGCAGCGCCGCGCGCTCCTCCTCGTCGGCGAACGCGATCGTGACCGGCGCGCCGGGCGGCTTCACCGCGCGCGGCAGTGCGTCCGCCCCCGGGGCGATGACGCGGTAGTCGCCGGGGAAGAAGCGGGTGAGGAGGTCGCGGGTGGTCTGGTAGTTCGCCAGGCGGGCGTCGAGGCGGCCGAACACGAGCCGGACGACCTTGCGCGCGACCTGCGTGGAGACGACGCGCTCGGCCGGCGCGTGGAATGTGCCGACGTTCAGCGCCCGGGAGTGGCGCAGCGCGACGCTTGAGATGCTCGGGGCGAACGGCTCGTGCACGTGGCAGATGTCGAGCGCGGCGCGCTCGAAGAGGTCCTCGACGGTGCGCGCGACGTCGATCGGGACCGCGGCGCGCGCGCGTCCAGGCAGCGGCGGCAGCGCCTCGCCGACCGCGAGGACGCGCGGCACGCCGTCGTCGCGGAACAGGTCGCCGGCGCGCACGGCGCGCCGTCCCTCGCGGACGAGCTCGTGCGAGTCCGACGGGGCCACCACGAGCACCGCGTGGCCGCGGGCGGCGAGCTCGGTGGCCACGCGGCGCACCTGCTCGTTGACCTCGTGCCCGGACTCCCACGGGTACGGGGTGACGTGGGCGATGGCGAACGGCCCTGGCACCGGGACGGCAGCATAGTGCCCGTGGCCGGGCGGGCCCGGACCGCGAGCGCTGTGGCGGCGCGGCGAGCGGCCGGCGCGGTGCCGGCCGCTCGCCCGCAGGCTCAGTTCCCCGCGGGCTCCGTCGGCTCGGCGGTCGGGGCCTCGCGCTTCGGCGCGCGCCGGCGCTTCGGCGTGGTGCCCGCGGCCTTGCCCGCGTACTTGGCGATGAACTTCTCGGTCGCCTCGCGCGCCTCGTCGTCGGGGCGCTGGGTGTGCGGCGACTTCATGAAGTACGAGCTCGGCCCGTCGAGCTGGCCGGAGAGCCCGTGGTTGAGCGCGAGCTTGAGGCATCGCACCGCGTCGATGACGATCCCCGCAGAGTTGGGCGAGTCCCACACCTCGAGCTTCATCTCGACGTTGAGCGGCACGTCGCCGAACGCCTGGCCCTCGAGCCGGATGTGGGCCCACTTGCGGTCGGTCAGCCACGGCACGTAGTCCGACGGTCCGATGTAGACGTCGTCGGCGGGCAGCGTGTGGCCCATGATCGACGTGACGGCGTTGGTCTTCGAGATCTTCTTGGACTCGAGCCGTTCGCGCTCGAGCATGTTGTAGAAGTCCATGTTGCCGCCGACGTTCAGCTGCGACGTGCGCAGCATCTTCACGCCGCGGTCATGGAAGAGGCGGGCGAGCGCGCGGTGGACGATCGTGGCGCCGACCTGCGACTTGATGTCGTCGCCGATGATGGGCAGGCCGGCCTTCTTGAAGCGCTTGTTCCAGTAGTCCTCGCGCGCGATGAAGACCGGGATGCAGTTCACGAAGCCGCAGCCGGCCTCGATGATCTGCTCGACGTACCACTTCGTGGCCTGCTCGGAGCCCACCGGCAGGTACGACACGACCACGTCGGTGTGCGTCTCCTTGAGGATCGAGACGATGTCGGCGGTCTCGCCCTTGGCCTTGGTGATCTTCTCGGCGGCGTACTTGCCGATGCCGTCGTGCGTCATGCCGCGGTAGACCGGCACGTCGAGCCTGCGCGGCACCCTGGTGAACCTGATGGTGTTGTTCGGGTCGGCCCAGATAGCCTCGCCCAGGTCCTTGCCGACCTTCGTGCGGTTGATGTCGAAGGCGCACGTGAACTCGATGTCCGACACGTGGTAGCCGCCGAGATCGACGTGCATCAGGCCGGGCACCGCCTCGGCCGGGTCCGCGTTCGCGTAGTGGTGGACGCCCTGGACGAAGGAGTTCGCGCAGTTGCCGACGCCGATGATCGCGACGCGCACCTTCTCGTGCTGGTAGCGCGCCTTGCCGTTGGTCGCGGCGCCGTCGGCGGTCCGCGCGTGTCCGTTCCCGATGGTGCTCAACAAAAGCCTCCGGTTTGTGGCAGGTTGGCGCCACGTTAACTCGGGCGGGCGCCCCTGGTTACAGATGTCTTCCGCGCAGCCTCAGGCCGCACTGCCGCTCGCGCGCAGCGCGGAGCGGACATGGACGATGCGCTGCAGGACGGTGACCGTCCCCAGCGCCGCCAGAACGTACACGGACGGCGCCAGCAGCCCCATGTCGGCGAAGATGATGCCGATCGAGAGGATCACGACGCGCACCGCGCGGCTGGCGATGCCGACCTTGCACTCCACGCCGAGCGCCTCGGCCCGCGCGCGCGTGTAGCTGACCATGAGCGACGCGAGCACGGCCACCACGGTGGCGGCCGCGGCGAGCTGGTCGTCGTCGGCGGCGAACACTGCCGCCACTGCCGTGAGGACGATGCCCTCCTCGATGCGGTCGAGCGTCGAGTCGAGGAAGGCGCCGAACTGCGTGCCCTTGCCGGACATGCGCGAGTAGCGCCCGTCGAGCGTGTCGCACACCGATCCGACGATGAACGCGATGCCGCCGGCCACGAACATCTCCTGCCAGATCAGCGCGGCGGCGACGAGGTTCAGGATGAGGCCGGTCACCGAGATCGCGTTCGGCGTCAGGCGCGACTCGATGAGCGCGTTGCGCACGAATTGCCGCCGCTCCCCCGATCCAATGGGAGCCCGCAGGACCGCGGCGCGTTCGCTGCTGCGGGATTCCGGTGGGATGGACATCTCAGACGGCGGCTTCAGCCAGTGAC
>DATAAR010000089.1:0-4303 GCA_036259975.1 Solirubrobacteraceae bacterium | reverse complement strand
ATCGTCACGTGGCCCCTGAGCGACCTGGGCGGCGCGATCGCCGCCACGCGCGATTCGCGGCGCGCGCACGGGGCTCCGGGGCGCGCCGCGCCGCCCTACTGGACGGTGACGTCGGTGAAGACGACCTTGTCCGCGTGGACGTCGGTCGTCTTGTGGATCCTGTGAAGCACCTTCTCCTGGAGCTCCGCGCGCCCCTTGCGGCTGATCAGGTCGCGGTCCTCGGCGTCCGTGACGACGTCCGTGATGATGCCGCGGACCACGCCCTCCTGGGCCATCGGGCCATAGCCCTCCGGCGGGGTCGGAGCGGCGCCGTGGCCGCCGCCGGCGGCGGCGGTCGAGTGGTCCTTCGGGTTCAGCACGAGCGCGACGCTGAGCTTGGCGAAGCGGCCGTCTGCGAGGTTCACGAGGAACTCCTTGCCGAGCACGTAGACGGTGCCCTCGATCTTCGGCGGCTTGGCCTCGGCCTTCGGCTTGGCGAGCACGAACTTGTACGCGGCGCCGAGGACCAGCAGCGGGACCAGGGCGAAGAGGATGATCTTCTTCTTCATGGGGTGGTTCTCCTTGAGGTCGCGGCCCGCTGGTACATGCGGGTGAGGACGGCCACGACGCGGCGGTTGCGCGAGCGGCCCGCGGCCGTGGCGTTGCTGGCCGCGGGCACCTGCGACCCGAAGCCCTGCGTGGACATGCGCTTGCCGTTGACGCCGCTGCGCTGGAACGTGCGCACGACGGCGCCCGCGCGGGCGCCGGACAGCTCCCAGTTGCTGGGGAAATGCGCGGTTGCGATCGGGGCGGAGTCCGTGTGGCCCTCGACCACGACGGGGTGCTTGCGCTCTCCGGCGATGACGTGGGCGATCTTGACGAGCAGGCGCTCGGCGTGCGGCTTGACGAGCGCCGAGCCGGATTCGAAGAAGACGCGGTCGGTGAGCAGCTCGACGACCAGCCCGCGCTGGCGCACGGTGACCTTGACGTTGGCCGAGACGCCCTCCTGCTTGGCCAGCGCCTGGATGCGCTTGCGCAGCCGCTGGAGATCCTCCTCCTCCTGCTGAGCGCGGCGCTTCAGCTCGCTCTGGTCCGTCGTCGGGTTGGCGCCCTCGCTGAGCTGCGTGACGGGCATCATCGACGGCAGCGGCGGGGTCGCCGCCGCCCGGTCGGCCGGGGTGGACGACCCGGTCTGCATGACCGCCTCGCCGCCCGACACGACCTTGCCAGAGAACGCGTCCTGGAGCGACTTGGCGAGCTCCTCGAACTTGGACGTGTTCACCGACGAGATGGCGAACAGCACCATGAAGAGGCAGAACAGCAGCGTCATCATGTCCGCGAAGGACACGAGCCAGCGCTCCTCGTTCTCGTGCTCCTCCTCGTGGTGGGAGCCCTTCTTGTGCCGGCGCGAGGCCATGGCGCTATGCGGCCGCCTTCTCGGCACTCGCCGCGCCGGCGCCGCCGCCGGAGGCGGCCGCGGCGGCGTCCTCCTCGGTCGGGCGCAGCTTCGGCGGCACGTAGGCCAGGAGCTTCTCGTTTACGAAGCGGGGGTTCTCGCCGGCCTGGATGGCGAGGATGCCCTCGAGCGTCATCTCGCGGAAGTGCAGCTCCTCCTGCGACAGGCCCTTGAGGCGCGCCGAGACGGGGAGGTAGACGACGTTCGCGGACGCGACGCCGAGCAGGGTGGCGATGAACGCCGCGGAGATCATCGGCCCGAGCGTCTCGGGCTGGCTCAGGTTCGTCAGCACGTGCACGAGCCCGAAGACCGTGCCGATGATGCCCATGGTCGGGGCGTAGCCGCCGGCCTTGTCGAACGGCTGCACGCACATCGCATGGCGCTTGCGCATCGCGTCGTTCTCGGCCTCGAGCACCTCGGCGACGAGCTCCGGGTCCGTGCCGTCGACCACCAGCTGAAGGCCCTTGCGGGTGTACGGGTCCTCGACCGAGGCGAGCTGCTCGTCGAGCGCGAGCAGGCCGTCGCGACGCGCCTTCTCGGCGTAGCCGACGAGCTCGGCCACGCGGCCGGGCAGGTCGAGCTCGTCCGGGAAGAATGCCTTCTTGTACAGGATCGGGATGGCCTTGATGGCGTCGAAGCCGGCCCCGCCCATGGAGGCGCCGAGCGTGCCGCCCAGCACGATGAAGAGGGCCGGGATGTTGATCACCGCGGCGACGTTGGAGCCCTCGAGCGTCGCGCCGAGCGCGATCGAGAGGCCGCCGACGACGACGCCGATCAGTCCTGTCATCTTCATGTCACCGCGCCTCCCCGGTGGGCTTCGGGCCGGCGGCCGGGCCGGCGGTGCCGCGCACCAGCGTGAGCCCGTTGACGCGCGCCGAGGAGCCGCGTCGCGGCAGCGCGGACTCGAGCACCCCCGCGCGCCACTCGGCGATCGCCGCCACGATGTGCTCGGGGCGCTCGGTGACGAGCAGCTTCGCGCCCGTCGTGAGGCTCACGACGGTGTCCGGGGTCGCCTCGATCGAGACGATCAAGTCCGGGTTGAGGTGGTAGTCCTCGTCGGGATGTCCGAGGCGGTGCAGTCGAATCACTGGGTCGTTGGGGTCGCCGGCAGGGGCCGTTGCCCTCCCGTCATCGGACGCGGGCCGCGGAACTGAACACCTGGTTCTGCGTCCAGGCGCGTCTGGCGCGTGTGCATCGGACCGATGAGCCGCTCCTGACCGTATGGACGGCGTCCACGTCTGCCACCGGAGGCCCGCATGCCCGTGCGCCGTCTCGCCGTGCCCGCCTCGCTCGCGTCGCTCACGGCGGCGCTGCTCCTCGCCCCCGCCGCCCGCGCGCAGGCGCCGGCCCGCACGATCAGCGCCGTCGCGAGCGGCCGCACCGAGGTGAACCGCGACGTCGCGCAGAACAGCCGCGCGATCGGTCGCGCGGTGGCCGCGGCGCGCGACCGGGCGATCCCGCGGGCGATCGCCAACGCGCGCGAGGAGGCGGCGCGGCTGGCGGCGGCGGCCGGGCTTCGGCTCGGGGCGCTGCTCGCGGTCGAGGAGCCCGATCCGACGCCGTTCTACGGCAACGCCAGCGGCGCGTATGGCGCGGAGGGCACGTTCGGGCCGGGCCGGTTCTGCGGCCCGAGATCCGCACCGCGATCCGCCGCCGCGACGCGCGCGGAGTGCTGCGGCCGACCGGCCGCGTTCGTAGGCGCTTCGGCTGCCGGGTCCCCGGCGAGGTCAACGTGATCGTGCGCGCCACGTTCGCGGTCGCCTAGGGCGCCGGACCGCCGCCGCCCGCGGCCGGCGCGCAACGGCGCATGCACGGCGCACGCGCCGTTGCACCGGCGAGGCCGTGAGCGGCCGGCGGCGAATCCCCGTCCATGGCCGTCTTCCCCGCAGCCGAGCCGCGCTCGTTCGAGCACCACGTGCTCGACTTCCTCGCGTACCTCGAGTTCGAGCGGGGGCTGTCCCGCAACACGCTCGAGGCCTACCGCTCGGACCTGCTGCAGTTGGGCGCGTTCCTGGCCCGCCGCGGCACCGGCGTCCTCGACGCCGAGCACGCGGACCTCGCCGCGTTCCTGAGCGAGCTCGCCGCCGGGGGCGCGGAGCGCGCGCCGGTCGCGCCGGCCACGCTGCAGCGAAAGGCGGCCTGCCTGCGATCGTTCTACCGCCACCTGCGCCGCGAGGGGGAGTGCCACCACGACCCCACCGCCGACCTCCGCGCGCCGCGCAAGAGCCAGAAGCTGCCCCAGGTGCTGAGCCGGGGCGAGGTGGCGGCCCTGCTGTCGGCGCCCCGAGGGACCGACCCGGGCGCGCTGCGCGATCGCGCGCTGCTCGAGCTCATGTACGCCTGCGGGCTGCGCGCGTCGGAGGCGATCGGCCTCGAGGTCGGCGACGTCGATCTCGAGGCCGGCGTCCTGCGCGCCCGCGGCAAGGGCTCGAAGGAGCGGATCGTGCCGATCGGCCGCGAGGCCGTGCTGGCCACCCGGGCGTACGTCGAACGCGGCCGACCCGCGCTGGTGGCGCTGCGCGACGAGCCGCGGCTGATCGTCAACCGCCGCGGCGGCGGGCTCACGCGCCAGGGCCTCTACAAGATCGTCCAGCGCTACGCGCGGGCGGCGGGGCTCGAGGGCCGTATGAGCCCGCACACCCTGCGTCACACCTTCGCCACGCACCTGCTCGCGGGCGGCTGCGACCTGCGCTCGCTGCAGGAGATGCTCGGCCACGCCGACATCGCGACGACCCAGATCTACACGCACCTCTCGGCCGAGCGCCTCAAGGACGCCTACTTCCGCGCGCACCCGCGCGCCACCGGCGGGTCCTAGACCGGCAGAATCGGCGGCCCATGAGCCGCCCCTCCGACCGCCGCCGCGCCCCC
>DATAAR010000088.1:0-1663 GCA_036259975.1 Solirubrobacteraceae bacterium | reverse complement strand
GTGATCGTCACGCCGTGGAACCCGTTGCCGCGCAGCTCGGTCTCCAGGAGCGCGCGCAGGACCTCGTCGAGGTCCGCGAGGAGCATCGTCGGGGGGACGTCGACGGCGGGGAGCGAGGCCAAGGCGCTGCCGATCGTACGCGCGCCGCACCTGCCCGTTCGGGCACACCCGCTGTCCTTCGGGCGAGCCCGCGCCGAGCCGTTGACTTCCGCACGAGCGGCCGACGACACTCGCTCCGATGCAGACCCGCCGCCAGCGTCCCCCCCGCCCGGCGCCCGTCGCGCAGCCGGCGTCCCGCGAGCCCTCGCCGCCGCCGGTGCGTCTGGCGGCAGGCAACCGCGCCGCCGCGCGGGCGCTGACGAGCGGCCGGGCGCTCGCGCGCCTGCGCATCGGCGACGATCCGACCACCCCGGACGCGCGCGTGATCGCCGCCGCGCTGCGCCTCCACTTCCCGGCAATCGCGAGCGAGGTGCCCGCGTCGCGCAAGTGGCTCGACATGCGGGAGAAGACGCGCAAGCGGCTCGCCGCGTGGGCGCGCGAGGGCAAGGGGCTCAAGGTCCCGCGCATCGACGAGGCGCCGAGCCCGCAGAACACCGATCCCCACACGTACGACGACTGGGACGCGGCGATCAGGGCGGCCTACGTCGCGGAGGGCGGGAAGGTCGCCACGGCCCCGGTCGCCGAGATCGGCGAGGGCGGCGAGGCCGCGCCAGAGGAGACGGCGAAGCGAGTCGAGGCCGCTGTCGCCCCGGTCATCGAGTCGCGGCGCGGCCAGCCGCTGCCGGAGAAGACGTTCCGCGAGGCGGTGCGCACGTACCTGGGCGCCCCGCCGGCCGTCGACGACGCCGAGGGCGCCGAGGCCGAGATCTGGGAGGCGGCGAAGGGGATCGTCACCCAGATCGGGACGCTCACGGGCCAGCTCGCGAAGAACGAGAAGGGCACGCCGCACCAGAGCCAGCATCCCAAGGCGCTCGCGAAGCTCAAGTTCATCATGGTGGGCGTGAAGCTGACCATGCTGAAGCGCAGCGGCGGCGTCAGCCCCAAGGTCCTGGCGCAGATGGAGCGCCAGAAGTCCGCCTTCCGCAAGGAGAGCGAGCGCAAGGGCGCGACGCACCACTTCCGGTGAGGGGCGCGGCGGTCGCGGCGCCGCGCCCCCCGGACCCGGCTACTTCGCCAGCGTGACCGCGTGGGTCGCGGTCGCGCCGGCCGCGCTGAGCTTGACCGAGGCCTTCGCCTTCCCGCGGCGCTTCAGCGCGCGGCGGATCGCGGCGGTCGCCGGCTTCGAGAACCGCAGCCGCAGCGTTGCCTTCTGCCCGGCGGCGACCTGCTTGCGGGCGACCTTCGAGCGGAACGTCCTGCGACCGGCCTTCACCGTCGCGACGGCCTCGCACACGCCGGCCACGCTCGGCGTGCAGCCGACGGTCAGCGCGCCGCGGAACCGCTGCCGCTTCGAGCCCGACACGAGGAGCGTCGGCGCCACCGGGCCCTGCCGCTCGTCGACCACGACGACCTCGTCCTTCTTGTCCTCCGGCGGGCGGACGTCCTCCTGCCGGGGCACGAAGCGGGCGGCCGCGGGCTCGGCGGGCCCCCAGTCCGGGTCGGAGGCGCCGGGCGCGATCACGACCGACGAGCCGGTGGTGGCGCAGGTGCCGGGGCCGAACGC
>DATAAR010000087.1:0-8608 GCA_036259975.1 Solirubrobacteraceae bacterium | reverse complement strand
AAGCCGTCGAGGTCGCCGTCCAGCACGCGGTCGGCGCTGCCGACCTCGAAGTCCGTCCGGTGGTCCTTGACCATCGTGTACGGGTGCAGGACGTAGGAGCGGATCTGCGAGCCGAAGTTGACGTCCTGGGCCTCGCCGCGCTCGCGGGCGATCTCCTCCTGGCGCTCGCGCTCGGCCCGCTCGACGAGCTTCGACCGCAGCATCGCCATCGCCGTCGCCTTGTTGGCCGACTGCGAGCGCTCGTTCTGGCACTGCACGACGATCCCGGTCGGCCTGTGGGTGATCCGCACGGCGGAGTCGGTCTTGTTGACGTGCTGGCCGCCGGCGCCAGACGCGCGGTAGGTGTCGACCTGGAGGTCGTCGTCGTCGATCTCGACGTCGCCGATCTCGTCCACCACCGGGGCGACCTCCACGCCGGCGAACGACGTCTGGCGGCGGTTGGCCGCGTCGAACGGCGACAGGCGGACGAGGCGGTGGACGCCCTGCTCGGCATTGAAGAGCCCGTACGCGTTCTCGCCGGCGGCGCGGAACGTCGCCGACTTGATGCCGGCCTCCTCCCCCGGGCTGGCCTCCAGGAGCTGGACCTGGAAGCCCCGGCGCTCCGCCCAGCGCATGAGCATCCGCAGCACCATCTCGGCCCAGTCCTGGGCGTCGGTGCCGCCCGCCCCGGCGTTGACCGTCACGAGCGCGTCGCCGCCGTCGTAGCGCCCCGAGAACAGGCGCTCCTCCTCGAGCTCGGCCAGGCGCTCCTCGACGCTCTGCAGCGTCTCGGCCAGCTCCGCGGCCAGCGACTCGTCCTCCTCGGCCATCTCGGCCAGCGCGTCGAGGTCCTCGATGTCGCCGATGAGCGCGCGCCAGGTGTCGAGCCGGCGCGTGGCGCGGGCGTGCTCGGCGCTGACCTTGGCGGCGGTCTGCTGGTCGTCCCAGAAGCCGGGCGCCTGCATCTGCGCCTCGAGCTCCTCCGCGCGGGCCCGGAGGGCCTCCGGGTCGAACCCGCTGCGGAGCAGCTCGAGCTGGCCGCGGATCGCGCTCAGGCGCTGGGGGACGGGCTGGCTGTTGGATGCGGTCGCCACCGCCGACCCACGCTAGCACCCGCCCGCCGCCGCTCCCCGGCGCGCGCGACCCTCAGGAGTGGCCGGTGCTCGGGCCCGGATGGCCCGGGCTGAACTCCTCGTCGCCTTCGCCGAGCTGGTCGGCGACCGGCCCGCCCTTCACGCGGTCCGCGTGGCGCCGGAGCACCTTCTGGATCTCGCCCTCCAGCCGCTGCAGGTCGTCCTGCGTCCCCCCGGGGGCCTCCCACGGGCCGCGGCTCTGCCCGAACGCCTCGAGCCTGACGACGAAGGTCTCGCTGACTTGCTGCTCGCTCACGGCTCCGCTCACCGCCTTCGATCACGTGCCCGACGTTGTCGCTCGACCCGTGGCTACCCGCGGGTCGGGCCGCACAAGCGGCCTGCCGACGGGCGCTCAGTGCGCGCTGCGCGCGCGGCGCAGCGTGCCGCGAACGGTGACGAGCGTCGTGTCCCCCTTGGTCGCGCCCGGTCGCCTCGACGGCACCGCGAGCCTCGCGAGTCACGGGCGCCCGTCGCGTGCGCAGCCGGGAGTCGAGCCCGAGCCGGCGCCGTGGGGATCGTGAACGACGGCGGGTCGGGGCCCGAAGAGGTCGAACCGCAGGCTGGCGGTGCGCGCGATGCGGACCGGCGCGACGTCGATCACGCCGGTCGCGTCGAAGCGGCCGAGCGTCTGGCCCGTCCGCAGTCCGGCGACCGTGGGCCGGCAGCCGCCCCGACGGCGTCGCGGGTGTCGATGAAGACGGTGTCGGCGCCCTCGCCGCAGTCGACGGACCGGCGGGTCGGCGGAAGCGTCGAAGCCCTCTCGGAATTGCTCGCGACGATCCTGTCGTCGGCTGGCCGTCAGAGACCTGGATCCGCTCACGGGGGTCGAAGCGCACGACGGTCTCGCTGCCCTCGAAGCCGAACTGCGCCGCCGCGGCGGGGAGGCGTCGGCCGCCGCGAGCGCGCCGCCGAGCAGCATCATCAGACGAACGGTGCGTGCGACCGGGACGGTTCCGACGCACCACATCGAGGAGCGCATCGTGGGACCGGACAGCGGATGCGAGGCGGCACGGTCGCCGCGCCGCGCGGCCCGCGATCACCCCCCGGAATACCTGCGTAACGGCTGCAACGGGGGACCGTGGCTAGCTGGCCTTTCGTAGCGTCATGGGCCCGGCGTCCGCCCGCGCAGAAGGGACCTTTTTCCGGTGGCGACGGCGTTTCGGCCGCTTCGCCGGAAAATTGCGGCCATTTCGGTCAGTACACAGCGCGGCGCCCGCGGAGTCCAATGCGCACATGCACGTGGTGGGAGCCCGCATTCCCGCGGACCCAGGCGGCGCTCGCCGGCGGAGCCGACTCCGACACCTGCCGGCGGCCCTCCTCGTCGCGCTCGCCGCGAGCTTGGTGCCCGCACCGCCGCCCGTGTTCGCTGCCACTCCGGCCGAGGAGGGGCAGTGGGGCCCCGTGATGGACTGGGGATTGATCGCGACCCACCAGGTGCTGATGCGCAACGGCAAGGTCCTGGTGTGGCGCCTCGGCAGGGATGCGCGCGTCTGGGACCCGGCGAGCGGTCAGCTCACCCCCGCCCCCGCGCCGCCGAGCGTGAGCAGCTTCCACTGCGCCGGGCAGGTCGTGCTCCCCGACAGTCGGGTCCTGGTCATCGGTGGGACGCTCGACCGCATCCACGAGGGCATCAGCACGACGGCGACGTTCGACCCGGCGACCGGCCAGTGGACGCTGACGTCGCCCATGAACCATCCGCGCTGGTACCCCACGGGGACCGTGCTGCCCGACGGTCGTGTGCTGGCCGCCAACGGCGAGGACCAGAACGGCGCCGACGTGCCGGTGTTCGAGGTCTACGACCCCGCACGCGACACCTGGAGCCCGCTGGCGGGCGCCGATCGCGTGCAGGACCTGTATTCGTTCAACCCGGTGCTGCCCAACGGCCAGGTGATGGAGGCCTCTCCGCAGCCGGCCGCACAGCTGCTCGACGTCGGCTCCGGCACCTGGTCGGCGGGCCCGACCGGCGGCTGGCGCACCATCCCCTACACCGAGTCCGACGCGATGTACCGGCCGGGCAAGATCATCCGGGCGGGAGGGACGATCCTTCCCAACCAGGGCGGTGGCGGGCAGCCCGGAACCAACCGCGTCCAGACCATCGACATGACGTCGATCGCGCCCGCCTGGCGGGAGACCACCCCGATGGCCTTCGCTCGGCGGCGGCTCAACCTCGTGCTCCTCGCCGACGGCCAGGTGCTGGCCGAGGGCGGCACGGGCCGCGACGACGACCCCGGCCAAGCGGTCCTGGCGGGCGAGATCTGGAACCCGGACACCGAGCAGTGGACGACCGTGGCGTCCATGTCCGTGCCCCGGATGTACCACTCCGCGGCGACGCTGCTCCCCGACGGGCGAGTGCTGACGGCAGGCGGCGAGCCCTCCACGGCGGGCGACACGACGCCCCCGACCGCTCAGGTCTACTCGCCGCCGTACCTCTTCAAGGGTCCGCGCCCGACAATCGCGGCCGCGCCCGACGCGGCCCGCTACGGCAGCGCCTTCTACCTCTCCACGCCGGACGCGGGCAGCATCAGATCGGTGGCGCTGATCCGGCCCTCGGCCGTCACCCATTCCATCAACATGGATCAGCGGTACGTCCCGCTGTCCTTCCAGCAGGCCCCGGACGGTCTGACGGTGACGGCGCCCGCCAGCGGCGGGGTCGCGCCGCCGGGCTGGTACATGCTCGTCATCGAGAATGGCAACGGCGTGCCGTCGGTCGCCGCGTGGATCGAGATCGGCGCCGCCGTCACTCCGCGCATCAACCCGCAGCCGCCCGTTCGCTCCGCGCCCGTGGACGCGGCACGCCGGCCGACCACAGCGCCGTCGCGGCGACCCTCCTCGCGGCGAACCTCGACGGCACGGCGGTCTTCGCGAGCGCTGGTCTCCTTCCGCGTCGGCCCGCGCATCACGCAGCGAACGCTGCGGCGCAGCGGTCTCGTCCTCAGGCTGCGACTGCGCGACCGCGTGAACGTCGTCCGCGTGCGGCTGCATCGCGTCCTGCCGAACAACGGCCGGCGGCTCGTCACCAGAGCGGATCGGTTCCCGCGGCGCGCCGGCGACGTGCGCGTCCGCCTGCGGTCCCGGGCGGTGCGCCGCCTGCGTCCCGGCCGCTATGACGTCTCGGTGTCGGTCGGCACGAGCACGCGCACGCTGCGCACACCGGTCGTCCGCCGGTTGAAGATCACCCGCTCACCTACGGGTCCTGCGGCGTCCGGAACTCGCCGTCGATGAGCTCGACGCGGTAGCCGTCGGGGTCCTGCACGAAGCAGATCCTGTACTCCTCGCGGCCGCCGGGGTGGTACGGCGGTTTCTCCGGCTCGATGCCCTGCTCGGCCAGGCGGGCGAGCAGCCCGTCGAGGTCGTCCACGGTGAGCGCGACGTGGCCGTAGCCGGTGCCGAGGTCGTACGGGTCGTCCTGGCCGACGTTGACGGTGAGCTCGAGCGTGTCGCCATCCCCGGGCAGGCCCAGGTAGACGTTGTAGGCGCTGCCGAAGTCGAGCTTGCCGCGGCGCTCGAACCCGAGCGCCTCGTAGAAGCGCAGCGACGCGTCCGCGTCGCGCACGCGCATGTTGGTGTGAACGAGCTTGAGGGCCTTCGCCATGCGCGGAGCCTATGCGGCCCCGAACGTCCGGGCGCGCCCGGTCAGGCGCCGTGGCACTTCTTGAACTTCTTGCCCGAGCCGCACCAGCACGGGTCGTTGCGGCCGATCTGCTCGGAGGCCTCGACGCGGCGCTGCTGGACGACCGGCGCGACCTCCTCGGCGATCTCCGCCGGGTAGCCGTCCGGCGCCAGGCCCGCGGCCGCGCCGCCGGCGGCCTCCGCCAGCGCGCTGGGCTGCGCGGTGCCGACCCCGCCGGTGTAGGTCACCTGGCCGGCGCGCGTCGAGCTGCCGCCCGGCGACACCGCCCGCGGCTCGTACTGCTGCGCGGCCGCGGCCTCGTCGCCCTCGATCTCGACCTCGACGTGGTAGATCATCCGCGCGAAGTCCGACCAGATGGTGTTCATGAGGTCGGAGAACAGCTCGAACGCCTCGTTCTTGTAGGCGACGATCGGCTCGATCTGGGCGAACCCGCGCAGGTGGATGCCCTCGCGCAGGTAGTCCATGTCGTAGAGGTGCTCGCGCCAACGGTTGTCGATGATCTGCAGGAGCAGGTAGCGCTCCAGCGCGCGCATGAGCTCCTCGCCGAGCTCGGCCTCGCGGCGGTCGTACAGCGCGAGCGCGTCCTTGGTGAGGCGTTCGACCAGCTCCTCGCGGTCGAGGTTCTCGCTCGCGACCTGCTCGGGCGTCAGCGTCACCGGCCAGATGTCGTCGAGCGCGAGGAACAGGCCGTCGATGTCCCACTCCTCGATGTAGTCGCCGGGCGTGTGCTCGTCGACGAGGCGCTGCACGACGCCCGCGATCTCCTCGCGCGCCGGCTCGCCCATGTCGCGGCCCTCGAGGACCTTGTCGCGGTACTCGTAGACGATCCGACGCTGCTCGTTCATGACGTCGTCGTACTCGAGCACCCGCTTGCGGATCAGGAAGTTCTGCTCCTCGACCTTGCGCTGGGCCTTCTCGATCTGCTTGGTGAGCATGCCCGCCTCGATGGGCTCCTCGTTGCCCTCCTCGTCGGTCGCGCCGAGGCGGTCGAGGATCTTGTAGATCCGGTCGCCGGCGAACAGGCGCACGAGGTCGTCCTCGGCGGAGAGGAAGAAGCGCGACTCGCCCGGGTCGCCCTGGCGGCCCGAACGGCCGCGGAGCTGGTTGTCGATGCGGCGCGACTCGTGGCGCTCCGTGCCGACGATGAACAGGCCGCCGGCCTCCACGACCTTGACGCGGTTCTCCTCGACGCGCTCCTCGATGCTCGGCAGCACGTCGGCGAAGCGCTCGTCGTAGTCGGGGTCGCCGGGCTTGAGGCCGAGCTTGGCGAGCTCGAGGTGGGTGAGGTGCTCGGCGTTGCCGCCGAGCTTGATGTCGACGCCGCGGCCGGCCATGTTCGTCGCGATTGTCACCGCGCCCGGCTGCCCCGCCTCGGCGACGATCTCGCCCTCGCGCTCGGCGTGCTCGGGCTTGGCGTTGAGCACGGTGTGCGGGATGCCGCGCTTGCGCAGGTGCTCGCTCAGCAGCTCGGACACCTCGACCGAGACCGTGCCGACCAGCACGGGCTGGCCGCGCTGGTTGCGCTCGGCGATCTCGTTGACGACCACATTCCACTTGCCCGGCTTCGTCTTGAAGACCTGGTCGTTGCGATCGTCGCGGATCATCGGCCGGTTGGTCGGGATCTGGACGACGCCGAGCTTGTAGATCTTCATGAACTCGGTCGCCTCGGTGAGGGCGGTGCCCGTCATGCCGGCGAGCTTGTCGTACATGCGGAAGTAGTTCTGCAGCGTGATCGTCGCGAGGGTCTGGTTCTCCTCCTGGATGCGCACGCCCTCCTTGGCCTCCACCGCCTGGTGCAGGCCCTCCGACCAGCGCCGGCCCTCGAGGATGCGGCCGGTGAACTCGTCGATGATGCGCACCTCGCCATCGATCACCGCGTAGTCGACGTCGCGCTTGTACAGCGACTCGGCCTTGAGGGCCTGGTGCAGGTGGTTCACGAGCGGGCCGTTCTCGGCCCGGTACAGGTGCTCGATGCCGAGGAAGCGCTCGGCCTTGGCGACGCCGCGCTCGGTGACGGAGATCGTCTTGTGCTTCTCGTCGAACTCGTAGTCGAAGTCGGCGACGTAGTCCCGCTTGGCGCGCGGGTCCATGCCCTCGGGGCGCTTGCCCGGCTCCATGTTCCGCGCGAGCTTGGCGAACTGGACGTACAGCTCGGCGGCCTGCTCCGGGGCGCCGGAGATGATGAGCGGCGTGCGGGCCTCGTCGATGAGGATGTTGTCCACCTCGTCGACGATCGCGTAGCGGTGGCCGCGCTGGACCTTCTCCTCCATCGCCGTCGCCATGTTGTCGCGCAGGTAGTCGAACCCGAACTCCGAGTTCGTCCCGTACGTGACGTCGGCTGCGTACGCGGCCTGCTTGTCCTCGTAGCTCATCATGTTCTGCAGCACGCCGACCGAGACGCCGAGCGCGTCGTAGATCGGCGACATCCACTCGGCATCGCGCCGCGCCAGGTAGTCGTTGACCGTGACCACGTGGACGCCGGTCCCGGGCAGCGAGTTGAGGACGACGGCGAGCGTGGCGGTGAGCGTCTTGCCCTCGCCGGTCTTCATCTCGGCGATGTTGCCGCCATGCAGGACCATCCCGCCGATGAGCTGGACGTCGAAGTGGCGCATGCTCATCCGGCGCTTGCCGACCTCGCGCACGATCGCGAAGGTCTCGGGCAGGAGGTCGTCGAGCGACTCGCCGGCGCGCGCGCGCTCGCGCAGGGCGTCCATCCGCTCGCGCAGCTCGTCGTCGCTCTCGAGCTCGAGCTCCGGCTCGTAACCGCCGATGCGCGCGACCCGCTTCTCGTACTCGCGGAACTGCTTGCTCTCGCCGATGTTCAGCGCACGCTCAAGAAGGCCCATGGGTCCAGCGTAGCAGTGGATACCGGCCCATCCGGCGGGGTTCGGCGGCCCCTCCGGCGGCCCTTACGACCGCTCAGAACGCGGCCTGCGTACCGCCCTCGAGATCGGGCGCGCCGGCGGTCCGGATGCTCTCCGCAGCGCCGCCCTTGCGCCGTCCGCGGCGCTTCTCGCGGTGGCGCTTGACCTGCCGGCTGAGCTCCTCCTCACAGAGATTGATCGCGTGGCGGGCGTCCCGGGCCTGGTCGCGGGCGCGCAGCGTCACGCCCTTGAGCACGAGCGTGGCCTCCGCCGTCATGTTGTCCGCGATGGCCGGGTTCTTCTCCTCCTTGAGCTCGACCTCGAGGCGGGCCAGCTCCGACACCTGCTTGGCGACCTTCGTGAACCGCTTCTCCACGTACTCCCGCAGCTCGTCGTTGATCTGGGTGTTCCGGCCCTTGACCTCGATCTGCATGGAGACCCTCCCGTCGTCGTTGACGCGGCAGGCAGGGACGGTACTCACCGTCCCGGCCTATCTCAACGCCCGTGCATAGGTGAGCGCAGTGATCGACAACGCACCGTTCGCAGACAACTTGCGGGCGCAGGCGCGCAGCGTCGCGCCCGTCGTGTGCACGTCGTCGACCAGCACGACCCGCTCCGGGACCGCGCCGACCACCTCGACGCGCACGCGATCCCGCTCCAGGCGAGCGCTCCGGCGGGCCCCGGCCTGGCGCGGCGCCGGCCCGGCGCGCCGGAGGCACGCGCTGACGGGCAGGCCGGTCCGCTCGGAGATCGCGGCCGCCAGCCGCGCGGCGTGATCGAACCCGCGCCGCCGGCGGCGGCTGCGCGGGGTCGGCACCGCGACGAGCGCGGCGCCGGCGGGCAGCATTCCCGCCGGGGCGGTCGCGACCATCTGGGCGGCCATGCGCCCGGACAGGCCCAGCGCGCCGTGGAACTTCAGCGCGTGCACGACGGCGCGGGCGGGGCCGTCGAACGCCAGCGGCGCCCACGCCCGCGCGACGTCCGAGCCCGCCATGGGGCAC
>DATAAR010000086.1:0-2271 GCA_036259975.1 Solirubrobacteraceae bacterium | reverse complement strand
AGGCAGGTCAGCAGCACGAGGCCGAGCGAGGGATCGCCCGCCACGTACATCGTCGTCACCGTCGTGAAGAGGAGGAGGGACTGGACCTTCGGCTTCGTCAGGGTGACGAAGTCCGCGGCGACGGAGCGCGGGCGTGTGAGGACGGCCTCGATCATGCGGGAACCCGCGCGCGAACGGGGTAGAGCTGGAGCGTCAGCATCGCCGAGGCGGCCCACAGTAACGCTCCGAGCGTGAGGTGCGCGAGGATGAGCACCTCGTACTCCTCGAGCCACACGTTCAGGGCGCCGACGAGCAGCTGCACGACGAGCAGCCCCGCGAGCGCCCAGGCGATCCGGTCGAGGCCGATCCGGCGCCTCAGCGTCATCACGACGAGCGCGACGATCGCGATCGTCGTGAGGTACATGAACACGCGGTGCGTGAGGTGGATGTCCACGAGCCGCGACGACCCGAACGGCAGGAAGCCGTCGTTGCAGGTCGGGAACTCGCGCCCGCACGCGTGGTGGGCGCCGTCGCCGATCCGGTAGTCGGGCCGCCCGTACTTCTGCGTCCCGGCCATGTAGCCGCCGGCGACGATCGTGAGCAGGACCAGCACCTGGACCCCGATCGCGAAGCGCCGGTACCCGCGCGAGGTCTCCGGCACCGGCGCGCCGATCACGTCCGGCCGCGACGCGCGCCAGATGTAGAGCAGCAGCATGAGGATGATCATCGCGAGGCCCAGGTGCGCGGCCACCAGCTCCTCGTCGAGGTTCTCCTCGACCGTCAGGCCGCCGAGCAGCCCCTCCGCGACCACCAGCCCGAACACGCCGGTCGTGGCGCGGACGAGCCCGCGGTGCTCGCGGTGGCGGCGCCGCGCGAGGACCAGCAGCGACAGCGCGAGGAGCCCGACCGCGGAGGCGACCGTGCGGTGCGCGTACTCGATCGCCGTGTGGATCGAGGCGCCCGGGATCACGTCGCCGTTGCAGAGCGGCCAGCCGTGGAAGCCGCTGTCGCCCGGCCCGCAGCCGAGCCCCGAGTCGGACACGCGCACCACGCCGCCCAGGACGATCAGCGCGAAGGTGAGGACCAGCGTGACCAGCGCCAGGCGCCGGAACCCCCGCGAGGGCACGCTCACGTGCTGCCGGTCGTCGCCGGCTGGGCGACCGTCTCGCCCGCCGGCGCGGTGCCGCGCGCGATCTCACGCCGGATGTCCTTCATCGGCTCGACCGAGCGCACGCGCGGGATCACGTCGAAGTTGTTCTCGGGCGGCGGCGACTGCGTGAACCACTCGAGCGTGTTGCCCTTCCACGGGTCGTTGCCCGCCTTCACGCCCGCCTTGAGCGAGTAGAGCACGTTGATCATCGTGACCACGACGCCGATGCCGAGCACGAACGAGCCGATCGTCGAGATCAGGTTGTAGGCCTCCCAGCCGGCGTTGTCCGGGTACCAGTAGATCCGCCGCGGCATGCCGTCGAGGCCGGCCGAGTGCTGCACCAGGAAGGTCATGTTGAAGCCGATGAACATGAGCCAGAACGACGCCTTGCCGATCCGCTCGTTCATCATCCGCCCGCTCATCTTCGGGAACCAGTAGTAGAGCCCCGCGAAGATCCCGAACACCGCGCCGCCGAACAGCACGTAGTGCATGTGCGCGACCACGAAGTAGGTGTCGTGCAGGTACCAGTCGACCGGGAAGATCGCGAGGATCACGCCCGAGATGCCGCCGATCACGAACGTCGAGAGGAAGCCCGCGGCGAAGTAGAGCGGCGTCCTGAAGACGATCGAGCCGCGCCACAGCGTGGCGAGCCAGTTGAAGATCTTGATGCCGGTCGGCACCGCGATCGCGAACGACGCCAGCATGAAGAACGCCAGCACCACCGTCGCCGTCGGCGTGGTGAACATGTGGTGCGCCCACACGAGCATGCCGAGGAACGCGATCGCCGCGGTCGAGGCCGCGATCGCCTTGTAGCCGAAGATCGGCTTGCGCGCGAACACCGGCAGCACCTCCGAGATCATCCCGAAGGCCGGCAGGACCATGATGTAGACCTCGGGGTGCCCGAAGAACCAGAACAGGTGCTGCCAGAGCAGCGGGTCGCCGCCGGCCGTCACGTCGAAGAACGCGGTGTCGAAGTGGCGGTCGGTCAGCAGCATCGTGACCGCGGCCGCGACCACCGGCAGCGCCAGGATCAGCAGGTAGCTGTAGATCAGGATCGTCCAGACGAACAGGGGCATCCGCCCCCAGCTCATCCCGCGCGCGCGCATGTTGTGGATCGTCGCGGTGAAGTTGATCGCGCCGAC
>DATAAR010000085.1:0-5035 GCA_036259975.1 Solirubrobacteraceae bacterium | reverse complement strand
CGTGCCCACGTGCGCCGCCAGGCCGGCCGCGTCGCCCTCGAGCACGAGCAGGGCGATCTCGTCGAACATCGCGTCCGCGGCCGCAGGGTCCAGCGCCTCGCGCTCGGCCAGCATGATCTTCTCTGCGGGCGTCGGCTGCTTCAGCTCGTGGGGATTGAACAGGTCCTCGTGAAGCTTCTCGCCCGGGCGCCGGCCGACCTCCTCGATCGCGATGTCGACGTCCGGGCGCAGGCCCGAGAGCTCGATCATGTCGCGCGCGAGCTGCTCGATCGAGACGGGCTCGCCCATCTCGAGGACGAAGATTTCGCCCCCCTTGCCCAGTGAGCCGGCGCGGATGATGAGCTGGACGGCCTCGGGGATCGTCATGAAGTAGCGCGTCATGCGCCGGTCGGTCAGCGTCACCGGGCCGCCCAGGGCGATCTGGCGGCGGAAGATCGGCACCACGGACCCCGAGGAGCCGAGCACGTTGCCGAAGCGGACCGTGGCGAACTTCGTCTCGGGCCAGCGCTGGGCCGCGGCCTCGACCGCGTACTCGGCCAGCGCCTTGGACGCGCCCATGACGGTCGCGGGCTCGACTGCCTTGTCGGTCGACACGAGCACGAACCGCGCGACGCCCGCCTCCCCCGCGACCTGCGCCATGAGCCGAGTCGCGAGCGCGTTGTTGCGCACGGCCTCGACGGGGTTGAGCTCCATCAGCGCGACGTGCTTGTAGGCAGCGGCGTGGAAGACGACGGCCGGGCGGTGCTGCGCGAACACCTCGCGCATGCGCTCGCCCTCCTTGCAGTCGGCGAGCACGGCGGCGAGCACGGACGGGTGCACGTGGCGGTCGTCTTCGAGCTCGCGCTGGATGCGGAACAGGTTCTCCTCTGCGTGGTCGATCAGGACCAGCCGCCGCGGCGCGACGCGCGCGATCTGGCGGCACAGCTCCGAGCCGATCGAGCCGCCGGCGCCGGTGACCAGCACGACCTGGCCCCGCAGGTACGAGCCCACGCGATCGAGCTCCATGCGCACCGGCTCCCGGCCGAGGACGTCCTCGACCTGCACGTCGCGCACCTGGCGGACCATCGTGCCGGGCCCCGACTGGAGCAGCTCGAAGACCGTCGGGAGCGTGCGCACGGGGATCCCGCGGCGGCGCCCCTCGCGGACGACGCGCGCACGCAGCGTGCCCGGCGCCGAGGGGATCGCGATGGTGATCTCGTCGGGCTCGGCCTCGTCGAGGATGCGCCCGAGGTCCTCCGTCGTGCCGAGCACGCGCACGCCCTCCACGCGGATGCCGCGCTTGAGCGGGTCGTCATCGACGAAGCCGACCGGGTCGAGCCCGAGCTGCGGGTTGCGCATGATCTCGCGCAGGACCAGACGGCCGCCGTCGCCGGCGCCGACGATGAGCACGCGGCGCGCGCCGGCGCGCGGGCGGAAGCCTCGCAGCGGGCCCTCGTACGCGATGCGCGCGACGAAGCGCGCGCCGCCGACGAGCGCCAGTGTGAGCAGGAAGAACAGGGCGAGCACGCCGGTCGGCGCCGTGACCGCCACCTCGCCGGTGCGGGACGGCACCGTGACCGGATGGACGATCGCGATGAAGCCGGCGAGCAGCAGCGTGTTGACCGCGATGGCCTCGACGACCTGCATGTAGTCCCGATGGCTGGTGTAGCGCCACTGCTTCACCTCGAGCCGGAAGAGCGTGAACACGACGAGCGCGAACACGACGGTCCACGCGATCGTCGCGTCGAGCAGGCGGCCGTACTGCTCCGGCACGCCGGCGTCGAAGCGCAGCCGGAAGCTGAGGTAGTACGCGGCGGCCACCAGCGCCCCATCGATCGCCAGCTGCGAGACGGAGTGCCGATGGAGAGGGACTGCCGCCGAGCGCAGACGTCGGCGCATGGCGGTACAGGGTAGCGGCGCCGGCGGCGTCCTCAGTCGCGCGGCGGCACACTCCATCCATGGACCTGCGCCCAGTGACGGCGGACGAGCTCGAGGCGTTCGTGGCCGCCACCCAGGGGGCGTTCCACAAGGACGTCCACGCGGAGGACCTCGAGGAGGAGCGCCGGCTGTTCGAGCCCGCGCGCAGCCTCGCCGTGTTCGACGGCCGGGAGATCGTCGCGACGAGCGGGATCTACACGCGCGAGCTCACCGTGCCGGGCGGCGTCGTGACCGCCGCGGCGGTGACCGCGGTGGGCGTGCGCCCGACGCACCGCCGCCGCGGCCTGCTGAGCCGCCTGATGCGCCGCCAGCTCGACGACGTGCGCGCCGCCGGCGAGCCCGTCGCGGCGCTCTGGGCGTCAGAGCCGGCGATCTACGGGCGCTTCGGCTACGGCCTCGCCTCCTTCCACGCCGACGTGCGCCTGCACACGCCGGGCGCGCGACTGCACCCGCGGGCGCCCGCGCCCGACGGGCGCACGCTCCTGCTCGATCCCGGCGCGGCGGTCGCGCGCATCGCGCCGCTGTACGACGCGGTGCGCCGGGCCCGCCCCGGCCACCTCGACCGCCCCGAGCGCTGGTGGCGACATCGCGTCTACGACCCCGAGCACGAGCGCGCCGGGTACGGCGCGCTGCGCGCCGCCGTGCACGAGGCGCCCGGCGGAGCGGTCGACGGCTACGCGCTGTACCGGGTCAAGCACGGCGAGTGGATCGAGGGCCCGGACGCCACCGTGGCGGTGGGCGAGCTGGTCGCCGACGGGCCCGCGGCCACTGCCGCGCTCTGGGCGTTCCTGCTCGGGCTGGACCTCACCCGCACGATCGAGTGGTGGTGGGCCGCCGCCGACGAGCCGCTGTTCGAGCTGCTCGCCGGCCCGCACCGCCCGCAGACGGCGCTCGCGCCGAACCTGTGGATCCGCCTCGTGGACGTCGGCGCGGCGCTCGCCGCGCGGACCTACGCCGCACCGGTCGGGGTCGTGCTCGAGGTGGCGGACGAGCTGTGCCCGTGGAACGCCGGCCGCTGGCGCCTGGAGGGCGACGACACCGGCGCGGCCTGCGCGCGGACCGACGCGCCTGCCGACCTCGGGATCTCGGTGGCCGACCTCGGCGCGGTGTATCTCGGCGGGCGCAGCCTGGACGCGCTCGCGGCGGCCGGACGGGTCGACGAGCGCAGCGACGGCGCCCTCCGCCGCGCGACCGCGGCGTTCCGCGGGCCGCGCGAGCCGCTCTGCCCGGAGATCTTCTAGGCGCTCAGGCCGGCCACCGTCACGCGGCCGGCCTCGCCGGTCACGTGACCGATCGGGGCGGTGCCCGGGTGGCGAGCGCCGAGCAGCGCCGCGGCCGCGTCGGCGCGGTCGCCGGGCACCATCGCGACGAAGCCGCAGCCCATGTTGAAGACCTCCCACATCTCGGCGTCCGACACACCGCCCAAACGCGCGACCAGCCCGAACACGGCCGGCACCGGCAGCGGCGCCTCGACCGCGAAGCCGACACGATCGCCGCCCAGGCGCAGCAGGTTGTCGATCCCGCCGCCGGTGATGTGCGCGAGGCCGTGCACCGGGATGTCCGAGCGCAGGAGGTCGAGCACGGCACGCACGTAGATGACCGTCGGCTCGAGCAGCGCGTCGGCGACGCTCGCGCCGCCGAGCTCGGGCGGACGGGCGTCGAGCGCCAGGCCGCCCTCGTCGAGCAGCGCGCGCCGCGCGAGCGTGTAGCCGTTGGAGTGCAGGCCGCTCGAGGGCAGCCCGACCAGCGCGTCGCCCGGTTCGAGGTCCTCGCCGGTCACGATCGCATTCAGCGCCACGGTGCCGATCGCCGTGCCGCAGAGGTCGAAGCCGTGCGGCGACGGGTGCCCGCGGATGAGCTCCGGCAGCACCGCGAGCTCCCCGCCCGGGATCTCGACGTTCGCCGCCTGCGCCCCGGCGCGCAGGCCCTCGCCGATCCGCGCCAGCGCCCGCGGGTCGGCCTCCTCGACGGCGAGGTAGTCGAGCATCGCGATCGGCTCCGCCCCCACGCACACGACGTCGTTGACGTTCATCGCGATGCAGTCGATGCCCACCGTCTCCAGGCGGTCGGCCTGCTCGGCCACGACGATCTTCGAGCCGACGCCGTCGGTCGACATCGCGATGCCGAGGTTGTCGGCGACGCGCAGCACGCTCGCGTAGTGGCCGCTCGCCAGCACGGAGGCCGAGGGGCGGTCCAGCTCGATGGTGCGCAGCACGCCGACGAGCGCGTCGACGGCGCGGTCCGCCTGGCCGGTGTCGACACCGGCGGCGGCGTACGCGTCGCTCATCGCCGTCATTCTTCCAGGCGTGCCAGCGCCCTCGCTCGACGGCCGCCGCTTCCAGGCCGTGGCCGACGTCCCGGGCGCCGACGTCGGCGTGCAGACGGTGTTCGAGTACGTCGAGGACGAGGGCGTGATCCACGCGCGCTACGCCGGCGGCGCCGTCCGCCTCGGCTTCCTGGTCGGCACGCGCGAGGGCGACAGGCTGCGCTTCCGCTACGTCCAGGTCCTCCTCGACGGGTCGACGGCGAGCGGGCGGTGCGAGTCGCACGTCGAGGCGCTCCCCGACGGGCGGCTGCGCCTGCACGAGACCTGGGCCTGGGAGTCGCGGCCCGGGGAGGGCACGAGCGTCGTCGAGGAGGTCATCTAGCGCGACGCAGCACGGCCGCCGCGAGGAGGAGCCGATAGGCGGCGTACGGCGCGAGCGAGCGGTCGCGCTCGACCGCCCGGATGAGGCGCACCGACGCGAGCGTGGACGCGAAGGCGGCGCCGACGCCGGCCGCGAACGCGCCCGCCACGCCGGCCGGGAGACCGCGGCGCGCGAGCCGCGCGCCCTTGAGCGCCGTCGCGCCCACGATCACCGGCAGCGCGACGTGCCGCGACAGCGCGTTGGCATCGGCGCGGCGGAAGCCCCGGGCGCGCGCGGCGGTGAGCGTCGCCCCGTTGCGCGACACGCCCGGCACGAGCGCGCACGCCTGCGCCAGTCCGAGCGCGAGCGCGTCGGCCGGCGTGGCCTCGGTCCGCGCGCGGCGCTGCGGCGCGAGCGCGTCGGCCAGCCACATCGCCGCCGCGCCCGCCGCGAGACCCAGCGCGATGGTGGGCGGCGTGCCGAGCCGGCGC
>DATAAR010000084.1:0-21561 GCA_036259975.1 Solirubrobacteraceae bacterium | reverse complement strand
CCCCGCGAACCTGTCGCTCGCCGAGGCCGAGCTGCAGCTCGCCGGCAAGATGGGCCGCGAACTCACGCTGCGCAAGGCCCTCAAGGACGTCGACGCCGCCCACGACGTCATCCTGATCGACTGCCCGCCGGCGCTGGGGCTGCTGACCGTCAACGCGCTCGTGGCCGCCGACCACGCGCTGCTGAGCGCCGAGGCGCAGTACTTCGCGCTGCAGGGCGTCGAGCAGGCGCTCGAGGTCATCGAGCTGGCCCGGGACGGCCTGAACCCGGATCTCGAATGGCTCGGCGTCGTGTTCAACATCGCCGACATGCGCACCGTGCACTCGCGCGAGGCGTTCCAGTCGCTGCGCGAGCACATCGGCGACAAGCTGCTCAACACGGTCGTGCGCCAGTCGATCGCCTACGCCGAGTCCTCTGAGCGAGCGATCTCGATCCTCGACCACCGGGCCGACCTCGGCGCCGACTACGTGCTGCTCGCCGACGAGCTGCTCGGCCGCCTCAAGCTCACGGCGGCGCGGCGCAGGCTCAAGCCGATGGTCGACGCCGCCTCGGCCAACGGCCGTCCCGCCGCCCGCCAGGGCTGAGCGCGCCGGCCGTGGCCGCAGCCGCCACCGTCGACGTCGCCTTCGAGGAGCGCTACTGGTACCCCGACGACGGCGGGATCGTCTGGCTCGCCGGCTATCACGTCGTCGATCCGCAGTCGGGCCGGTTCCTCGGGCGTGACGCGCGGGAGCTGGCCGAGCGCGGGCTCCGGGTCGCCGGCGTGGCGGGCGCCGGACGCCACCACGCCGCCGCCCTGGGCACGGATGCCGTCGCCCCCGGACGTCCGCTCGCGCTGCGCCGCGATCCCGGCAACGCGCACGATCCGAACGCGATCGCCGTCGACGTGCCCGGTGGCGACCAGGGCGGCTGGGTCCCGCGCGAGCTCGCCGCCGAGCTCGCGCCGGAGCTGGACGCGGGGCGCGCGTGGGCGGCCGTCGTGCTGCGCGAGCAGCGCGCCTCGCCGCGCGATCCGCGCACCGGGGTGACGATGCTGCTGGCCGCCGCGACCGGGATCGAGCTGCGGGAGGTCCCGCGGCGCCCGCCGCCGGTGCGGCGCTGAAGCGCCGCGCGGCGCCCGCCCTGCGAGAGGACGGGCGCCGCGGTTGGGCGCCGAGGGGGTGGGGCCGGTCTACGCGGCCGCCGGCGCCACCTCCGGCTCGTGGTGAACCTTCGGCAGCCAGCCGAGCTTGCGCGGCAGGTACCAGTTGCGGTCGCCGAGCAGCTTCATCGTGGCGGGCAGGAGCACCCCGCGCACGATGGTGGCGTCGATGAGGATCGCGACCGCGAGGCCGACGCCGATCTCCTTGAAGACGATCGACGAGAGCACCGCGAAGATCGCGAACACCGCGACCATCACGATCGCCGCGCTCGACACCACGCTCGCGGTCGACTTGATCCCGTGTGCGACGGCCTGGTCCGTGCTCATGCCGCGATCGACCGCCTCGCGGACGCGGCTGAGGATGAACACGTGGTAGTCCATCGACAGGCCGAACAGGATGACGAACAGGAACAGCGGCAGCCACGGCTCGATCGCGCCCGTGCTCTCGAAGCCGAGGAGCGACTCACCCCAGCCCTTCTGGAAGACGAGCACGAGCACGCCGTAGGCGGCGCCAACGGACAGCAGATTCAGCACGATCGCCTTGATCGGCACGACGATCGAGCGGAACGTGGCCAGCAGCAGCAGGAACGCGAGGCTGAGGACGAACGCGAACACGATCGGCGCGTTGGCCTTGAGCATGTCGTTGTAGTCCTCGTTGGCCGCGGTGTCGCCCCCCACGACGGCCTCGACGCCGTGGACCTGGCCGACGGTCGCCGGCACGATGTCCTCGCGCAGCCGCTGCAGGCCGGCGACGGACTTCGCGTCGTTGCCGTTGCCCGCCATGGGGACGTTGAGGGTCGCGACGGTCCGGTCGGCGCTGACGTCCGTGGTGATGTCGTCGATCGCGGTGCCGGTGGCCGTGGCCTTGCGCTGCAGCTCGACGATCGCGCGGCCGACCTCGGGCTTCGTGACGTCGTCGGCCTTGACGACGACCTGGGCGACGTTCTCCGAGCCGGGGAACGCCTCGGAGATGCGGTTGTAGGTCTGCATGACCGGCGAGTCCGCCGGGATCGCCGCGGTGCCGGCGTTGGCCGTGTGGAGCCCGAACGCCGGGATCGACAGCGCGACGAGCAGCCCGGCGGAGACGACGGCGGCGGCGAGCGGGCGCCTCAGCACCCGGTCGAGCAGCCAGGACCACGCACGCGACTCGGTGCGCTCGGCCATCCGCTTGCCGATGAACGGGATGCGGCCGCGGTCGATGCGGTCGCCGAGCTTGGACAGCATGGCCGGGAGGACCGTGAGCGAGCCGATCATCGCGACGGCGACGACGAGGATCGTGCCCGTCGCCATCGAGCTGAAGCTCTTGTCTCCGGTCAGGTACATGCCGGCCATCGCCGCCATGACGGTGAAGCCGGACACGAGGACCGTGCGACCGGAGGTGGCGGCCGCGGCCTGCAGCGCGGCCTCGGCGTCACGGCCGGCCTTGCGCTCCTCGCGCTCGCGGCGGATGTAGAACAGCGAGTAGTCCACGCCCACGGCCAGGCCGATGAGCAGGACGATCGACATCAGGTTGTCCGTCGCGGGAGCGAACTGGCTCACGCCGGCGACGATGCCCATCGTGCCCGCGACGGCGGTGAGGCCGAGCAGGAGCGGCAGGCCGGCGGCGACGAGCGCGCCGAACGCGAACAGCAGGATGATCAGGGTGATGGGCAGGGACAGCGTCTCGGCCTTGTGCAGGTCGTCCGCGAACATGTCGTCGACGGCCTTGCCGGCGCTGGCGCCGCCGAACTGCTCGATGCGCAGCTCGGGATGGGCCTTCTGAGCGGCCGCGGTCGTCGCGAGCACCGAGTCGATGTTCTCCTGGGCCTGCTCGACGGTGCCGCGCATCTCGAAGTTCACGAGCGCGGAATGCCCGTCGGGCGAGATCTGGCCGGGGTTCGCCCGGTCGTACGGGGACTTGACCTCGGTGACCTCGGGATTCGCAGCGAGGCGCTTCTCGATGTCGCGGACCGCGGCCCGGTACGCCGGGTCGGTGGCCTTCTGCGTCGTGCTCTGGACGAACACCTGCTCGCCGGCGGCCTCCGGGAAGGCCTTGTCGACGATCTGCGTGGCGCGACCGGAGTCGCCGACGCCGAGGTCCTTCTCCTCGAGCGTCTTCGTCCCGAGGTTGCCGCCGATCATGAAGGCGGCGATCACGAACGCGAACCATCCGAAGATGGCGGTCTTGCGGTGCTGCGCGCTCCAGCGGCCGGCGCGCGCCGCGAGGTTCTTGGTGGGCAAAGCAGTCTCTCCTTAGGGGTGATGCGACCGGAGAGCAAGGTCCCATCGCGGGGGCGCCGCGACCATGCGGCTCCCCAGCGTCGACCGCGGGGGCATCCCGGGGGCGCTCGCGGGAGCCCGCCGGTGGGCGCGCGGGTACAGGCCGCACCACCGGCGGGTGCTGCCGCGAAGGCGCTAATCGAGCGAGCGCGCCTCCGCGCCCTGCGCCTCGAATGGCGCGCGCATGACGTCGGCCCAGCCCGCGGACTCGGTCCGCAGCGCCTCGTAGACCGCCGCCGTCGCCTCCTGGCGGCACCAGACGAGCACGGTCGGCCCCGCGCCGGAGATCGTCGCGCCGAGCGCGCCGAGCGCGGGCGCGCGGCGCACGAGCTCCATCGACCGGGGGTACAGGTGCTCGCGGCGCGGCTGGTGCAGGCGGTCGGCCAGTCCGCGAGCGACGAGGTCGAAGTCGCCCGTCGCCAGCCCGAGCATGAGCAGCGCGCCGTGCGCGGTGTTGAACACGGCGTCGGCCATCGGCACCTCCACGGGCAGCGCGGCGCGCGCCTGCTTCGTCCGCACCGCCCGACGCGGCACGACGACGACCGCCTCGAGCCCGGCCGGCGGGTCGAAGCGCGTGGCCCCGCCGTCGGCGCACACGACGAAGCCGCCGAGCAGCGCGGCCGCGGCGTTGTCGGGGTGGCCCTCGAGCTCGTCGGCGAGCACGAGCACGTCCGCGTCGAGCTCGAGCAGGTGGTTGGCCGCGACGAGCCCGGCCACGTACGCCGCCGCGCTCGACCCCAGGCCGCCGGACAGCGGGATCTGCGAGGCGATTCGGAACGTGAAGCGCTCCGGCGAGCACAGGCGCGCGAACCCGCGCACCGCGAGGTTGCGCTCGTCGCGGGCGATCCGCAGGTCCGTGTGGACCGCGAAGCGGCCGGTCTCCTCCACCTCGAGCGTCATGTGCATCCCGAGCGCCACGGCGAAGCTGTCGAAGCCCGGCCCGAGGTTCGCGCTCGACGCCGGCACGCGGACGAGGCGCCGGCGGCTCACCGCAGGATGGCCTGCTCGACGGCCTCGAGCTCCGGCTCGCACGGCACGACCGAGCCCGACTGCTCGAGCGCCGTCTGCGGGTCCTTGAGGCCGTGGCCGGTGAGGACGCACACGACCCGCCGCGCGCCGTGCGCGCCGTGCTTGAGCAGCCCGGCCACCGACGCGGCGCTCGCCGGCTCGCAGAACACGCCCTCGCGCGAGGCGAGCATGCGGTATGCGGCGAGGATCTCCTCGTCGCTGACGGCCTCGATGCCGCCGCTGGACTGCGTGACCGCCGCCATCGCCTCCTCCCAGCGGGCCGGGTTGCCGATGCGGATCGCGCTCGCGATCGTCTCCGGCCGCTCGACGCGGTGGCCGAGCACCAGCGGCGCGGCGCCCTCCGCCTGGAAGCCGAGCATCCGCGGCGCCATGCCCGATTCCTGGAAGCCCTTCCAGTAGGCGGTGATGTTGCCCGCGTTGCCGACCGGGATGCACAGGCCCTCGATCTCCCCGAGCTCCTCGACGATCTCGAACGCGGCCGTCTTCTGGCCCTCGAGGCGCAGCGGGTTGACCGAGTTCACGAGCGCGATCGGGTGGCGCCTGGTGAGCTCGCGGACGATCACCAGCGCGTCGTCGAAGTTGCCGCGCAGCGCGATCACGCGCGCGCCGTGCATGAGCGCCTGGGCGAGCTTGCCGGCGGCGATCTTGCCCTCGGGGACGATCACCACGCCGCCGACGCCGGCCCGGGCGGCGTAGGCGGCCAGCGAGGCGGCGGTGTTGCCGGTCGAGGCGCACACCACGGCCTCGGCCCCGTTGCGCACCGCGTCCGAGACCGCGCACGTCATGCCGCGGTCCTTGAACGAGCCGGTCGGGTTGGCGCCCTCGAGCTTCAGCCACACGTCCGCGCCGGTCGCCTCGCTCAGCGTCGGTGCGTGGACCAGCGGGGTCGAGCCCTCGCTGAGCGAGACCACCGGGTCGTCCGCGGCGAACGGCAGGCGGTCGCGGTAGCGCTCGATGAGGCCGGGCATCGCCTAGCGGCCCTCCACTACACGAACTCTTCGTCGATCACCCGGATCGCGCGGGGGCGCGCGCGCACGAAGTCCAGGCCGGCGATGAGGTCGACCGCGGCGTAGAACCTCGACTCGAGGATCGGGTGGGTGACCATCACCAAGCGCGCGTTCTCGCCCAGGCCGCGCTGCACGACCGAGCGGATCGACGCGCCCTGCAGCCCGAGCAGCTGGGCGATCTGGGCCAGCACGCCGGGACGGTCGGCGACCTCGAGGTGCAGGTAGAACGCCGACTCGACGTCGGAGACGATCGGCAGCCGCGCGGTCGTCGGCGGCGTCGTGGCGGGCGGGATCATGGCGCTGATGACGTCGCCGAGCACCGCGCTGGCTGTCTGCGGGCCGCCGGCGCCGGGACCGCTCAACGTGATCTCGGTGATCGACTGCGACTCGATCGTGACCGCGTTGAACGGGCCGTTGACCGACGCCAGCGGATGCGCCGCGTAGAGGAACGCGGGGTGCACGCGCACGCTCACGCCGTCGTCGATGCGCTCGGCGGTGCCGATCAACTTCAGACCGAGGCCGAGCTCCTGCGCGTAGGCCATGTCGTCGCCGGTGAGATGCTCGATCCCCTCGTAGCGGACGTCGTCGAGGTGCACGGGCGTGTTGAACGCCAGCCGGGCGAGGATCGCCATCTTCGCCGCGGCGTCCTTGCCGTTGACGTCCTCGGTCGGATCGGCCTCGGCGTAGCCGAGGCGCTGGGCCTCGGCCAGCGCGTCGTCGTACGACGCTCCGGTCTCGGCCATCCGCGTCAGGATGAAGTTCGTCGTGCCGTTGACGATGCCGTGCAGGCGGTCCACGTGCGCGGCGGCGAGCGTCTCCTGCAGCACGCGGATGACCGGCACCACGCCGGCGACCGCGGCCTCGAAGCGCAGCTGCACGCCGTGCTCGCGCGCGCACGACCACAGCTCGTCGCCGTGCTGGCTGAGCAGCTGCTTGTTGGCCGTGACGACGTGGCGGCCCGCCGCCATCGCGCGCAGGACGTACTCCCGTGCGGGCTCAAGGCCGCCCATGACCTCCACGACGAGCTCGGATCGCTCGAGGATGTCGCCGAACTCGCCGCGGCTGCGGGTGAGCACGCCGCTGATCTCGGGGCGCAGCCCGGTCACCGCCACGACGTCGTCGGCGCGCTCCTCGAGCAGGCGCTCGAACGCCGAGCCGACCGTGCCGTGGCCGAGCAGGCCGATGCGGAACGCCCGCGCGCCGCCGTCCTCAGACATCGCGCGCGGTGAGGTCGTCGTAGGTCTCGCGGCGCACGACCAGGCGCGCATCGCCGTCGCGGACGAAGACGACGGGCGCGCGCGGCACGCCGTTGTAGGTGTTCGCCATCGAGTAGCCGTACGCGCCGGTCGCGGGGGTCACGATGACATCGCCGGGGCCTGGCTGGGCGAGGTCGGCGTCGTGGATGAGCACGTCGCCGGACTCGCAGTGCTTGCCGACGAGGTGGCAGCGGGTGCCTCCGCCCGGGCGCCCGACGACCTGGGCCTCGTAGCGCGCGCCGTAGAGCATCGGGCGCAGGTTGTCGGACATCCCGCCGTCGACGGCGACGTACGTCATGACGTTGCGCTTGACGGACTCGACCGTGTACAGCGTGACGGTCGAGTTCGCGACGAGCGCGCGGCCCGGCTCGTCGAGGATCCGCTTCCCCGGCCCGGCGAGCTGCTCGACGGCGTCGACCTTGAAGGCGACGTACTCGTCGACGGTCGGCGGCGCGTCGTACTCCGTGTACGCGACGCCGAGGCCGCCACCGAGGTTGAACATCCCGAAATCGCCGAGGTCCGCGAGCGCGGCGATCGCGGGACGGAACGGCGCGAGCTCGGTGATCTGCGAGCCGATGTGGAAATGCAGGCCCTCGAGCTCGAGCTTGTCGGAGGCCAGGACGCGGTCGATGGCAGGCGGCGCGGCGTCGAGGTTGAAGCCGAACTTCGTGTTGGGCCCGCCGGTCGAGATCGACGGGTGGGTGTCGGGGCTGACGCCGGGCGCGATCCGCATCTGCACCGGCTGGCGCTCCCCCGGTGCGACGATCTCTTCGAGACGGTCGATGTCGCGGCCGTTGTCGAGCACGACGTGGCCGACGCCGGCGTCGTGGGCCTCCTCCAGCTCACGACGGGACTTCGCGTTGCCGTGGAAGTGGATGCGACCCGGGTCGAAGCCGGCCTTGAGCGCCATGTGCAGCTCGCCGCCGCCGGCGACATCGCAGGCGAGGCCCTCCGCGGCCATGAGCCGCAGCACGGGCGTGCACGCGAACGCCTTCGCGGCGAAGTGCACTTCGAAGTTCTCGGTGCGCACCGCGAAGGCGTCCTTGAACGCGCGGACGCGCGCGCGGATGTCGTCCTCGGCGACGATCAGCGCTGGCGTGCCGAACTCGCGCGCCAGCTCGAGCGCGTCGCAGCCACCGATCTCCAGGCACCCATCGTGGGTGAGGCGGCTGCCCAGCGGATACGCGGGCGAGAGCTGGTGCACGTCGGCGGCCATGGAGCGGCGCATATTCTCACGATGTGCACGCCACCCACCTGGAGCCGCCGGCCGAGCAGGGCGTCCACGACGGGCTCGCCTACGCGCTGTTCGCGCCGGCGCGCGACGCCGTGGGCGGCGTCGTGATCCTGCACGGCGCCGGCTCGCAGAAGGAGAACCACTTCGACTTCTCGCGCGCGTGCGCGGTGGCCGGCCTGGCCGCCGTCGTGTTCGACCAGCGCGGGCACGGCGCCTCCTCGGGAGCGCTGGACACCTGCGCGCTCGACGACGTGGCGACGATGGCCGCGCTGCTCCCGGAGGGGCCGGTGGCGCTGCGCGGCTCGAGCATGGGCGGCTGGGTCGCGCTCGCGGCGGCGGCCACGGCCGGGGCGACCGCGGTCGTGGCGATCTGCCCCGCCAGCGGCGAGCAGCTGCGGCGCGGCCTGCGCGAGCGGCGCTGGTCGGTCCCGGTCGACGAGGGCGCGCTCGACCGGCTGTTCGCGAGCGTCGACCTTGTCGCGGCGGCGTCGGCGCTGGGCGCCGGCCTGCTGCTCCAGCACGCCGAGGACGACGAGACCGTGCCGGTCGCCCACTCCCGCGCGCTGCACGCCGCCGCGCCGGGCAGCACGCTCGACGTCGCGCCCGGCGGCGACCACCGCTCGGTGCAGCACGACGCCGAGCGCCAGGCGCGCGCAGTGGCGTTCATCGCCGACCGCTGCGAGGCAGCGGCGGCGTGAGCGACGCCGCGCTCTACGACCGCCTCGGCGTCGGCTACACGACGACCCGGCGCCCGGACCCGCGCATCGCCGCCGCGATCCACACCGCGCTCGGCGACGCGGTGACAGTCGTGAACATCGGCGCGGGCGCCGGCGCGTACGAGCCCGAGGACCGCAAGCTGGTGGCGATCGAGCCGTCGCGGGTCATGATCGCCCAGCGACCCCCGGCGGCCGCCCCGGCGATCGTCTCGAGCGCCGAGGCCCTGCCGCTGGCCGACGACAGCGTCGACGCCGCGATGGCGATCCTCACCGACCACCACTGGGCCGACCGCGCCCAGGGGCTGCGCGAGATGCGCCGCGTCGCCCGCCGGCGCGCGATCGTCTTCCAGCACGACCCGCAGATCGGCGCGGAGTTCTGGCTCGCGCGGGACTACCTGCCGACCTTCGTGCGCCGGCTGCGCGGCAAGCGCCTCGCCGATCTCATGGCGCCGCTCGGCGACGTCGAGCTGCGGGCGGTGCCCATCCCGCACGACTGCGCCGACGGCTTTCTCGGCGCGTTCTGGCGCCGCCCGCACGCCTACCTCGACCCGGAGGTGCGCGCCGGAATCTCGGTGTTCCGGCTGCTGCCCGAGGACGAGGTCGCGGCGGCGGTCCGCGCGCTGCGCGCCGACCTCGAGAGCGGCGCGTGGGCGCGGCGCAACGCGGACATCCTCGAGCGCGAGGAGCTCGACCTCGGCTTCCGCGTGGTCGTCGCGGAGTACGCGTAGGGCTCAGCGCCCGCGCACGAGGCCACGCAGGAGCCCCGAGGCGGCGGCCGCGAACGCGCGCACGAGCTCGCCGCGGCGCTCGCCGAGCCAGCCGCCGTCCACGCGCTCCGTGTCGGGCCGCGGGTGCAGCACGGCGCCCGGCGTCGACGGCGCCGGGTCGGCCGCGTAGTTGCCGCGCTCGAACGCGGGCGGCAGCAGCCGGCCGTGCAGCCCGGGCGCGAACGTGTGCAGCAGCTCGAGCGCCCGGCCCGCGCGGCCCCAGGTCACCTCGCGCTTGGGGTTCCGCGCGCAGGCGACGATCCCCTGGGCCACCTCGTCGGCGTCGAACAGCGGCGGCACAGGCCGCACCACGCGGCCGGCGAAGTTGCCCGCGCGCGCGAAGATCGGCGTGTCGACCGCCTGCGGCAGCATCGTGGCGACGTCGACGCCGGGGACGTCGCGCAGCTCCTGGCGCAGGCACTCGCTGAAGGCGCGGACGGCGAACTTGCTGGTCACGTACGCGGTGACGTCGGGCGTCGTGACGCGGCCCCACACCGAGCTCATGTTGATGAGCACGCCGCTGCCCTGGCGGCGGAACTGCGGCAGCGCCGCGCGCGCGCCGTGGACCTGGCCGAACAGGTTCGTCTCGATCACGGCCCTGAACACGTCGGCGGGGACGTCGTCGAAGCGCCCGTATGCAATGACGCCCGCGCAGTTCACCCACACGTCGATGCGCCCGAAGCGCTCGAGCGCGCGCCGGGCGAGCTGGTTCACCGCGGGCTCGGAGCGCACGTCGGTCGCCACCGCGAGCGCCGTCGCGCCGGCCGCCTCGCACTCCTCGGCCGCCGCCCGCAGCGGCGCCTCCGCCCGCGCGGCGAGCACGACGACCGCGCCCTCCCGCGCGAACCGCTGCGCCGCCGCCCGGCCGATGCCGCTCGAGGCCCCGGTGATCACGACGATGCACTCAGACAGGTCGCGCGGCACGGTTCTGCCCTACCGCCGCCTGCGCTCGGCCGGCGCGGCGAGGGCCGAGACGTCGCCCTCCACGTCGGCCACGAAGACGGCGGCGCGGTGCACCTCGCCGTCGTGGACAGCGCAGCCGAGGTCGAGGGCGCCCTCGGTGGTGTGGGCGTCGGCGATCGTGCGGGCGAAGTCGGTGCTCACGGCGCGAGGCAGGCTATCGGCGCGTGGCCACACGGTGCCTCGGCGCCGCGTCCTCCTTCCACAGGCGTCGCCGCCTCGTCGCCACGTCCGGGACGGCGGCCCGCCCATCCTCCCCCGGGGGCCGGCCGCTCAGCCGGTGTCCCCCGAGCTGCGCCCCGAGCGCCGCGGCGCGCGCGATCGCGATCAGCGCCCGCGGCAGGATCGGCTCGGGTCGGCGATCGAGCCACACCACGCCGACCGGCCGGCGGAGCTCGGGCTCCGAGGCGGCACCGCCCGCATCCCGGGCGGTACGGGGAACAGCCGCAGCCAGGTGTGCGCCATCACCGCGGCGGCGAGACCGTCGCGCGCGTGCGCGTAGAGCGTGGCGATCGAGTTGGTCTCGACCACCGGCCGCGGCTCGGCGCCGACCGCGGCGAACGCGCCGTCGATGATCCGCCGGTGCTGCATGTCCCGGCTCAGCAGCCCGAGGCGCCCGGCGGCGGCCGCGTCGGCCCAGCGCACGCGGTCGGCGCGGCCGTGGGCGCCGTCGCCGGCGGTCAGGAGCACGTAGCGCGTCGTAGAGCGTGAGCGCGCGGACCGCGCGCAGCGGCTCGTTCTCGAGGGACGTCAGGCCGACCTGGAGCTGCAAGCCGTGCAGCCCGACCTCGATCTCGCGCATGAGGACGGCCGCCGCGGGTCAGGTCGCGGCGAGCTTGCGCGCCGCGGCGCGTCCGATCTCCTGCCGCCCCCAGCGGGCGGCCACCGCGTAGTCGATCAGCCGATCGAAGTACGCGCTCAGCGGCGCGGGCGAGATGCCGCGCGGCTCCAGCACCGCTCGGGCGCGCGCGTCGTCGAAGCGCAGGCGCATCGCGAAGTACGGGAAGTACGGCTCGGTCGAGGCGAGCAGCCGGCGCGCGCTGCTGGGCGCGCGCCTCGCCACGATCGCGGCGCCGACGGCGCGGTAGACGCGCGGCGGCAGGAGTCGCGGCGTCGGGGTGGCGAAGCGGCCCTCCGCCAGCGCGACGATCTCGCCCACGGTCGTGGCCTGCGCCCCCGCGACGACGTGGAACGTCTGGCCCGTGGCCTCCGGCGCCTGCGCCAGCGCGTGCACCGCGTCGGCGACGTAGTCCACCGGCACCACGTCGACCGGCGACCGGCGGCGGGCCGGCACCACGGGGATCACCCCGGCCGCGAAGGCGCGCAGCGGGGCGTAGAGGACGTTGAACGCCGCGGTCCAGCCCGTGCGGTGGTCGCCCACCACGATGCTCGGACGCACGATCGTCGTGTCCATCTCATCCCGGGCGGCCGCGACGAGCTGCTCGGCCTCGTGCTTGGAGCGCTCGTAGGCGTTGCGGAACGGCCCGGGCTCGACGTCGTCCTCGTACACGGTCCCGCGGCGGTCGCCCGCGACGTAGGCCGTCGAGACGTACGTGAAGCGCTCGAGCTGCGGGCAGGCGCGGGCGAAGTCGAGCATCCGCCTCGTGCCCTCGACGTTGATGACGCGCGACTCGCGCAGCGGCAGGTCGAACGCGACCGACGCCGCGCCGTGCACGATCGCGCCGACGCGCGCGGCCAGCGCCTCCCAGCGGCGCCCGAGCCCGAGCCGGGGCGCGGTGAGGTCGCCGGCGATCGCCGTCACGCGGCCGGCGTGGGCGTCCGCGTCACCGCACGCGGCGTCGATCGTCGCGCGCAGGCGCGCCTCCGCGTGCGCGTCGTCCTCCGCGCGGACGAGCGCGACGACATGGCGAGCGGAGCGCTCGAGGTACCGCGCCAGCACCTCCATGCCGACGAAGCCGGTGACTCCGGTGAGCAGGACGGCGCCGTCCGGAACATCGGGCGTGGATGCGTGGGGCACGGGGTTCGGGGTCTCCTGCGGTCGAGTGCGTGGGTGCAGGCTGGCGCGCGGCGGGGGACCGCGTCAACGACTGCGGGGCGAAGCGTGACACGGACCGACCCGACCGGCGGTACAACCTCGTGACCGGAGGTTCCCGGCGCGCGGCCGCCCAAATCGGCTCACAGGTAGTTCAGCGGATTGGTCACCGCGCCGTTCACGCGGACCTCGAAGTGCAGGTGGTCGCCGAAGCACAGCCCGGTGCAGCCGACGTAGCCGATGACCTGGCCCTGGCTCACGTTCGCGCCGAGCGACGTGCCGAACCGCGACTGGTGCGCGTAGCACGTCGACAGCGACGCGGTGTGCGAGACGCACGTGAAGTTCCCGTAGCCGCCGGACGCGCCCGCGCTCTGCAGGAGCGTCACCCTGCCCGACGCCGCCGCGCGGATCGGCGTCCCGGCGGGCACGCCGATGTCCACGCCGGGGTGGCAGCGCTCCCACGAGCGCGCCTCGCAGAACGGCGAGGTGATCGGGCCGTTGACCGGCCAGACCATTCCGCCGCCGCCGCGCCGGATCGCGCCGGCGGGGAGCGTGCCCGCGGCCCGCTGCAGCGTGGCCCGGATCTTGGCCTGCTGCGCCTTCAGCGACGACAGCGCGCCCTCGAGGTGCTGGCGCTCGTCGCGCACGCTGAGCAGCGCGCGGCGCTTGTCCGCGCGCGTGCCGGCCAGGCCCACGCGCGTCCCGATCAGGTCCTGCTTGACGCTTGCGATCTCGTTGCGGTTGGCGAGCACGATCGCGGTGACGCGCCGCTGGCGGCGCTCGAAGCGCTGCAGGCGCGCCTCGGTGGATGTGGCGTCCGCCTTGGCCATGCGCACGATCCCGATGATCCGCTGGTCCTGCTGGGAGACGCGCTCCATGAACTCGCCGCGCTCGAGGAGGTCGGCGAAGCCCCGCGCGCTCAGGATCACGGTGACGATGTCGGGCGCGTCGGCCTGGTAGAGCTCGATCAGGCGCTGGGACAGCGCGGCGCGCGCCTCGGCGAGCCGCGCGCGCAGGCGCACGAGCCGCCGGCGCTCGGCGCGCAGGTCCGACTGCAGGCGCGTGAGCTCGGTGCGCTTGCGGTCGAGGTCGGCCTGCACGACGGACTGGCGGCGCTGGAGGCGGCCGATTCGCGCCTCGAGCGTCCCGATGCGGGCGCTGTAGGCGCTGATCTGCGTGGTCAGGACCCGCTCGGTCCCCTTCCGCCTGCCGATCCGGCCCTGGGTCGCCTGGATCTTGTTCTCGATGTCGGTCAGGCGGCTCTGCGGCGAGGCCCCGTCGGAGGCCAGCGGGAGCGCGGCCCACAGCGCCAGCGGGAGCGCCGCACCGGCGAGAAGCACGCGGATCCTCATCGCGGCGCGCGATGCTAGCGAGCCCCGGTCCGCCACCTGGCAAGATTCCTTCCATGTCCCGCACCACCTCATTCGGCCGTGATCCGGGCCTGCAGGCCCGGATGCTCATCACGATGTTCCTGCTCGGCCTCGTGTACGTCGTCCTCGTCGCCGTGGCGCTCACCGCCGACGCCGGCGTGGCGATCTTCGTCATCGCCGCGCTGTTCGCGCTGCAGGTGTTCGCGTCCGACAAGCTCGCGCTGGCCGCGGTCGGGGCGCGCGAGGTCTCGCCCCAGGAGGCGCCCGAGCTGCACGCGATGATCGAGCGCCTCTGCATCCAGGCCGACCTGCCCAAGCCCAAGGTGGCCGTGATGCGCAGCTCGATGCCGAACGCCTTCGCGATGGGGCGCTCCCAGAAGAGCGCGACCGTGTGCGCGACCACCGGGATCATGGAGCTGCTCTCGCCCGCCGAGCTCGAGGGCGTGCTCGCCCATGAGCTCACGCACATCATCAACCGCGACATGATGATCATGACGTTGGCGAGCTTCTTCGCCTCGATCGCGTCGATGATCGTGCAGTTCGGGTTCTTCTTCGGCGGCGGCCACGACGACGATGACGACGGCCCCGGCGTGCTCGTCGTGATCCTCGTGGCGATGGCGGTCTACGTGGTCTCCTTCTTCCTCATGCAGGCGCTGTCGCGCTATCGCGAGTTCGCGGCCGACCGCGGCGCCGCGGTCATCACCGGGCGCCCGAGCGCACTGGCCTCGGCGCTGATGAAGATCAGCGGCACGATGGACCGCATCCCGCAGTCGGACCTGCGCGCCCATCCGGAGCTGAACGCGTTCTACATCTTCCCGGCCGGGGCGAAGCGCTCGCTGTTCGCGCTGTTCGCGACGCACCCGCCGATGGAGAAGCGCATCGCCGCCCTGGCGCGGCTCGAGGGGCAGCTGCAGGGCACGGCGGCGCGCTGACGTGGGCTTCCTGGACGCGCTGCTCGGACGCACCAAGGTCAAGCGTCCGGCGCCGGACCGGCTGTTCGCGCTGACGACGGCCTACGTCGACCTCGAGACCCAGCAGGGGATCACCACGCGCGGCCGCGCGGCGATCGTGTTCCAGCCGCTGGCGACGAGCGACTTCCAGTCGATCGTCGCCGAGATGGAGGAGGTGCTGCACGGCACGGGCACCGAGACCGGCTCGACCGTGGAGACGACCGACGACGAGTTCGGCTACCGCTGGATGGTCATCAAGGACCCCGACCTCGAGGACCTGGTCGTCGGCGTGAACGCGGTCAGCGAGGCGCTCGCGGTCGGCGGCTACAGCGAGCGGGTGCTGTGCGCCGTGTTCGCGTTCGAGGACCGGACCGGACAGCCGATCTACTTCATCTATAACTACAAGCGCGGCACCTGGTACCCGTTCGTGCCGGCCCGCGGCGGCCAGCAGCGCAACAACGAGCGCGAGCTGCAGGTCAAGGCGCAGGTCGGCGAGGGCCTGCCGTTCGAGCCGGAGCTCGAGCGCTGGTTCCCGCTGTGGGGGATCCCGATCTAGGCCCCCTCGCCGGCCTCGCCGGCGACCCGCTCGAGCAGCCCGACCAGCACGTCGACCTCCGCGTCCGAGAGCGGGCCGAGCAGCTCCCGCGCGCTGTCGGACGCCAGGCGGCGTCCGCGGCCGAGCGTGGCGGTCCCCTCCTCGGTCAGCGTCAGGACGTAGCGGCGGCGGTCGGCCGCGTCGCGGCGGCGCTCGACCAGGCCCATCGTCTCGAGCTCGTCGATGGCCCCGACCAGGCCGCTGGGGTCCAGCCCCATGCGGCCGCCGAGCTCCTGCTGCGAGCCGCCGCCCGCGAGCGCGATGCCGTTGAGCACCGCGAAGTGCTTGGGCCGCAGGCCGAGCGACTGCATGCGCTCCGCGAAGCGCGCCGACTGCGTGCGGCCGACGCGGGCGAGCAGGTAGGCGGCCTGCGCGTGGCGCGGCGCGCCGGGCGGGATGGGCGACGGCACGACGGTCCACTTTAGCCGAACGGGTCATTTGCTGAGCAATTCATCGATTGATATGCTCATCGAATGACTACGGGCGAACGACCACCCGTGTCGCCCGCGCCGCCGGCCCACGGGGCGCTCCGCGCCTCCGACGCCGACCGCGAGCGCACCGCCGTGGCGCTGCGCCGGCATCACCTCGACGGGCGCCTCGACACCGACGAGCTCCAGGACCGGCTCGGCCGCTGCTACGCGGCGCGCACCCGCGGCGAGCTCGCCGCGCTGCTGGCCGACCTGCCCGCGGCCGAGCCCGCGCGCAGTGGCCCGGCGCGGTTCCGCCCGGGCGGCGGCGCGCCGCTGCTCGCGATGCTGCTCGTGACGCTCGCCGTCGCCGGCACGGTGGCGGCCGTGCAGCACGGGCATCCGGGCCCGCTGCCGCTGCTCGCGGTGTTCCTGCTCCTGCGGCTCGGGCGCGGACCGCGCCGGCGGTGGACCGCCGGGGGCACCCGTGTCTGAGGGCGGCGCGCTCGCCCTGGCGCAGCGGGTCCTCGCGTCGCTGACCGCACTCATGGTCGTGAGCCAGTTCTTCTTCGCCGGCGCCGGCGCGTTCGGGGCCACGAGCTTCGATCCGCACCGCACGATCGGCTCGCTGGCGGTCGTCGTCGCGCTGCTCGGGCTGGTGCTGTCGGCGCCGACAGGCCGCCACCGCCGCCACACTGCCGCCGTGTTCGGCCTGCTCGTCGTGCAGGCGCTGCTCGGCTCGCTCGGCGGCGACGACCCCTGGATCGGGGCGCTGCACGGGCTTACCGCGATCGCCGTGATGGGTGCCGCCGGCACGCTCGCGCAGGCCAACTGGGCCCCGGCGCGGGCCGCCCGCGCGGGTTGATCACCCGATCGGGCGGTCGCCCGATCGCGCCTCCCACCCGATCGGGCGGGGGGCCCCGCAAGCGCCGTGACAGGGGGCCGATGACGGTCTCATGGCCCCCCGTCGCACGTTCCCCGCTCTCGCCGCCGCCGCCGTCGCCGCCGTCCTCTCGCTCGGCGCGGCCTCCCCCGCCCGGGCCGCCTCGTGCCCCGGCGCCGACATCGTCCCTGCCGCCGGCAACCTCGCGCAGGTCGCCGAGGCGACCCACTGCCTGCTCAACGCGGAGCGCGCCGCCCGCGGCCTCAAGCCGACCCGCCACAACGCGCAGCTGGCGCAGGCCGCCGCCGGCTTCTCGCGCCGCATGGTCGCCGAGCGGTTCTTCGGCCACGTCGCCCCGGACGGCGAGGAGCTCGAGACGCGCCTCGTGCGCTCGCGCTACATCGCCGCCTCCGACGACGCGTTCGCGATCGGCGAGAACCTGGCGTGGGGCCAGGGCGAGCTGTCGACGCCGCGCGCGCTCGTGACGGCGTGGATGAACAGCCCCGGCCACCGCGCCAACGTGCTGCATCGCGGCTACGCCGAGCTCGGGCTCGGCTTCGTGCTCGGCACGCCGAGCGACCCCTCGCAGGGCGCCACCGTGACGGCCGAGTACGGCACGCGCCCGACCGTGGCAGCGACGCCGCGCCGCAGCGGACGCTGCGCCGGGGCCCGCACCGCCCGCGCCCGCGCCGCCAAGGCGAAGGCCGCGCGCCGCACGTGCGCCGCCAAGGCGGCGCGCCGCGCCCGCGCCTGAGCGATCCGGACCTCCGTCCCGCCGTGCGCGCCGCGCCGCCTTCCCCCCGGGCGGCGCGGCGCGTTGTCGTCCTAGCATCGGTGGCGTGAGAGTCGCCACCCACGACGGGTCCCTGCACGCCGACGAGGTGTTCGCGGTCGCCGCGCTGTCGCTGCTCGGCGAGCCGGTGGAGATCGTCCGCAGCCGCGACGAGGCCGTCCTGGCCGCCTGCGACGCGCGCGTCGACGTGGGCTTCCGCAGCGATCCGGCGACGGGCGACTTCGACCACCACCAGCGCGAGGGCGCCGGCGAGCGGCCCAACGGCATCCGCTACGCGTCGTTCGGCCTCGTCTGGCGCCACCACGGCACGCGGATCTGCGGTGGCGACGCCGACGTCGCCGAGCGCGTCGACCAGTCGCTCGTCCAGGGCGTCGACGCCAACGACACCGGCCAGGAGATCATGGCGCCGCTGCTCGACGGCGTGCGCCCGATGACGGTCAGCGGCGTCATCGGCACGTTCAACCCGACGTGGGAGGAGGAGCTCACGCGCGCGGAGGAGGACCGGCGCTTCGAGGAGGCGGTCGCCCTGGCCGCGGGCATCCTCGAGCGCGAGATCGCCTCCGCACACGCCGGCCAGCGCGCGCGGCGGCTCGTGGAGGAGGCGATCGCGCGCGCCGTGGACCCGCGGGTCGTCGTGCTCGAACACAACATCCCCTGGAAGGAGGTCGTGGTGACGCAGGCGCCGGACGCGCTGTTCGTCGTCTACCCCAAGCGCCACGGCTGGGGGCTCGAGGCGGTCCCACGCGAGCTCGGCTCCTTCGACAACCGCCGCGACCTGCCCCAGGCCTGGGCCGGCCTCGACGGCCCCGAGCTCGCGCGCCTGACCGGCGTCGACGGCGCGCTGTTCTGCCACGCCAGGCGCTTCCTCGCGGTCGCGCGCTCGCGTGCGGCGATCGACGCGCTCGCCGCCCAGGCGCTCGACGGCGCGGGCTGACGCGGGCGGGCGCTACGGCCCGTTCACGGGCCGGATCACGCTGCCGTCGGCCGTAGAGCGCTCAGCGCTCGTCGGGCCTTCGGTGCGACTCCGGCGCGTCGAGGCGCGCGCGCCGCTGGAGCTCGTACAGGTCGCCGCGGGTGCCGACGTAGCGGCCGGCGTCCGGCGGCGGGACGTAGTCCCACGCCGCGGCGCGGCCACGTCCGAGCGCCGCGACGACCAGCCGCCGCTCGCGCTGGCTGGCGAGCACGCGCGCCGCGAGCGCGGCGGGGTCCCAGCCGGGCGCCTCGGAGCGCAGCCGCTCGACGTGACGGGCGCCGGCGGCCGAGCGCGCCAGGTCGCGCTGCTCGTGCGGGTCGGCGGCGAGGTCGTAGAGCTGCTCGGGGTCGTCGCCGCAGGCGACGTACTTGAAGCGGTCGCGACGGACCATCAGCGCGGGCGCGGTGACGCCCTCGGCGAGGTACTCGGCGATCACCGCGCCGCGCGGCGGCGCCGCGCCCGCGACCAGCGGCCCGAGCGCCGTGCCGTCCAGGCCGGCCGCGATGTCGGCCGCATCTGGGTGACCGCACAGCTCGAGCAGCGTGGGCGGCAGGTCGAGCTGCGAGACCGGCGCGCCGATCCGCGCGCCCGCCGCGACCCGCCCGGGGGCGCGGACGAGCAGCGGCACCCGCGCGGCCGGCTCGAAGAACGCCATCTTGAACCACAGCCCGCGCTCGCCCAGCATCTCGCCGTGGTCGGCGGTGAAGATCACGATCGTGTCCTCCGCCAGGCCGCTCGCGTCGAGCGCCGCGAGCACCTGCCCGACGCGCTCGTCGAGGTAGCTGATAGCGGCGAAGTAGCCGTGCCGCGCGCGGCGGACCTGCGCCTCGGTCAGCGCCGCCTCGTCGACGCCGCACATCGCGCGCAGCCGGCGGCTGTGCGGGTCCACCTCCTCCAGCGGGATCGGCGGCACCGACGGCGGCGCGATGGCGGCCGGGTCGTAGCGGTCCCAGTAGCGGCGCGGCAGCTCCCACGGGTCGTGCGGGTTCGCGAACGACACGACGTGGAAGAACGGCTCGCCGCGACGCCGGCGCGCGTGGTCGAGCAGCGCGCGTGCGCCGTGGAAGGCGACCTCGTCGTCGTAATCGACCTGCATCGAGGCCGCGACGACCCCGGGCCGCAGGACGCTCTCCATCGTGTGGTACCAGGTCAGCCGCGTGTCCGGTCCCGCGGTCCAGTCCGGCGTCCAATCCAGGCCGGCCGGATACACGTCGGGCGTGAGCCGCTCCTCGAATCCGTGGAGCTGGTCGGGTCCGACGAAGTGCATCTTGCCGGCGAGCGAGGTCGCGTACCCGGCGGCGCGAAGGTGGTGGACGATCGTCGGCAGCGAGGCGCGCATCTCGGCCGCGTTGTCGAACACGCCGGTGCGCGACGGCAGCAGCCCGCTGAGCAGCGACGCGCGCGACGGCGCGCACAGCGGCGAGGCGCAGTAGGCCGCGTCGAACGTCGCCCCCGCGGACGCCAGCGCGGCGAGGTTGGGCGCCTGCACGACCGCGTGGCCGTACGCGGGCAGCCATCCGGCCGCGAGCTGGTCGGCCATCAGCAGCAGGACGTTCGGGCGCGGGGCGCTCATCGGCGGCTGGGGCTCACGAGCGCGCCGGCGGGCGGGCGGCCCTCGAGCACCGCCCGGATCGCCGCGCCGACGCGCCGCTGCAGCTCGGCGTCGGCCTCCGCGCTGGCGTAGGCGCTGTGCGGCGTGACGATGAGGTTCGGCGCGCGCGGCGCCGGGTGCTCGGCGGTCGGCGGCTCGACGTCCAGCACGTCGAGCGCGGCGCCGCCGAGGCGCCCGCTCGCCAGCGCGTCGAGCACCGCGGCGGTGTCGAGAAGCCCCGCGCGCGCCGTGTTGACGAGCAGCGCGCCGCGCGGCATCAGGCCGAGCTCGTCCGCCCCGATCAGGCCTCGCGTGCGCGCCGTCAGCGGCGCGTGGAGCGAGACGACGTGGCAGGCCCCGAGGAGCTCCTCGAGCGACGCGAGCCGCACGCCGTCCCGCTCGAGCTCCGGCGCGGTGAGCGCCGGATCGGCGGCCCACACCTCGAACCCGAGCACGCAGGCGCGGCGCGCGAGCGCCGCGCCGATGCAACCGTAGCCGACGACGCCCAGCCGCGTGCCGCGGACGCGCCGCAGGCGGCCCGCCGCAGCGGCGTCCCAGCCGCCCGCGCGGACGTGGCGGTCGAGCGCGACCACGCCGCGCATGAGCGCCAGCACGAGCGCGAGGGCCGTGTCGGCCATCTCGTCGACGCAGTAGTCCGCGACGTGGCAGACCCACGTGCCGCCGTGGCGGCGCGCCGCGTCCAGATCGAGGTGGTCGAAGCCGACGCTCGGCGTGACGAGGACGCGCAGCGCGGGCAGGCGGGCGAGCTCGGCCTCTCCCACCGGGCGCTCGAAGGCGACCAGGCCGACGACGTCGTCGCCGGCCGGCGCGTGGCGGATCGCCTCCACGCGCGCGCCGGTCCCCTCGAGCTCCGCGCGCAGCGCGTCGAGGTCGACCGCCGCGTCCGCGAGCACGCGAGTCGCCGGGGCGCCCGCCACGTCAGCCGGAGGGCGGGGCGACGTGGCCCAGCGCGACCTCGATGCTCGGCGTGTTGGCGAGCAGCTTGCGCGTGTAGTCGGCGGCCGGCGCGGTGAAGATCTGCTCGGTCGACCCCTCCTCGACGATCCGCCCGTCGGTCATCACCACGACGCGGTCGGCGATCGTCCGGATCAGCGCCAGGTCGTGGGTGATGAACAGCAGGCTGAGGCCCATCTGCTGACGCAGCCTGCCGAGCAGCTCGATGATCGCCGCCTGGACCGACACGTCGAGCGCGGAGGTGACCTCGTCGCAGACGAGCAGCCGCGGGTCGGCCGCGAGCGCACGGGCGATGGCCACCCGCTGGCGCTCGCCGCCCGAGAGCTGGTCGGGGAAGCGGTTCGCCGCGCTCGCGGACAGCGCGACGCGCTCGAGGCACTCGGCCACGCGGCGGCCGGCGTCGCCCTTCGTGCCGGGGTGGAACAGGGCGAGCTGGCGCGCGATCGTCTGGCCGACCGTGCGGCGCGGGTTCAGCGACGCGTAGGGGTTCTGGAAGACGTACTGGATCTCGCGCCGCGCCTGCGCGGAGCGGCTGCGGGCCGCCGGCGGGAGCACGTCGTCGCCGAGGCGCACGTCGCCGGTGTAGTCCTTGTGCAGGCCGGCCACGCAGCGCGCCAGCGTGGTCTTGCCGCTGCCGGACTCGCCGACGAGCGCGAGGCACTC
>DATAAR010000083.1:0-12509 GCA_036259975.1 Solirubrobacteraceae bacterium | reverse complement strand
CGGCGAGGTGCGGCGCTCCGTGCTCTCGCCCAACGTGCACGTGCACTCGTACGCGAGGGTCGAGGACTCGGTGCTGATGCCCGGCGTGGAGGTGGGCCGCGGGGCCGTCGTGCGCCGCGCGATCATCGACAAGAACGTGTTGATCGCGCCGGGCGCGCAGATCGGCGTCGACCCCGAGGCCGACCGCGCGCGCTTCGCGGTCTCGCCGTCCGGGGTCGTCGTGATCGGCAAGGGCGAAGTCGTCGAGGCGTGAACGTCGCGCTCCTCACCCGCGAGTACCCGCCGGAGGTGTACGGCGGCGCGGGCGTGCACGTCGAGTACCTCGGGCGCGAGCTGGCGAAGCTGATCGACTGCGAGGTGCACGCCTGGGGCGCCGAGCGGCCCGGGGCGCAGCCGCCCGCCCACGGCTATCACGCCTGGGACGCGCTGGGCGGCGCGGCGCCGCACCTGGCTGCGCTGCGCGCGGTGTCGATCGACCTCGCGATGGCGGCCGGCGTGGACGGCGCCGACGTCGTCCACAGCCACACGTGGTACGCGAACCTGGGTGGCCACCTCGCCAAGCTCGTGCACGACATCCCGCACGTCGCCACGGTGCACAGCCTGGAGCCGCTGCGGCCCTGGAAGGCGGAGCAGCTCGGCGGCGGTTACGCGCTGTCGAGCTTCTGCGAGCGCACGGCGCTCGAGGCGGCCGACGCCGTCATCGCGGTGTCGCGGGGGATGCGCCGCGACGTGCTCGACTGCTACCCGGCGATCGACCCCGGCCGCGTGGAGGTCATCTACAACGGCGTCGACACCGACGAGTACAAGCCGGACCCGGGCACCGACGTGCTCGAGCGCCATGGCGTCGACCCGGGGCGGCCGTCGGTGGTGTTCGTCGGGCGCATCACGCGCCAGAAGGGCGTCGCGCACCTGGCGCGCGCCACGCGCCGGATCGACCCGGAGGCGCAGGTCGTGCTGTGCGCCGGGGCGCCCGACACGCCGGAGATCGCGGCCGAGGTCGGCGGCCTCGTCGAGCAGGTCACCGCGGAGCGCGGGAACGTCATCTGGCTGCAGGAGATGCTGCCCAAGCCCGAGGTCATCCAGCTCCTGAGCCATGCGACCGTGTTCGTGTGCCCGTCGATCTACGAGCCGCTCGGGATCGTCAACCTCGAGGCGATGGCCTGCGAGGCGGCGGTCGTGGCGAGCGCCGTCGGCGGGATCGTCGAGGTGGTCGAGCACGGCGAGACGGGCCTGCTCGTGCCGTTCGAGGCGGTGGACGACGGCAGCCAGGAGCCGCGCGACCCGGAGGGCTTCGCGGACGCCATCGCCGCCGTGGTCAACGAGCTGATCGGCGATCCCGAGCGTGCCCGGCGCATGGGCGAGGCCGGCCGCCGGCGGGCGGTCGAGCAGTTCAGCTGGCCCGCGATCGCACGCGAGACCGTCGCCGTGTACGAGCGGCTCGCGCGCTGAGCGGCGGACTCAGCGCAGCCGCGGCAGCACGTCCTCGGCGCCCAGCCACGGCAGCGGGCCGCGCGGTGGCGCGAGGCCGGCGTCGGCGTCGACGCGCGCCACGACGAGCACCCATACGGTCGCCAGCAGCGTGACCGCGGCGAGCGCACGCCCGGCACGGGGCAGGCGGCGCAGCGGCCACGCGGCCAGCGCCGCGCCGATCGGCAGCACGGAGGCGAGCTCGTGGCCGGCGAACCACGGGCCCGCGATGGTGGGGGCGAGGAACGTCGCGAACGCGACCATCGCGCCGCAGATCGCGACGAGGAACCCGGCCGTGACCTCGACGTCGACCTGGTCGGACCAGGCGAGCGCCAGCCGCTCGCGGCGGGAGCGCACGAGCAGCCAGATCGCGGCGAACGCGAGCGCGGCGAATGGCGCCCAGCGCAGCAGGCCGACGTCGCGGTCGATCCACAGGCCGAGCAGCCGCGGCGCGCGGGCGAGGTGCTCGAGCACGCCGCTGGCGCCCGTCGCGCCGGGCTGGGACAGCAGCGCGGCGGGGAACGGGCCGCCGTACAGGTTGTCGTTGACGGTGATGTAGAGGACGACCGAGAACACGACGATCTCGATCGCGACCAGGCCGGCCAGCCCGCGGCGCCGGCGGCGCAGCCAGCGGGCGGCGGCGGCCGCCACGACGATCGCGGGCGCTCCGAACTTCGCGCCCAGCCAGGGCAGGGCCGCGATCAGCATCGCGCACCAGAACGCCCAGCGCAGCCCCGGCTGCTCGCGCAGGCGCAGCGCCAGCAGCGCGGCGCCCGCGAGCACGGTGCCCGCGACCGCGTCGGGTGAGATCGTCGTCGCGGCCACGACGGCGGGCGGCGAGAGCCCCGCCACGAGCGCGGCGGCGGTCGGCCACGGCTCCGGCACCAGCCGCCGCCCCAGGGCGGCGGCGAGCACGAACCCGATCGCCGCCAGCGCGGCCAGGAACAGCTGGACCGCGACCGGTCCGCCCGCCGCGTACGCGGGCGCGATCAGCAGCGGGAAGCCGATCCCGATCGGGTCGAGCAGGCGCCCGTTGCGCGGCCCGGCGCGCGGGACGAGCTCGCCGTCGTAGAAGTCGCGCCACGACCGGGCGCCGTAGTCGTCGCCTAGGTCGAGGTCGCGGTCGGAGACGACCGACTCCGTCACCAGCAGCGCCTGCGCCCCCGGCTCCGTGAGGTCGCGACCAGGCTCCGCCGGCAGGCCGGCGCCGGCCGCGAAGACGGCGAACAGGACGGCCCACAGCACGGTGGCGCGGCGCACAGCGGCGGATGCTGACGAATCGGCGCGGCCCGCGAGAGGAGCCGGGGCTACCCTCGGTGCGTGGCCAAGCGCAAGCCCACGTCACGGCCGCGCGCCGACCCCGCGCGGCGGTCGGCGCGGCAGCCGGCGGGCGACTCGACCGCGCCGCCGGAGCCGCCGGGCTCCGGCCTGAGGGCGGCGATCCAGCGCTTCGGCTTTCTCATCGTGGCGGTCGTCGCGATCGGCGGCGCCGTCGCCTACGGGGTCGTACAGGGCAACCGCGAGCGCAACCGGGGCTTCGAGGACGCGACCACCGACCAGGCGACGCAGGCCCCGTTCCGCTCGAACCAGAAGGCCGCGAGCGGGCAGCCGGTCAAGCAGGTCTCCGCCCACACGTGCGGGACCTGCCACACCCTGCGCCGCGCGGGCGTCCAGGGGATCATCGGCCCGGACCTCGACCGGACGGTGCTCACGCGGCGCGAGGTGCGCGAGATGATCCGCACCGGCTCGCTGGACACGCGCATGCCGCGGAACCTGCTGGTCGGCAGGGACGCCGACCGCGTGGCGCGGTACGTGGCGGAGCAGTCGCTCGCGTCGCGCCGCGCGCGCGCGAACCGGTAGGCCGGGTCAGGCCACCGCGTCGAACGGAGCCGGATAGGTGACGAGCCCGCGGGCGGCGGGGCGGTAGGCCGGCAGCCGGTGCAGCATCCACGCCTGCGGAGGGATCTCCCAGGGCGCGCGCACGCCGAAGCGGTCGGCCCGCTCGAAGCCGAGGCGGGGGTAGTACTCAGGGTGGCCGACGACGACGACGAGGGGGTAGTCGGTCGTGGCCGCGCGCTCGAGCGCCTCGGCGACGAGGCGCGTGCCGACGCCGCGGCGCTGGCGGTCCGGCCGCACCGCCATGGGCGCGAGCGCCAGGACGGCGTCGCCGGAGTCCAGCCGCGCTCGGCTGAGGAAGACGTGCCCGACGATCGCGTCGCCGTCGACCGCGACGAGGCACAGGCCGGGCTCGTGCGCGCCGGCGGCGCGCAGGGCGTCGACGAGCTCGGCCTCGCCCGAGGCGGGCCCGAACGCCCGGCGGTGCACCTCGCGGATCGCGTCGTGGTCGGCCGGCGCCTCGGGACGGATCGCGACCACGGCCCGCGCTAGGCGCCGAGCGCCCGCGCAATGACCATCTGCTGCACCTCGTCGGTGCCCTCGCCGATGGTGAGGATCTTGGCGTCGCGGTAGTAGCGGCACACGGGGTACTCCTCGATGTAGCCGTAGCCGCCGTGGATCTGCACGGCCTCCTCGGTGGCGCGGACCGCGAGGCGGCCGGTCTTGAGCTTCGCCTGCGCCGCCGTGAGCGTGAAGCTGCGGCCCTGGTCCTTGAGGAACGCGGCCTTGTACGTGAGCAGCCGGGCGGCCTCGATCTCGGTCGCCATGTCGGCGAGCTTCGACTGGATCGCTTGGAACTTTGAGATCGGCTTGCCGAACGCGCGGCGCTCCTTGGCGTAGGCGAGCGCCTGGTCGAGCGCGCCCTGCGCCAGGCCGACGCCCATCGCGGCGACGCCGATGCGCCCGATGTCGAGGATGTGCAGGAACTGCCGGAAGCCGGCGCCGCGCGGCCCCAGCAGGTTCGTCTCCGGCACGCGCGCCTCGGCGAACGTCAGGGGTCGCGTGTCCGACGCGTTCCAGCCCATCTTGCGGTACGGCTCGCCCTGCTCGTAGCCGGGCGTGCCGTTGGGGACGATGATGTTCGAGATCTCCGGCTGGCCGTCGCCGCCCGGTCCGGTCACGGCGGTGATCGCGACGTGGCCGGAGATGTCGGTGCCCGCGTTCGTGATGAACTGCTTGGCGCCGTCGATCACCCACTCGCCCGCCTCGAGGCGCGCGCGGGTCTTCGTGTTGCCCGCGTCGCTGCCGGCCTCGGGCTCGGTCAGCCCGAACGCGCCGAGGCGGCGGCCGGCGCACAGGTCGGGCAGGTACTCCCGTTTCTGCTCCTCGGTCCCGAACAGGTAGATCGGCTGGGTGCCGAGCGACGTGTGCGCACACATCGTGATCGCGACCGACGAGTCGACCCGCGTGAGCTCCTCGACCGCCAGCGCGTAGGCGAGGGAGTCGCCGCCCGCCCCGCCGTACTCCTCGGGGAACGGGATCCCCATGAGGCCGAGCTCGCCAAGCTTGGCGACGATCTCGTACGGGAAGCGCTTCTCGCGGTCCAGATCCTCGGCGACCGGGGCGACCTCCTGGCGGGCGAAGTCGCGGACGGTCTCCTGGATCAGGCGGTGGTCGTCGGAGAGGTCGAACAGCATGGGACGGAATCTAGTGGTGTCCCGCTCGCACCCGTGGCGGCCGTTGCGCCGGCGGACTGCGCCGGCCCTCCCTCCCTGACTGCGCTGTCCGCGAGCGCCGCGTCAGCCGCCGGCGTTCGAGCGGGACGCCCCGGCGCCGGAACCCACCGCGCGCGCCACGTCGACCAGCAGCCGCACCCCGTACCCCGTCCCGCCCTTCGGCGCGTACGGCAGCCCGACGTCGTTGCCCATCCCCGCCATGTCCACGTGCGCCCACGGCACATCGCCGGCGAAGCGGGCCAGGAACGCCGCGGCGGTGATCGGGTGCGCCTTGCGGTCGGCGGTCGCGTTGACGATGTCGCCGTACTGGCCCTTGATCGCGTCGTCGTAGGCCTGGTCGAGTGGGAGCCGCCAGACGCGCTCGCCGGTGCGCGCGCCGGCCGCCTCGACGACCGCGCACCAGTCGTCGTCGTTGCTCATGACCCCGCCGAAGGCGGACCCCAGCGCGGTGACGATCCCGCCCGTGAGCGTCGCGATGTCGACGAGGCGCTCAGCGCCGAGGCCGATCGCGTGCGTCAGGCAGTCCGCCAGCACCAGCCGCCCCTCGGCGTCGGTGTTGTTGATCTCGATCGTCGTGCCGTTCGCGGCGGTCACGATGTCGCCCGGGCGCATCGCGCGACCGGAGGGCATGTTCTCGGTCGCGCCGACGACGCCGATCACGCGTACGGGGAACCGCAGCCGGGCGATCGCGCCGAGCGCCTCGAGGACCGCCGCGCCGCCCGACATGTCGAACTTCATCTCGTGCATCTTGGCCGCGGGCTTGATCGAGATCCCGCCCGTGTCGAACGTCACCGCCTTGCCGACGAGCCCGAGCACGGGACCGTCCGCGCCGGGGCCGTCGTAGCGCAGGACGATCAGCGCCGGCTCGACGTCGCTGCCGCGCGCGACCGCCGCGAACGCGCCCATGCCGTGCTGGGCCAGGAAGTCACGGCCATGGCACTCGACCGCGACGCCGTCGAGCGCCTGCGCGCGCTCGGCGAGCGCCGCCGGCGTGAGATCGTTGGCCGGCGCGTTCTGCAGGTCTCGCGCGGCGTTCGCCGCCTCCGCGACCACCGCCGCGGCCTCGACCGGCGCCGACACGTCGTGGTGGGCGGAGACGATCAGTTCCTGCACCTCGCGCGCGTCGGCGGCGCCGCGCTTGTAGCGGTCGAAGCGGTAGGCGGCCATCACGGTCCCCTCCACGAAGGCGCTCGCGACCGCGTCGCCGACGTGGTGGGGCAGCTCCCAGCACAGCGCGCGGGTGCCGAGCTCCTGCGCGCGCCCGAGCGCGACCGCGGCCGCGATGCGCGCGCGCTCGGGATCGAACGCGTCGCGCGGGCCGAGGCCCACGATCAGCCAGCGGCGATCCGCCGCGTGGGCGACGGCGACGTGGCGGAACGCGGTCCGCGCCTCGCCGGCGTCGATGAGGCGCTGTAGCGCGTTGCCCCTGACGTCGTGCGCGACCTGCTCGCCGTCGAACACCCCGATCGCCAAGGTGTCGGCGCCGCTGTCGCTCGGGGAAGAAGTGGTGGCTGACACGCGCATGCGGCGCGCCACGATACGCCACTAGGATGCGCGGCTCGGGTCCACCCCCAGACGAAGGACTGTGCCATGCCCAACACCGTGATCCTCGGCGCCGCCCGCACCCCGATCGGCAAGCTCGGCGGAGGCCTGGCGCCGCTCGATGCCACCGAGCTCGGCGGCATCGCCATCAAGGCCGCGCTCGAGCGCGCCGACGTCGGCCCCGAGGAGGTCCAGCACGTCGTCATGGGCCAGGTGCTCCAGGCCGGGCAGGGCCAGATCCCCTCGCGCCAGGCGCAGATCAAGGCCGGCATCCCGAAGGAGGTGTCCTCGGAGACGATCAACAAGGTGTGCGCCTCGGGCGTCCGCGCCGCCGGCATCCTCGACGCGGCCATCCGCGCGGGCGACGTGGACATCGCCGTCGCCGGCGGCATGGAGTCGATGAGCCAGGCGCCATACCTGCTCAAGCAGGCGCGCTTCGGCTTCCGCATGGGCGACGCGAAGGCGATCGACGCGATGATCAACGACGGCCTGCGCAACCCGTTCAGCGGCAAGCAGATGTTCGAGGAGGCCGGCGAGGTCGCCGACGAGCTCGAGATGACGCGGCCCGACATGGACCGGTGGGCGCTGCGCAGCCACGAGCTCGCGATCAAGGCCACCGACGAGGGCCGCCTGCCCGAGGAGATCGTCCCGGTGACGATCAAGGGCCGCAAGGGCGACACGGTGGTCGAGGTCGACGAGGGGCCGCGCCGGGACACGTCGCTCGAGACGCTGTCGAAGCTCAAGCCGCTCAGCAGCGACCAGGGCTCGCACACCGCCGGCAACTCGCCCGGGGTCAACGACGGCGGGGGCGCGCTTGTGCTCGCCTCCTCGGAGTGGGCCCAGAAGAACGGCAAGACCGTGCTCGGCGAGATCATCGCCCAGGCGCAGGTCGCAGACGACTTCCCGTACCTGGCGAGGACGCCGGCCGCGGCGGCCAAGAAGGCGCTCGAGAAGGCCGGGATGAGCGCCGACGATGTCGACCTCTGGGAGATCAACGAGGCCTTCGCGTCGGTCACGCTCAACTCGATCCGCGCCCTCGGCATCGACGAGGACAAGGTCAACGTCAACGGCGGGGCGGTCGCGCTCGGCCACCCGATCGGGGCGTCGGGCGCGCGGATCCTCGGCACGCTCGTCCACGAGCTGCGCCGCCGCGGCGGCGGCGTCGGCTGCGCGGCGATCTGCAGCGGCGGCGGCCAGGGCGACGCCGTGCTGATCCGGGTGCCGTCCGCCTGACCGAGGGCGCGGACACGGCGGCGGCCGGCCTCCCTGCCGGCGCCGGCTCCGAAGGGGCCGCCTCGCTCGAGGCGGCCTTCTTCGACCTCGACCGCACGCTCATGGCGGGCTCGTCGGGGTTCCACTGGGCGCGCGCCGCGCGGCACGCGGGGCTCATCAGCCGCCGCCGGCTCGCCGCCGACGCGTGGCTGCACCTGCGCTTCCGCCTCGAGGGCTCGACCGACGCCGGCACCGACAAGGTGCGCGAGCGCGTCGGCGCGCTGATCGCCGGCCGACGGGTGCGCGACCTCCAGCGCCTGGCGCCGCGCGTCCTGACCGGCGTCCTGCCGCGGCTGTACCCCCAGATGCTCGACGTCGCCTACGAGCACCAGGACTCCGGCCGGCGCGTGTACATCGTCACCGCCGCGTCGCAGGAGATGGCCGAGCTGCTCGCGCACGTGCTGGGCTTCGACGGCGGCATCGGCTCGCGCTCGGAGGTCGTCGACGGGGTCTACACCGGCCGGCCCGGGGGGCCGTTCGCCTATCGCGAGGGCAAGGCCGAGGCGATGCGCGCGCTCGCCGCGGAGGCCGGCATCGATCTTGCGCGCTCGTGGGCGTACTCGGACTCCGAGTCCGACCTGCCCATGCTGCGCGCCGTCGGCCACCCGGTCGCGGTCAACCCCGACGCCGCGCTCGCGCGCGCCGCGCGCGAGCAGGGCTGGGCGGTCCTGCGGTTCGAGACGCTCGGGCGGCGGCTCAAGGCGGGCGGCGCGATCGCGCTCGCGGCCCTCGTGGGGACGGCCGGCGCGGGCGCGGCCCGCCGTGCGGGGGCGCGGACGCGGTGAGCCTGCACGAGCTCACCGACGATCAGCGCGAGATCCGCGAGCTCGCGCGGCGCTTCGCCGACGAGGAGGTCGCCCCGCACGCGGGCGCGTGGGACCGCGAGCACCGGTTCCCGAAGGAGGTCCTCGCGCACCTCGGCGAGCTCGGGCTCATGGGCGTGTGCGTCCCCGAGGCGCATGCGGGCGCGGGCGCGGACTTCCTCAGCTACTGCCTCGTGCTCGAGGAGCTGTCGCGCGCCGACGCCGGGCTTGGCGTCACCGTCGCGGTGCACACGAGCGCGGGGACGCTGCCGATCCTCCAGCACGGCACGCCGGCGCAGGTCGACCGGCTCGTGCCGCCGCTGGCCCAGGGCCACGAGCTCGCCGCGTTCGCCCTGACGGAGTCGGGCTCGGGCTCGGACGCCGGCGCCATGCGCACGCGCGTGGACGCCGATGGCCGGATCACCGGCACCAAGCAGTGGATCACGAACGGCTCGCACGCCCACTCGTTCGTCGTGTTCGCGCGCGAGGCCGAGGGCGAGCGCGCCGGGGCGTTCATCGTGCGCCGCGGCGCGCCCGGCTTCCGCGCGACGCGCGAGGAGGACAAGCTCGGCCTGAACTCATCCTCGACGGCCGACCTGAGCTTCGAGGCGACCCCGGCCGAGCGCCTCGGCGCGCCTGGCGGCGGCATGCGCGTCGCCCTGCGCACGCTCGACACCGGGCGGATCGGAATCGCCGCCCAGGCGGTCGGGATCGGGCAGGCGGCGCTCGACGTGGCCGCCGGCTACGCGAAGGAGCGCAACGCCTTCGGCCGCCCGATCGGCGCCTTTCAGGCGATCCAGCAGAAGCTCGCCGACATGCAGACCGAGATCGAGGCGGCGCGCGCGCTGGTGTGGCGCGCCGCGCGGCTCAAGGAGGCCGGGCGGCCGCACACGGTCGAGGGCGCGCAGGCCAAGCTCTTCGCCAGCCGGGTGGCGCGCCACTGGACCGGAGAGGCCATCCAGGTGCTCGGCGGCTACGGCTACACCAAGGAGTTCCCGGCCGAGCGCTACTACCGCGACGCGAAGGTGACGGAGATCTACGAGGGCACGAGCGAGATCCAGCGCCTCGTCATCGCACGGGCGCTGCTCGGCGACGTCGCCCGCGAGCGCTAGCCCTAGTCCTCGCTCCGGGCGGTCGTGCGCCGGACCTCGCGCGCGCCGCGCACCGTGCCGCGCCTGCTCGAGCAGCGCGGCCGTCTCGTCGGCCTTCGCCTCGGACCGGGTCCGTAGCGCCGTGGTCGCTCGGCGGTGGGGAGTGCCGGCGACCGGCCGAGCGGGCGCCCGAGCAGCACGACGGTCAGCACGAGCAGGATCGACACGCCGAGCCGGCGGGCCCCGGGCACCTGCGCATACGGCCCGGGCCCTGCCCCAACCTGTCGGGCCGGCGGGGGCCGCCGCCGGGGGCGAGCCCGCCACCGCGCGCGTCGCGCTGCGCGCCGATCGCCGCGCGCCCCGGGCGGCCCGCGCCGAGCTCGGCAGCATCCCCGGGCTCGAGGGCGACGTCCGCGCGACGGCGCAGCTGCTCGTCAGCGAGCTCGTCACGAACGCCGTCCGCCACGCCGGCCGCGCCGTGGACGGGGACATCGAGCTCAGGATCTTCGCCGGCGCGGTGCTGCGCGTGGAGGTCGCCGACGGCGCCCCCGGCCTCCCGCAGGTGCTCGTGGAGTCGGGCCCGGGCGACGACGGCGGCCGCGGGCTGCTCCTCGTCGCCCGGCTCGCGCGGGCTGGGGCGCCGAGCACCACCCCGCGGCGCGGTGTGGTTGAACTCGACCTGCCGTCCCCCGGCCCCGGCGGCCCGCAAGCCACCATCCCGGTCCAGCCGCGGGGCGGCTGACGCTCACTCGCGCTCCAACGCCTCGAAGCGCATGACGTCGGCCGCCTCGCGATCGAGCGCGGCCGTCACCCCGGCGTCGAGCCGGCCGAACGGCTCGACGGCGATGGCGAGCGCGCCGGCGCGCCGCCGCGCGCTCCACGTCCCGACCGCGACCCCGCCCGCGGTGGCGACCGCACGCAGGATGCCGCCGCCCGGGTGCACGCGCTTGGCGTGCACGGCGGGCACCGCGAGGCCGCGGTCCTTCCACCCGAGCAGGTAGGGGTCGAAGGCGCCGAGCAGGCGCGGCGCGAGCGCGCCCGGCGCGGGCTCCGGGCGCCGAGCCAGGTCCACGAGGCCGCCCGCGAGCTCGACGAGCTCCCCGCCGATCGCGCGCAGGCCGGCCCGCGCGTCGCGCAGGGGTAGGCCGGCCCACGCCGCCAGGTCGGCCGCGCCGGCCGGCCCGTGGCCGGACAGGTACCGGCGCGCGAGCTCCGCCAGCGCCGCGTCGCGCCGCTCCGCCGTGAGCGGGAGCTCGGGCGCCGCGCCGAGCCAGTCGCGCGTGAGCGCGAACGCCCGCTCGCCGTCGCGCACCGGGCCCAGGACCGCGACGCCGCGGCGCGCGGCGAGGCCGAGCAGGTGCGGCGTCGCCTGGCCGGCAGTGCGGATGCCGGCCGCGCCGAGGCGCTCGGCGAGCTGCGCGCGGGTGAGCGGCCCGTCGGCCTCGAGCGCGCGCTCGACGATCGCGACCGCGCGCTCGGCGTCCGCCGCGCTCACGCCCTCCTGGCGCAGCCGCCGCTCGCTCCCCGCGACCCGGCCCGGCGCCGTGAGGCCGAGCAGCCACGCGTAGTCCTCGCTGGCGACGAGGTGCAGCGTGCCGCGCGCGAGCCATCCGGCCACGAGCGAGCGCTCGTCGCTGAGCGCGGCGTCGACCGCGGCCGCCGTCAGCCCCTCCGTCCGCGCTCGCAGCGCCAGCCGCGCCGCCCGCGCGTGCTGCGCCTGCACGGCGAGCAGCGCGCGGACGACGTCGGCCGCCCCGAGGCCGGCGGGCCGGTGCAGGAGCTGGGCCGCGGCACGGCGCCCGCGGAGCTCGGCCGCGTCCATCGCGGCCCATCATCACAGCGACCCGGCCGCGCTCGCGGACGAGGTAAGCGTGCAGGACGGAGGAACGACCGCCATGCGCCGATCCAACACCCGGGCGAGCCATGACCTCAAATGATCATTGCGCGGAGAAGCCATACACTTCGCGCATGGCTGCACCCGCCCCGCCGCCCCGGTGTTCGACGCCGCCCGCCTGAGGGTCTTCCGCGAGGTCGTCCGGCGCGGATCGCTCTCGGCCGCCGCCGAGGCGCTGAGCTTCACCCAGCCCGCCGTGTCGCGCCAGATCGCCGCGCTCGAGCGCGAGGCCGGCGCCCAGCTCCTCGAGCGCACGCCGCGGGGCATCCGCCTCACCGAGGCCGGCCGTGTCCTGCTCGGCCACGCCGAGGTCATCCTCGATCGCATGGCGACGGCCCGCGCGCAGGTCCAGTCCGTCGCGAGCCTGGCCGGCGGACGGCTGCGCATCGGCGCGTTCCAGACCGCCAACGCCACGATCGTCCCGCGCGCGATCGCCGCGTTCTCCCGCGCCCATCCGGGCGTCGAGCTGTCGCTCGTCGAGAGCGTCACGCCCGACGCGATCGCGCGGCTGCGGGCCGGAGAGGTCGACGTCGCGGTCGTCACGCACGTTCCCGAGCTGGCGGGCGCCGACCTCGACGTGGTCGAGCTCGTCGACGAGGAGATCTTCGTCGCGCTGCCCGCGACGCACCCGCTCGCGCACAAGCCGAAGCTGCGGCTGCGCGACCTGCGCGACGAGACGTGGATCGAGGCGCCCGGCGGCGCGGCGCGGCCGCCGCTGCTGTCCGCCGCCCTGGCGCACGGCTTCGAGCCGCGCATCCGGTTCGGCGCCGAGCAGTGGCTGTCGAAGCAGGGTCTCGTGGCCGCCGGCGTCGGCGTGACGCTGATCCCCGGCCTCGCGATCGCGACGGTGCGCGACGACATCGTCCTG
>DATAAR010000082.1:0-6130 GCA_036259975.1 Solirubrobacteraceae bacterium | reverse complement strand
CAGCGTCTCCTCGTGGAGGCCGGGGTGGGTGTCGATCAGGAGCACGTCGAGCTCCAGGTCGTCGACGAGCCGGCGCAGGCCGCGGGTCAGTCGCTGCGCGTCATACCCCTCGCGCAGCGCGCGACTGATCTCGCCGGGCTTGGTGCTCGAGGGAATGAGAAAGAGGCGGCCACCGTTCTCCTGCGGTGTCACGTCGTGCGCCGCCTGGCCGATCTCGCAGTCCCCCCACAGGTAGTCGTTGAGCGACGAGGTGATCTCGTCGCCCGGCAGCCCGAACAGGACATGGATGCCGGGCGACTGGATATCGGTGTCGATCACGCCGACGCGCCGTCCACGAGCGGCCAGGACCGCCGCGACGTTCGCGGTGGTGTTCGACTTTCCCGTCCCGCCCCGAAAGGAGTGGATCGAGACGATCGTGGCCATCCGGGCTCAGCGCACCTGGACGTTGCCGCGCTCGACGGGAATGGTCGGATCGAGCGTGGAGTTCTCGCATGTTTCGCCGGCGGGGTTGACCGGAATCGTGCTGATCATGTCCGGGGCGCTGTCTGACCCTTCTCCGTTGTCCATCACCACAAAGCGCCGCATTTCGCCCACCGGCGCTTCCGCTTCGTTGCTGGAGCGCGCGGTAATGCCGCTCATGTGGGCCACGTTCCCGACCACGCGCAGGCAGTCGATCTCGAAGTGAACGACGGTATCGAGGGAACGGCTGATGACCTGGGCCTGACCGGTGACGGTGCCGTCGGCGTGCTCCGTCGCCGTGAACGCGAACGTCCGTTCCTCGCCACCGCGCGTGACGTGACCCGAGCCGGTGGCCGAGCTCACGACGCCGTCTGACGTGGCCGGCGCCGCCTGCGCAAGGATCGCGGTCGGCCCGAGGACCGCCAGCAGCGTAAGCCAAGCGACGTTTCTCATCTCGTGCTCCTTCCCCCAGGCAGTTTCCTGGTCACTCGGTGGAGTGCGCGCGGATGACTCACGATGCTCGTCGACGGCCGTCGTTTTCGCGCCGGGGAACCACCCCGGGATTACGCTAAGCCCGGGGGGCCACCCCGGCGCGCGCCGGCACGAGGTCAGGAAGAGTGCGCGCTGTGGAGCAGCCGCGCGCCATCCGCATCACCGTGTATCTCGACGTCGGGTCAGACCCGCTGAGCGGGACCGTCGGCATCGATGACCAGGAGCAGCGGCGCTTTCAAGGCTGGATCGAGCTCGCCCATGCGATCGAGCTCGCCCGCGGGATCGGCGTCGAGCAGGAGCAGGTCCCCCATCGTCCGGGCTGATGGTCAGCGGGCGGCCGCCGTGGCCTCGGCTGTGTCGGCCAGCGCGCCAGCCAGTTCCAGGCGAGAGGACACGCCGAGTTTGCGGAACACGTTGCCCATATGCCACTCGACGGTCTTGGCGGTCAGGAACAGTTCGGCCGCGATTTGCCGGTTGCTCGCGCCCGCACGGGCGCGCTCGGCGATGCGACGCTCGCTGGGGGTCAACGATGCCGGTCCCGAGACTCGCGCCCGCCGCGGCCGACCGCCGCTGGCCTTCTGTTCCTCCTCGGCGCGCGCCGCCAGCACCGGGAGCCCCAGGCGCTCGGCGGCGTCGCGCGCGGCCCCGAGCTGGGCGCGGGCCTCTCCGCGCCGGCCCGCCCGCCGGAGGGCAGCGCCGAGCTCAACGTGCGTGCGCACCGTTTCGAGCGCGTCATCGGTGCGGGAAACGAGGTCAAGCGCTTGACGCAGGAGTCCGATGGTCCGCTCTCCGCCCGATACCAGCGATTCTGTTCGCAGCGCGGCCGCCAGGACCGACGGGATGCCGGTCCGGCGCGCGAGCTCGAGCTCGGCTGCCGCGAACGCCGCAGCCTCGCGGCCCATCCCGCCGTGCATGGCTGCCAGCGCCGCCGCAGAGCGCCACGGCAGCACCGCGGGGGTCTCCACGCGCCAGATCGACCCGAGCAGCTCGCCCGCCCTCCGCAGATCATCCAGGGCGCCCGCCGCGTCACCTTCGGCCGTTCGGACGAGGCCGCTCGCAAACAGGTATGGCGGGTGCGGCATCTCCACCGCGGCGCCGGCGCTGATCGCCTCGCGGGCGCGCGTTCGATCGCCGCGCTCGAGGCACACCCGCGCAAGCAGCCCGTAGGCCTGCGGCGCGTCGGCGACCCATCCGTGGCGCCACGGGACGAGCGCCCGCGCGACGTCCGCCTCGGCGCCGTCGAGGTCGCCTAGCCGCAGGCGCGCGAGTCCCCGCCAGAGCGCCGCGGCGGCGGCCGCGACCACGGAGCCGCGGTCGTCCGCCCACTCCAGCGCGCTCGTTGCGGCGGAGTCGAGCGAGCGGAGCGCGCCGGCGTGAAGGAGCGCGCTGAGCGCAAATCCGAAGCCCAGGCCCAGACCGTCATCGTTGACGCCGATCTGGCCCTCGACCGCGGCCGCCGCGAGTCGCGCCACCTCAGCCGGGTCGCCGTAGGAGCTGATCAGCATCAACGCCACGATGGCCTGCAGCTCGGGATCGCGCGGCGGCGATCCCGCTCGAGTCGCCGCCATCAGCTCGTCCGTGACCGCCGAGAAGGCGGGGATCGTTGGCGGGTTCAAGCCCGCCGACAGCAGCCAGGTCGCTCGCAACCGATCGCGATCCGACACGTCCTCGTCGGTCTGTGCCAAGGCCTGCTCAGCGACCATCGCGGCCGTCGCGTACTCCGATCGCACGTGATGCAGCCGCGAGAGATCCCTCAGCACGGATGCCGCCCGTCGCTGGTCGCGGATGCTCGCGACCGCTTCCTTGGTGTGCGCGAGCGCCTCGGGATCGCCGACCGCAGTTTCCGCGCGCGCGAGCTCCAGCAGCAGCTCCGGCCGGAGGTCGGGCTGCGGCGGCTCCTCGAGCGCGCGTTGGAGGAAGCGGCGGGCCGTGCTCGCGTCGCCGCGCGCGCCGGCAGCGGCCGCGGCGTCACGCAGTACATCGACGACGTGGGGATCGGCATCCGGCGCCGCCAGCAGCAGGTGCGCCGCGGCCCGGTCGCGCGCCCCCTCTGCCGCCAGCAGATCCGCGGCCCGTCGGTGCAGCGTCGTCCGGGTAAACGAGCCTAGGTCGCGCTGCACGGCGGCGGCGATGAGCGGGTGGCGAAACGCAAGGGGATCGTGAGCAGCGAGGATGTCGGCGGCCACCAGGAGATCCGCCATCTCGGCGGCCGTCTCGAAAGCGAGCCCTGCGAGCCGAGCGGCGTGGCGCAGGCGCGCCCCGTCTCCGAGCACGGCGATGGCGCGGGCGAGCGCGGCGGCATCGCGGGGCAGCCTTGCGAGCCGGACGAGCACATTGTCGATCACCGTCCGCGGCGCCAGCTGCTCGATCCGCGCGCCGGCGTCGGGACCCACGGCGATGCCCGCCGCCTCGACCGCGGCGAGCAGCTCGCCCAGCAGGAACGGATTTCCCCCGGTCACGCGGCGACAGGCTGCCGCCACCGCCGCCGCCGCGCCGGGGAGCTGACCCTCGACGACCCGGGCGACGCCGGCGGCGCTCAGCTCCCGCGGCTCGAGCACGATCGCTCCCCCGGCCGTCCGGAAGGGCGCGACGAGCCCGTCCTCGACCTCTCCCCGCCGCACCGCGACGGCGAGGACGATCGGGAAATCACGCGCCCGGTCGGCCAGATAGCGCAGCAGCTGCAGCGAACGGGCATCAGCCCACTGCGCGTCGTCCACCACGACCACAAGCGGGCCGAGGATGTCGACCAGCGCCTCGACGCCCTCGACGACGGCGTGCGTGGCGGCCATCCCGCCCTCGGCGAGTGGCGCGGACGACCGGTGGGCGCGAGTCGTAAGTGCTTGCAGGGCCCACTGGGGACGCGGATCGCCTCGCGACATGCGGCCGGCGGAGCGCAGCGGCGGCTCGAGCAGACGACGCACGACCGAGAACGGCAGCGAGGCGTCGAGATCCACAGCACGCGTGCCGGTCACGATCACGTCGGCGCGGCGCGCAAACTCTGCCAGCACGGCCAGCAGCCGCGACTTGCCCGTACCGCTCGCGCCCTCCACCAACACGGCAGAGCCCGTGAGCCCAGCAAGGCCGGCGACGACGCTCTCCAGCAGCGCGAGTTCGCGATCACGCTCGATGAGCCCGAATGCCGCCGCGGCCTGATCGCGCACAGCCATTCAACCCTACTCGGCGCGAGCCGTACGCACAAACGACCCGTCCTGGCGAGCAACGCATGAGCCGCCATCTTCGTTCCCGAGCTCAGTCCAGCGCACTGCGGGGCCAAGGACGCAACTGGAGCCAGCGGCGCTGCCCGCGCTGCGCGCTTGACACGACGCTCGCGCAGCTGCGCACAGAACGTGACCCGCATGCCGTCGCCCGGCGCGCGCCGCTGCTCGCTCGGCTCGAGCAGCACGACAAGCCGCGATCGGCGCTTGCCTGGCTGGAGCGAAGCCCGGCCGCTCCGACGTTGCGCGCGATGCTGCGCGACGAGATCGCGATCTCCCACGAGGCACTCGACGAGCACGACGTCGGCCAGGCGACGGATCACCTGCGCTCCTGGCTCGCGTCGCGCACGACCTCCTCGACGCGCGCGACGTTCGCCCACGCCGCCGGGCCACGGCCGGTCAACAGCGCCCGGTACGTCTTCCTCGACCCGCACGCGCGAGCGTTCTACGCCGACTGGGACCGCGCCGCGCGCGACGTCGCCGCGATCCTGCGCTACGCCGCCGGCCGCGACCCCTACGACCGCGACCTCTCAGACCTCGTCGGCGAGCTCTCAACCCAGAGCGAGGAGTTCCGCAGCCACTGGGCCGCCCAGAACGTGCGCCTCCACGACACCGGCGTCAAGGACTACCACCACCCGGTCGTCGGCGACATCACGCTGACGTACAACCGCTTGGACCCTCTCCGCCGACGAGGGACTGAAGTTCACCGTCTGGACCGCCGAACCCGGATCCAAATCCGCCGAGGCGCTCAACCTGCTCGGCAGCTGGGCGGCCACCCTCGACCCAGCGAGCCCGCCCACATGAGCACTCGCGACTGAGGGGCGACCTTCGCCACCCCGCCGGCGAGCTGCCGCTGCAGACGTACACTTGACACGTGAGCGCCAAGGGCATCACCGACGAGCTCGTTCAGCAGGTCGCCGACGAGCTGCGTACCCGTTACGGCCTCGACGACGAGGACGTGCGGGCGCTCGGCTCCAGGCTCGCCGACGCCGCGAGCGAGCGCCGCACCGAGAACCTCGAGTTCGCCAAGCGCTTCACCGACGAGCACCGCGAGACGTTCGACCGCCTCGCCGAATAGGCGGCCTCCGTGCCGCCACGCTGGCAGCCGTCCCTCGACGACTACATCGACATCGCCGCCTACCTGCTCGGTGCCGACCGCGCAGCCGTCGCGGCGCTTCCTCGCATCACGCTCGCCGAGTCCGCGCTGCACACCCCCTTTGCGTCGTTCGGCGGCACCGAGGCGTAGCCCGGGCTTGTCGAGCAAGCGGCGGTCCTGCTCGAACACCTCGCCAAGAACCACCCGCTGCCCGACGCCAACAAGCCGCGCGGCGTTTCTGCTCACCGCGCGGTTCCTCGACGCCAACGGCCTGCAGTGGACCACCAGACGTCGAGACGGACGCCGGCCTGGTCGAGCGCGTCGCCGCTAGCGAGGCCACGCACGACGACGTCGTCGCATGGATCCGCGGTCGCACCCGGGAGATGAAATGCCCGGACGAAAGGGCAGACGGGCCTCGTCGTCTGCCGTAACGCCGGGGAAACGGACGCAAAGTCCGGGAAAGCGCGGACGCCGGCCACATCGCCAGAACCCACGGAATCCCCTGCAAACGCCACGGATTCAGGTGCGAGGGCCGCACGACTGAAAATCGTGGTGTCCCCGGTTCGAGTCCGGGTCTCGCCATCGCCCGAAGGTCCTGCTAATCGGTACTTCTTCTCCCGCCGCTAGCGCCATGGCAGCCGCCCGATTCGGGCACAAAGGCGCTGAGACGGAGTTTTGTGCCCAAATCGGCGGCGAGCTGGCGCGTACACCGCGGCTACCCCTGATCACCCGACATTGCTACCGGCCAATTGGCATCGGCGGTCAGTTACCATCATCAACGTATAGCTGGTAACCTTCGCGTGTGAGCCGTCAGCCGGGCGGGCGGGCCGCAGCGCCGGAACCGCTCTCCCTCGTCCAGGACTTCGTC
>DATAAR010000081.1:0-16151 GCA_036259975.1 Solirubrobacteraceae bacterium | reverse complement strand
CGCCCGGGGCCGCGTCGCGGCGCGCAGCGGGTAGCCGCGTGCTGGACGCGGCGCGCCCTAGACTCCGCCCTTCGATGACGACGCTGCAGGAACGCACCCGCTTCGAGCCCTCCGAGGTCGAGCCGCGCATCGCCGAGCGCTGGTGGAGCTCGGCGCTGCATCACCCGGAGCCGGGCGGGACGCCCAGGGAGAACTACTCGATCGCGGTCCCGCCGCCGAACATAACCGGGGTCCTGCACATGGGCCACGCCCTCAACGGCTCGGTCCAGGACACGCTGATCCGCTACCACCGCATGCTCGGGATGCGGACGAAGTGGATCCTGGGCACCGACCACGCCGGCATCGCGACACAGGCGCAGGTCGAGAAGGCGCTGCGCGCCGAGGGCACGAGCCGCGAGGCCCTCGGGCGCGAGGCGTTCGTCGAGCGCGTGTGGCAGTGGCGGGCGAAGTACGGCGGCCAGATCATCGAGCAGTTCAAGCGACTCGGCGCGACGCTCGACTACGACGACGAGCGCTTTACCCTCGACGACGGCTACGTCCGCGCCGTGCTCGAGGTCTTCGTCGCGCTGTACCGCAAGGGGCTGATCTACCGCGACCACTACATGGTCAACTGGGACCCCGGCACCCGGTCGGCGATCAGCGATCTCGAGGTCGAGGATCGCGAGGTCGACGACACGCTGTTCCACGTCGCCTACCCGCTCGAGGACGGCTCCGGCGAGATCGTGGTCGCCACCGTGCGCCCCGAGACGATGCTGGCCGACACGGCCGTGGCGGTGCACCCCGACGACGACCGCTACCGCCACCTCGTGGGCAAGGCCGCGATCCTGCCGCTGATCGGGCGCCGGCTGCCCATCATCGCCGACCCCTACGTCAAGACGGACTTCGGCAGCGGCGCGCTCAAGATCACCCCCGGCCACGACCCGAACGACTTCGAGATCGGCCGCCGCCACGAGCTCGACGAGATCAGCGTCATCGGCGAGGACGGCCGCATGACGGCAGCGGCCGGGCCCGACTACGCCGGCCTCACGGCCGCCGAGGCGCAGGCGAAGGTCGTCGCCGCGCTGACCGAGCAGGGCCGGATCCGGCACACCGAGGGCTACCGGCACACCGTCCCGTTCAGCCAGCGCTCCGGCGAGCGCATCGAGCCGCTCATCTCGCTGCAGTGGTTCATGGCGATGGGCGAGCTCGCCGCGCCCGCGATCGAGGTCGTGCGCGACGGGCGCATCACGATCCACCCGGAGTCGCAGTCGCGCCGCTACATCGAGTGGCTCGAGAACATCCGCCCCTGGTGTATCAGCCGCCAGCTCTGGTGGGGCCACCAGATCCCGGTCTGGTACCGCGGGGCCGACGAGACCTACGTGGGCACGGAGCCGCCCGAGGGCGAGGGCTGGGTGCGCGATCCCGACGTGCTCGACACGTGGTTCAGCTCCGGGCTGTGGCCGTTCGCCACGCTCGGCTGGCCCGACGACACGCCCGAGCTGCGCGCGTTCCACCCCACCGATGTGCTCTCCACCGCGCGCGACATCCTGTTCCTCTGGGTCGCCCGCATGGTCATGCTCGGCCTGGAGTTCACCGGCGACGTCCCATTCGAGGACGTCTACGTGCACTCCGTCATCCAGGCGCCCGACGGCCGGCGGATGAGCAAGTCGCTCGGCACGGGCATCGACCCGCTCGAGGAGATCGAGCGCCACGGCGCCGACGCGGTCCGCTTCGGCCTGCTCGCGATGTCCTCCACGCAGGACGTCCGCTACTCCTCGGAGAAGATCCAGCAGGGCCAGCGGCTGGCGAACAAGCTGTTCAACGCGTCGCGCTTCGTGTTGCTCAACGTCCAGGAGGTCGACGCCGCGCCGCGCCCGCAGACCGTCTATGACCGCTGGATCCTGTCGCGCCTGCAGGCCGCCAAGGCGACCTTCGCCCGCAACTTGGACGACTTCGACTTCGCCAAGGCGGCGCTCGGGCTCTACGACTTCGTCTACGGCGAGCTCTGCGACTGGTACCTCGAGTTCACGAAGGGCCGCGAGTTCGACGCGGAGCAGTCGGCGACGATGCTCTACGTCCTTGGCGAGACGCTCAAGCTCGCGCATCCGGTGATCCCGTTCGTCACCGAGGAGCTGTGGAGCCACGTCCCCGGCACCGACGGGCTCCTCGCCGTCACACGCCTCACGCCGCCCGACGACGTTCTGCGCGACGAGGCGGCGGAGGCCGAGATCGCGGCGGTCATCGAGGCGGTGCAGGCGCTGCGCTCGTGGCGTGACGAGGCCGGCGTCAAGCCCGGCCAGGTGCTCCCCGCGCGGATCGACGGGCTCGACGGCTCGGCCGGGCTCGTGGCGCGGATGGCGCGGCTGGACCTCGAGGGCGACGACGGCCCCACCGCGACGGTCGCCGTCCCCGGCGGCACCGTCGAGATCCGCGCCGGGGACCTCGTCGACCCCGAGGCCGAGGCGCGCAAGGCGGCGGCCGAGCGCGACCGCCTGCGGCGCGAGATCGCGCGCGCGGAGGGCAAGCTCGCCAACGAGGGCTTCGTGGCCAAGGCGCCGCCGCAGCTCGTGCAGGCCGAGCGCGAGAAGCTCGAGCGCCTGCGCCGCGAGCTCGACGGGCTCTAGCGGGGGGCGACGATGACCTACGACGAGGCTGAGCGCTACCTGCTCTCGCTCGAGCTCTTCGGGATGCGCTTCGGCCTGGACCGCATGCGCCGTCTCATGACCGCGCTCGGGTCGCCGCAGGAGCGCTTCGGCTCCGTCCACGTCGCCGGCACGAACGGCAAGTCGTCGACGGTCCGCATGACCGCCGCGATCCTGCGCCGCCACGGCCTCAAGGTGGGCGCCTACCTATCGCCGCATCTCGTGGCGTTCAACGAGCGCATCCGCATCGATGACGAGGACCTCGATCCCGACCGCTTCGGCGCCGCGGTCGCGCGGGCGGCGCGCGCCGCCGAGAAGGTGAACCGCACGCTCGAGGAGGGCGACCGCGTCACCCAGTTCGAGGCGCTCACCGCGGCCGCGTACAGCGAGCTGGCGGAGGCGCGCGTCGACGTCGCCGTGGTCGAGGCGGGCCTCGGCGGGCGCTACGACGCCACGAACGTGATCCCGTCGCGGGTGCAGGTGCTCACGAACGTCGGCCTCGAGCACACGCGCTGGCTGGGTCCGACGATCGCGGACGTGGCGGCCGAGAAGCTCGACATCGTGCGGCCGGGCGGCACGCTCGTCGTGGGCGCCGACCTCGAGCCCGACGCGTTGACGCTGGCCCGCCGCGTGTGCGCCGCGCGCGACGCGACGCTCGTCGTCGCGCCGGCCGGCACCGGCCTGGAGCTGCTCGCGCAGGGCGAGCACCAGCAGCGCAACTTCGCCGTCGCGCGCGCCGCGGCCGAGGCGTTCCACGGCGGGCTCGACGACACGGCGGTCCGGGCCGCGGGCGCATCCACGCTCGTGCCGGGCCGTTTCCAGGTGGTCGACGAGGCGCCGGTCACTGTCATCGACGGTGCCCACAACGCCGCCGGGATGGCCGCCCTGGCGCAGTCGCTGCGCAGCTTCGCCGGCGGCCGGCGCGTGGTCGCGTGCGTGTCGGTCCTCGACGACAAGGACGCGGCCGGCATGCTGCGCGAGCTGCTCCCGCTCTGCGCGGAGGTGGTCTTCACCGCGAGCGAGAACCCGCGCGCGCTGCCCGCGGCGACGCTCGAGTCGCTGTGCGGCCAGCTCGGCGGCCCGCCGGCGCGCACCGTGCCGGGCGCGCGCCGCGCGCTCGAGGCCGCGCGCGCGTCGGCCGGCCCGGACGGTGTGGCGATCGCGACCGGATCGATCTACCTGATCGCCGACCTCCTGCGCCCCGAGGGGGCCCGCGGGCGCTCGATGCTATGAGCGACCAGGGCCCGTCGATGCCGGCCATGATCGCGCTCGTCGCGGTCGTCGTCGCGGTCGTGATCCTCGTGTTCTTCGGCCTGGGTTACGGATTCGGCCGATTGTTCCTCTAACGTCTGCGGGCACCATGCCCACCGTGGCCGTCTTCGGAATCAACAACGACAGCCTGGACACTGCTGTCAAGCTGCTGATCCTCGTGCTCGTCGTTGTGTGGCTGGCGCTCGTCTACTGGACGCTGAGCGACGCCCGCCGCCGCATCGCCGACCCCATGATCGTCGGCTGCTGCGCGTTCGCCTCGTTCCTGTTCCCGTTCGTGGGCACGGTCGTGTACATGATCGTGCGTCCGCCCGAGTACCTCGACGACGTGCGCGAGCGGGAGCTCGAGATGCAGGCGGCCGAGGCGCGGCTGCAGGAGAGCGGGTACCTCGTGTGCCCGCACTGCGAGCAGCACGTCGAGAAGGACTTCCTGCGCTGCCCGAACTGCATGCGCAAGCTCAAGGACCCGTGCCGGAACTGCGGCAAGCCGCTCGACCCCGACTGGGCCATCTGCCCCTATTGCGAGGCCGAGGTGCCCGGCCATGCGCCGCTGCCGCGCCGCCGGCGCCGCCGCAGCGCCGAGCTCGAGCGCGAGGCCACGGCCTCGTTCAAGGCGCCGCCCTCGCCCTGAACCCGAACCTCACGGAGACCCGACACCGATGGACCGGACCCTCATCCTGGTCAAGCCAGACGCGTTCGCGCGCGGGCTGACCGGCGAGATCGTCGCCCGCTTCGAGCGCAAGGGCCTGCGGATCGTCGCGCTCAAGCACATGATCGTCGACGAGGACCTCGCCAAGCGCCACTACGCCGAGCACGAGGGCAAGCCGTTCTTCGGCGAGCTCGTCGAGTTCATCACCTCCGGGCCGCTCGTCGCGATGGTGCTCGAGGGCGAGCAGGCCGTCACCGCGGCGCGCCAGGTGATCGGCGCGACGAACCCGATCGACGCGGCGCCGGGGTCGATCCGCGGCGACTTCGCGATCTCGGTCGGCCAGAACATGGTGCACGGCTCCGACTCGGCCGAGTCGGCCGAGCGGGAGGCGGGCCTCTTCTTCCCCGAGCTCTTCCAGCTCGCCCACGCCTGAGCGGTGAACGGCGCCGTGCCGAGGCTGGTGCTCGCCAGCCGGTCGCCGCAGCGGCGCGCGATCCTCGAGAGCCTCGGCGTGCCGTTCGAGCTGCGCCCGGTCGACGTCGTCGAGGAGGACGACGGCGTCCCGCGCACGGTGGCGCGCGTGAACGCGCTGCGCAAGGCGGTCGCCGGCAGGGCTGCGCCCGGCGAGGTCGTGCTCGGCGTCGACACGCTCGTCACGGTGGACCTCGAGATCTGGGGCAAGCCGCCGAACGAGGCCGCGGCGCGCGAGACGCTGCGGCGGCTCGCGGGCCGCACCCACGAGGTCATCAGCGGCGTCGCGCTGGTCGACGCGGACGGCAGCGTGCGGGCGGCCACCGCGACGACCCGGGTGACCTTCCGGCCGATGGACGAGCCCACGCTCGACTGGTACCTCGAGAGCCGGGAGTGGGAGGAACGCGCGGGCGGCTATGCGATCCAGGGCCGCGGCGGTGCGCTCGTGGAGCGCATCGAGGGCGACTACCTGAACGTCGTCGGGCTCCCGGTCGGCACGCTGCTCGACCTCTGGCCGGGGCTGCTCGCGCTCGAGCGGTAGGCCCATCGCGCGCCCTGTGACCGGCCCTTTGCAGGTGATTTTCGGCACGCGCAAGGCGCCTTCCGGCGGAGGGGGCTCGGGGGCATACCCGATACACTGGCCTCGCGGCCGTCGCGCCCTCATAGGCGCCCGCATGAGGCGCGGTCGTCCTCTCGCCTATGGGCTTCTTCAGCTATCTCACCGGCTTCGGTGGCCGCGACATGGCGGTCGACCTCGGCACGGCGAACACGCTCGTCTACGTGCGCGGGCGCGGCATCGTGCTGTCCGAGCCCAGCGTCGTCGCGATCGACTCGCGCACCGGCGAGGTGCATGCGGTCGGCATCGAGGCCAAGCGGATGCTCGGGCGCACGCCGGGCACGATCTCGGCGATCCGGCCGCTCAAGGACGGCGTCATCGCCGACTTTGACGTGACGGAGGAGATGCTCCGCCACTTCATCCAGAAGGTGCACCAGAACCGCTGGGCGCACCCGCGCGTGGTGGTCTGCGTGCCCTCGGGCGTGACCGGCGTGGAGAAGCGCGCGGTCGAGGAGGCGTGCCTCAGCGCCGGCGCGCGCCAGGCGTACCTCATCGAGGAGCCCATGGCCGCCGCCATCGGCGCCGGCCTGCCGGTCGGCGAGCCGACCGGCAGCATGGTCGTCGACATCGGCGGCGGCACGAGCGAGGTGGCGGTGATCTCGCTCGGCGGCATCGTCGTGTCGCAGTCGATCCGCGTGGGCGGCGACGAGCTCGACGAGTCGATCATCAACTACGCCAAGCGCGAGTACAAGCTGCTCATCGGCCAGCAGACGGCCGAGGAGGTCAAGCTCGAGATCGGCTCGGCGTACCCGATGGAGGAGGAGGTGCAGGCCGAGATCCGCGGGCGCGACATGGTCAGCGGCCTGCCCAAGACCGTGGTCCTCACGAGCGAGGAGATCCGCCAGGCGCTCGAGGAGCCGCTCTCGCAGATCATCGACGCGGTCAAGGAGACCCTCGACCGCACGCCGCCCGAGCTGGCGTCGGACATCATGGACCGCGGCATCATGCTGGCCGGCGGCGGATCCCTCCTGCAGGGCCTCGAAGAGCGCCTGCGCGAGGAGACCCAGATGCCGGCCCACCTGGCCGAGTCGCCGCTGACGTGCGTGGCCGTTGGCTCCGGGCGCTCGCTCGAGGAGTTCGAGGTCATCCACCGCACGAACAAGAATTCGAGGAACCGCGGTCGGCGCCGCTACTGAGCCAAGTGTCCGCGCGCCCCGCAACTCCACACGAGCTTTGGGTTACCGATTCACGTGCATGACAAGACGGTCCGCCGCCGGCGGGCAGTCCTCGGGCTGCTCGTCGCCAGCTCCTTGATCCTGCTCACCGCGTACTTCGGCGAGTCCGCCGGCGGCGGGCTCCACGCCGTGCAGCGGGGCGTGGTCGAGGTGGTCTCGCCGATTCAGGAGGGGGCGAGCCGCGCGCTGAAGCCGGTGCGCGACCTGGTCGGCTGGGTGGGGGACACGATCGACGCCAAGGGCGAGGTCAAGCAGCTTCGCGCCGAGCGCGACGCGCTGCGGCAGGGCGCCGTGACCGGCGCGGCCGCCCGGCGCGAGAACGACCAGCTCCGGCGGCTGCTGAACCTGGACCGGTCGCGCGACCTCACGCAGACCGGCCCGGTCACCTCGCGCGTCATCGGGCAGGACCCGAACGTCTGGTGGAGCCAGGTGCTCATCAACAAGGGCACGTCGGACGGCGTGGCGGTCAACCACCCGGTCGTCGGCCCCGAGGGCCTCGTGGGCGTGGTGAGCACCGCGACGGGGACCTCGGCCATCGTGACGCTGCTGACCGACCACCGCACCGCGGTCGGGGCCCGGATCGCGGAGAGCGGGGTGGGCGGCACGATCATGGTCGAGGCCGGCCGCCCGACCGACCTGGTGCTCCGGTTCACGACCCGCAACGACGAGGTCACGCCGGGCCAGACGGTCATCACGTCCGGCACCGAGTCGCGCATCGACCGCGTGCCGTCGCTGTACCCGCCGCGCATTCCGATCGGGCGCGTCACGCGCGTGGACGATCCGGGCACGGACGACCAGGAGGTCCACGTGCGGCCGTTCGCGAACATGCGCCGCCTGGACTTCGTCCAGGTGCTGACCCGGACGCGCAACGCGACGTGATCGCGTTCACGCCCCAGCTTGCGGCGCGGCTGGTTGCGCTCGGCGTCGCCATGGTGATCCTGCAGGTCGCCGCCGTCTCGCAGATCGAGCTGTTCGGGACGAACGCCGACCTCTCGCCGCTGGTCGTCGCCGCGGTCGGGCTCATGGTCGGGTCGCTGCCCGGCGCGGTGTTCGGGTTCGCCGTCGGGCTGTTCCTCGACCTCGCGCTCGTGCAGACGGTGGGCCTGTCGTCGCTCGTCTACCTGGCCGTCGGCTACGGCGCCGGGCGCTGGCTGGAGCTGCGCGACCCGCAGGGCGCGCTCGTCCCGTTCGCGGTGGGCGCGGCGGCGACCGCGGTGGCGACGATCGGCTACGCGCTCATGCAGTTCCTGCTCGGCGTCGACGCGCCGGTGAGCTTCCTGCTCGTGCGCGAGATCCTGGCCACGATCCTGCTGAACGCGCTGATCGCGGGCGTCGTGCACGCGATCGTGCGCCGTTGGCTGATGCCGGCGCTGCCCGAGGACCCGCGCCGCCGCCGGCGGCGGGCGTACACGACCGGCGGGCTGTCCCCGCTCAGCCGCTCATGAGCGCGTTCGAGCCGAGCGGCGGGCGCGTCCCGCCGATCACGCCGCAGCTCGCGCTGCGCGTCGCCGTGCTGGGCGTCCTCGCCCTGGCGCTGTTCGGGATCGTGTTCTTCCGCCTCTGGTACCTGCAGGTGCTCTCCGGCGACCAGTACCTGCGCCAGGCGCAGGACAACCGGGTGCGCGAGCTCAGCGTGCAGGCGCCGCGCGGCGCGGTGCTCGACCGCAACGGCCAGCCGCTCGTCGAGAACCGCGTGGCCACGGTGGTCAAGCTCGACCCCGAGCGTCTGCCGGCGGCCGAGCGCGACGCGGCCGCCCGCTGGGGCCAGCAGATGACCGCCCGCAGCCGGCGCCCGAAGGGCGAGAAGGGCCCGCCTCCCCCGATCCCCGGTCCGGCGACGCCGGAGCTCCAGGTGCGGTTCAAGCGCCTCGGCCGTGCGCTCAACATGTCTCCGCGCACGATCCAGGAGCGGGTCGTGCGCTCGCTCGTGCTCGTGCCCTACGCGAGCGTGACGATCAAGACGGACGTGCCCGCCACCGTGCGCAACTACCTGCTCGAGCGCAGCAGCCAGTTCCGCGGCGTCAACGTGCAAAAGGTCTACCTGCGCAAGTACCCCAACCGCCGGCTCGCCGCCCAGCTCGCCGGCACCGTCGGCGAGATCAGCCCCGATGAGCTCAAGCTCGAGCGCTTCCGCGGCGTCAAGCAGGGGACGGTCGTCGGCAAGGAGGGCGTCGAGCGCGCCTACGACCGCTACCTGCGTGGCCTCGACGGAGCCCAGCGCATCACCGTCGACGCCCTCGGACGGCCCAAGGGCCAGGCGCAATCGCGCGACCCGGTGCCCGGCCGCTCGCTGAAGACGTCGCTCGACCTCGACCTCCAGCGGACCGGCGAGGCAGTGCTCGAGCGGACGATCGCCGCCGGGCCGGGCACGGCGGGGGCGTTCGTCGCGCTCGACCCGCGCAATGGTCAGGTGCTCGCCATGGGCTCGGCCCCGTCGTACGACCCGGCGGTGCTGTCACGCCCGATCACCCAGCGCCGGCTGAACCAGCTGTTCGGCGAGGCGGCCGGCTCGCCGCGCTACAACCGCGCGACCGGCGGCCTGTATCCGACCGGCTCGACGTTCAAGCCCATCACCGCGCTCGCGGCGCTCGACAAGGGCATCATCACGCCCAGCACGCCGATCAGCGATCCCGGCTGCATCAAGATCGGCGCGGCCGAGCAGGAGTTCTGCAACGCCGGGAAGGTCGTCAACGGCACGGTCGCCCTGCCGCGCGCGCTGCAGGTCTCCTCCGACGTGTTCTTCTACACGCTCGGCCGCGACCTCAACCCGCTGGACGGCCAGCCGCTGCAGCGCTGGGCGCACCGCCTCGGGCTCGGCGAGCAGACCGGCATCGACCTGCCCAGCGAGGTGCCGGGCCTCGTGCCCGACCGCGCCTGGCGCGCCGAGGTCGCCGAGGACGAGCGCCGCTGCCGCAAGCGGCGCAACATCCCCCTGAGCGCGTTCAGCGGCTGCGGGATCTCCGACATGCGCCCGTGGACCGTCGGCGACAACGTCAACCTCTCGGTCGGCCAGGGCGACCTCCAGGCGACGCCGCTGCAGATGGCGGTCGCCTACGCCGCGATCGCCAACGGCGGGCGCGTGGTGCGCCCGCATCTCGGCGTCGCCGTCGAGGATGCCAACGGCCGCGAGCTCCAGAAGATCGACCCCGGCACCGCGCGGCGCGTGCACCTCGATCCGGCCGGCCGGCAGGCGATCATGGCGGGCCTGCACGCCGCCACCATGGGAGACGGCACGTCGGCCGACGTGTTCCGGGGCTGGAACCAGGAGGCGTTCCCGGTCTTCGGCAAGACCGGCACCGCCGAGCGCCCGGGGCACGGCGACCAATCGTGGTACGTGTGCTTCGTGCCCAACGCGAGCAAGCCGATCGCGCTCGCCGTCACCGTCGAGGACGGCGGCTTCGGCGCCGAGGCGGCCGCGCCGGTCGCGCGCGTGATGCTCGCGCAGTGGTTCAACCAGAAGAAGACCTTCATCGCCGGCAAGTCGCGGACGAACTGACCATGCCGCCGCCTCGCACCGCCGCCGCCGCGATCCAGGACGTGACCGACGCGCCCCCGGCCCCGACCTCGCGCCCGAGCGGCATGCTGCTGCCGTTCGACCCGATCCTGTTCCTGGCCGTGATCGGCCTGTGCGTCGGCTCTCTCATCACGCTGGATGGCGCCACCGCGGACGACATCCCCGGCCAGCCCGACTTCTACCTCCAGCGCCAGGCGGTGTTCTTCGCCGTCGGCATGGTGGTTGCGCTCGTCATGTCGCGCCTCGACTACTCGCGGCTGCGCGAGCTGAAGTACGGCATCTACGGTCTGCTGCTGACGTCGATCCTGGCCGTCCAGCTGCTCGGCTCGGTGGCGCGCGGCTCGCGCCGCTCGATCGAGCTGCCCTTCTTCTCGTTCCAGGCCTCGGAGCTCGGCAAGGTCCTGCTCATCGTCGCGCTGTCGGCGTTCATCGTCGACCGCTCGCGGCGGCTGCAGGCGCGCGACACGACCGCCCGCATGATGCTTCTCACGCTGGTGCCAGCGGGCATGGTCATCGTCCAGCCCGACCTCGGCTCCGGCCTGGTCTACATCGTCATCGGCCTGGCCACCCTCTTCGTGGCCGGCACCGGGTGGCGCCACTTCGCCGCGCTGTTCGCGCTGGGCGCGGTGGCGATCGCCCTCACCCTCGTCGTCGCGCCGAAGCTCGGCGTGACCGTGCTGCACGACTACCAGAAGGAGCGTTTGACGGCCTTTCTGAAGCCGTCCGAGAACCCCGCCGACCAGGGCTACCAGCAGAACCAGTCGCGCATCGCCATCGGCTCGGGCGAGAAGGCCGGCCGCGGCGACCAGGCGACGCAGACGAAGCTCAACTTCCTGCCCGAGCACCACACCGACTTCATCTTCGCGGTCGTGGGCGAGCGCTGGGGGTTCGTCGGAGCCGCGTTCGTGCTGTCCATGTACGCCCTGCTGATCTGGCGCGGCTTACGCATCCTCACCGTGGCGAAGAACCTGTTCGGCGCGATCGTCGCCGGCGGCATCGTGGCGATGCTCATGTTCCAGGTCTTCGTCAACGTCGGCATGAACATCGGGATCATGCCGATCACCGGGATCCCGCTTCCCCTGTTCAGCTACGGGGGATCCTCGGTGTTGACCACTTTCCTGGCCGTCGGCCTGCTGCAGTCGATCTACGCGCAGGGGCGCGCGGCTGCATCGCTCAAGGGCCGCGTCCTGGCTCTCTAGGAGAACGACTTCACTGTGAAGAAGCAAGTACTCGTGACCGTCGATCGGGGGGAGACCCGCGTCGCGCTGCTCGAGGCGACCGGCACCCCGGCCGCCCCCTCCAAGCCCGCCCGCGGCGGGCGCGGCCGGCGCAAGAAGAACCCCGCCGAGGACTACCGCGTCGCCGAGCTCTATCTGGAGCGCCGCGGCAACCGCTCGATCGTCGGCAACATCTACAAGGGCAAGGTCGACAACGTCCTGCCCGGCCTCGAGGCCGCCTTCGTCGACATCGGCCTCGACAAGAACGGCTTCCTGCACGTCGACGAGATCGTGCTGCCCGGCGTCGAGACGCCGCGCCGCGGCCGCGGCAAGGAGGGCGGCAAGAAGATCTCCGACCTGCTCAAGCCCGGCCAGGAGGTCGTGGTGCAGGTCGTCAAGGACCCGCTGAAGACGAAGGGCGCCCGGCTCTCGATGGAGCTCACCATCGCCGGGCGCTACATGGTCTACACCCCCACGGGCGAGGGCGTCGGCGTGTCCAAGCGCCTCGATGACAAGGAGCGCGAGCGCCTGCGGCGCGCCGCCAAGGGCCTCGACCTCCGCGGCGGCGGCGCGATCATCCGCACCGCCGCGAGCGGCGCCAAGCGCGAGGACTTCGAGCGCGAGCTGCAGTACCTGTTCAAGCTCCACGAGGTCCTCGAGCAGCGCGTCAAGAGCTCGCCGGCCCCGTCGCTCGTGTTCCAGGAGGCCGACCTGTCGGTGCGCGTCGTGCGCGACATCTTCTCCGAGCACTTCGAGCGCGCGATCGTCGACGACGAGAAGCAGCACCACCGGCTCGTCTCGTTCTTCAGCCGCACCGCGCCGGAGCTCGTGGACCGCGTCGACCTGTGGCGGGACTCCGAGCCGCTGTTCGAGGCCTACGGCGTCGAGGACGTCATCCGCGGGCTGGTCTCCCGCCGGGTCGACCTGCCCAGCGGCGGCTACCTGATGATCGACTACGCCGAGGCGCTGACGGTCATCGACGTCAACTCCGGCTCGTTCGTCGGGCGCGGCAAGCAGGCCCGCCTCGAGGACACGATCACGCGCACCAACCTCGAGGCGGCCGAGGCGGTCGTCAACGAGCTGCGGCTGCGCGACATCGGCGGCATCATCGTCATCGACTTCATCGACATGGCGCGGGCGCGCAACCGCGACGCCGTGCTCAAGACGCTGCGCAAGGCGCTCGACGAGGACCGCACGAAGACCTTCACCGCCGAGATCTCCAAGCTCGGCCTCGTCGAGATGACGCGCCAGAACGTCACCGAGGGCGTGCGCGAGATCATGACCCGCACCTGCCCGACCTGCGACGGCGACGGCGTCGTGCTGTCGGAGGAGACCGTCGCGATCGAGTTCGAGCGCCGCCTGCGCGAGCTGGCCTCGCGCGCGCCGAACAAGGTCGAGGCGTTCCTGGTGCAGATGAACCCGCGCGTCAGCGGCCAGTTCACCGGCAACGGCGCGCGCGTTCTGCACCTCATGGAGATCGAGACCGGCAAGCACTTCCTGTTCACCGGCTCCGAGGGCCTTCCGCTCGAGCACTTCGAGGTCGTCATGGAGGGCACCCTGGACGACATCCGCGACGAGGCGATCCCCTTCCGCGACGGGGACGAGGTCTTCGTCACGATCGTCGAGCCCCACATGTACGAGGTCGACGACGCGGTGGCCAAGATCGACGGCTACATCGTGTCGGTCGCCGGCGGCGGCGCGCACGTGGGCGAGAAGCGCCTCGTGCGGATCGTCGAGGCCGGGCGCACGGCCGCGAGCGCGGTGCTGGTCGTCGACAACGGCGCCGGCGAGGCGGGCGCGGCGGCCCCCAAGAAGCCGCGCCGCAAGAGCGCGGCCGCGGACGCGAACGCGGACCCGAAGAAGCCCCGCGCGACGCGGCGGCGCAAGGCCGCCGCCGAGCCGGTCGCGTCCGACGAGGGCGACGCCGCGGAGTCCGCCGCGGCGGCGGCCGAGGCGGACGGCGAAGGCCCGGCCGGCGAGGAGGAGCCGCCGCCCGCTCCGAAGCACCGCTCCCGGCGCAAGTCCGCCGAGGCCGCGTTCGGCGTCGCCGTGGGCGATGACAACGGCGCCGCGGCGGGCGAGCGCGAGGCGGCCACCGACGCGGGCTCGGACGACGCCGGCGACGCCGAGCCGGAGGCCGCGGCCGAGGGCGATGCCGTAGAATCCAAGCCTCGGCGCCGCGGCCGCAGGGGCGGACGGCGCCGTTCCGCTGCCCAGGCGGAATCCACCTCCGCAGACTGAGCTCCAGACATCCCATGTACGCGATCGTCAAGACCGGCGGCAAGCAGTACCGCGTCGAGAAGGGCCAGACCCTCCTCGTCGAGCGCCTGCCCGACGACGCCGGCGCCACGGTGTCGCTCGAGCCGGTCCTGTTCCGCTCCGACGACGTCGTCTTCGAGCCCGATGCCCTCTCGAAGGTGCGCGTCGACGCCAAGGTGGTCGAGCACGTGCGCGGCGAGAAGCTGCGGGTGTTCAAGTTCAAGCCCAAGCGCGGCTATCGCAGGCGCACCGGCCACCGCCAGGAGCTCACGCGCATCGAGGTGACCGACATCAAGGGCCCGGGCGGCGGCCGCTCGGGCGCGAGGAAGAAGAGCGATTCGTCCGAGGAGGCGAGCGAGTAGATGGCACACAAGAAGGGCCTCGGCTCCTCCCGCAACGGCCGCGACTCCAACGCCAAGCGCCTCGGCGTGAAGGTGTTCGCGGGCCAGGTCGTGACCGGCGGGGAGATCATCGTCCGCCAGCGCGGGAGCCGCTTCCGCGCCGGCGAGGGCGTCGGCATGGGCCGCGACGACACGCTGTACGCGCGCTCGGCGGGCACGGTCGAGTTCACGACCGGCCGCCGCGGCCGGGTCGTCTCCGTCGTGCCCGACGGCGACGGCACCGGCTCGGCGCAGTAGCGCCGGGCGTGGAGCCCCGCGACGTCGCCCGCGCGTACGGCGCGGGCCGCGTGGCGATCGGCGTCGCGCTGTTGCTCGCGCCGCGCCGGTTGGGCCGGATCTGGCTCGGGCGCGCCGGCGCCGCGCCCGGCGGTGCCGTGGCGATGCGCGCGCTCGGCGTACGCGACGCCGTGCTGGGCGGGATCGCCCTGCACACGCTGGACCATCCCGAGGTGGCGCCGCGCTGGCAGCGCACCTGCGCCGCGGTCGACGCGCTGGACCTCGCCGCCACCGCCGCGGCGCGCCGCGGGCTGCCGCCCGTCGGCTCGGCGCTCGTGATGGCGATCGCCGGCACCGGCGCGGCGGTCGGCGCCTGGCTGGGCCAGGCGCTCGGACCCCGCGGGTAGCCGGGCTCAGCCCTCCTGGGCGGTCGGCCGGATCAGCATCTCGTTGACGTCGACGTGCGGCGGCTGGCTCACGGCGAACATGACCGCGCGCGCGATGTCGTCGGGCTCGAGCGCGTCCGTGACCGGGTTGTCGAAGAACGGCGTGTCGACCATGCCGGGCTCGATGAGCGTGACCCGCATGCCGGTTCCGTTGACGTCCTGGCGCAGCGCCTCGCCCATCGCGGTGACCGCGTGCTTGCTGGCCGAGTACAGGCTGCCCTGCAGCGGACGGCGACCCGCGACCGAGCTCGTGATCACCATGTGCCCCTGACGCTCGCGCAGCTCGGGCAGCGTGGCGCGGATCGTGTAGGCGACGCCGAGGACGTTCGTGAGCACCATGTCGCGCCAGAACTCGGGCGTCTCCTTGAGGAAGCCGCGCGCGGCGCCGAAGCCGGCGTTGGCGAACACGACGTCGATGCGGCCGAACGCGTCGAGCGCGGCGCGCACGAGCGCCTCCTGCTGGTCCCATTCGGTCACGTCGCAGCCGACCGCCAGCGCGCGCCCGTCGCCGCCAAGCTCTTGCGCGAGCGCGTCGAGCTTGTCCTTCGAGCGCGCGGCGACCACCACGCGATAGCCCTCGCGCGCCGCGTGCCGGGCGGTGGCGGCGCCGATCCCGGTCGAGGCGCCGGTGATCAGGAAGACCTTGTCGTCGTCGGCCATCGGGTCCTTTCCTAAGCTGGATGTCGAGGGACATGCTCTACGACAAGGCTCGGATCTTCGTGCAGGGCGGAGCGGGCGGGAACGGCGTGGCGTCGTTCCGGCGCGAGGCCCACGTGCCCCGCGGTGGCCCCGACGGCGGCGACGGCGGCCGCGGCGGCGCGGTCGTGCTGCTCTGCGACGACTCGCTGCGCGACCTGCAGAGCTTCAAGCGGCGCGCGCACTACAAGGCCGCCCGTGGGCGCCACGGCGAGGGCGCCCTCCGCCACGGCGCCGACGGCGCCGACCTCCTCGTGCGCGTGCCGCCGGGCACGCAGGTGACCGACTGGACCGGCACTGTGTACGACCTCGTCGTGCCGGGCACCCGCGTCGTGCTCGCCGCCGGCGGGCCGGGCGGCCGCGGCAACAAGCGCTTCGCGAGCGCGACGCGCCAGGCGCCGCACTTCGCCGAGCGCGGGCTGCCGGGGGAGGAGGGCTGGAGCGACCTGCGCCTGAAGCTGCTCGCCGACGTCGGCCTGGTCGGCCTGCCCAACGCGGGCAAGTCGTCGCTGCTGGCGCGGATGACGCGTGCCGCCCCGAAGATCGCCGACTACCCGTTCACGACGCTCGAGCCGGTCCTCGGCACGCTCGAGTCCGACGA
>DATAAR010000080.1:0-9594 GCA_036259975.1 Solirubrobacteraceae bacterium | reverse complement strand
GCCGCCTGCACACCGCCGCCTTCACCCAGGAGGTGACCCGATGAGCACGACCGCGACCGAGCGCGTCGAGCTGCCGATCACCGGCATGACCTGCGCCTCGTGCGCCAACCGCATCGAGCGCAAGCTCAACAAGCTCGACGGCGTCAACGCCTCGGTCAACTACGCCACAGAGAAGGCCCGGGTCGAGTTCGACCCGCGCACGGTCGCCCCGACGCAGCTCGTCGCGGCGGTCGAGGCGGCCGGCTACGAGGCCGTGCTGCCGGCGAGCGAGCCGGCCGACGCGGCGGCGGCGGCCGAGCAGGACGAGACCGCGCCGCTGCGGCGCCGTCTCGTCCTCGCCGCCGTGCTGTCCGTGCCGGCGCTGCTCATGGCGATGGTCCCCGCGCTGCAGTTCGACAACTTCCAGTGGCTGTCGCTGAACCTCGTCACGCCCGTCGTGCTGTGGGCGGCGTGGCCGTTCCACAAGGCCGCCTGGGCCAACCTCAGGCACGGCGCCGCCACGATGGACACGCTCATCTCGGTCGGCACCCTGGCCGCCTGGCTTTGGTCGCTGTACGCGCTGTTCATCGGCGACGCCGGCATGAACGACATGCGCATGGCCTTCGACGTCATCCCCAACCCGGGCGAGGGCGCGGACCACATCTACCTCGAGACCGCGGGCATCGTCACCACGTTCCTGCTCGCCGGCCGCTACTTCGAGGCCAAGGCCAGGCGCCGCGCCGGCGCCGCGCTGAAGGCGCTGCTGGAGCTCGGCGCCAAGGACGTCGCGGTGCTCGGCGCCGACGGCGTCGAGCGGCGCGTCCCCGTCGACCAGCTCCAGGTGGGCGACCGCTTCGTCGTCCGCCCCGGCGAGAAGGTGGCGACCGACGGCGTCGTCGAGCAGGGCACGAGCGCCGTGGACATGAGCATGCTCACCGGCGAGGCCGTGCCGGTCGAGGTGCAGCCCGGCGCGGAGATCGCCGGCGCGACCGTCAACGCCGGCGGCCGGCTGGTCGTCCGCGCCACCAGGGTCGGCGCCGACACCGCGCTCGCGCAGATCGCCCGCCTGGTCGAGGACGCCCAGACCGGCAAGGCGCCGGTCCAGCGCCTGGCCGACCGCATCTCCGGCATCTTCGTGCCGGTCGTCATCGCCCTCTCCCTCGGGACCCTGGGCTTCTGGCTGGGCACCGGCGAGAGCGCGACGTTCGCGTTCACGGCCGCGGTCGCCGTGCTGATCATCGCCTGCCCGTGCGCGCTGGGCCTGGCCACGCCGACGGCGCTGATGGTCGGCACCGGCCGGGGCGCCCAGCTGGGACTGCTGATCAAGGGCCCGGAGGTGCTGGAGTCCACCCGGCGCGTCGACACCGTCGTGCTCGACAAGACCGGCACCGTCACCACCGGCAAGATGAGCCTCGTCGGCATCACTGTCGCCGACGGCGTCGATCGCGACGAGGCGCTGCGGCTCGTCGGGGCCCTCGAGCACGCCTCCGAGCACCCGATCGCCCGTGCCATCGCCACGGCCGCCGCGGCCGAGGGTGCGCTGCCGGCCGTCGAGGCCTTCACCAACCGCGAGGGGCTCGGCGTGGAGGGCGTGGTCGATGGCCACGCGGTGATCGTCGGACGCCCCGCCCTCCTCGACGACTGGGCCATGCGCCTCACGCCGGAGCTCGCCGCCGCCCGGCGCGCCGCCGAATCACGCGGGCAGACCGCGATCGCCGCCGGCTGGGACGGGCGCGCCACCGCCGTGCTCGCCGTTGCCGACACCGTCAAGGACAGCTCCGCCGACGCCGTCGCGGCGCTACGGGCGCTCGGGCTGCGACCGGTGCTGCTCACCGGGGACAACGAGACCACCGCCCGCGCGGTCGCGGCCGAGGTCGGCATCGACGAGGTGATCGCCGAGGTGCTGCCCGCCGACAAGGCCGACGTCGTGCGCCGGCTGCAGGCCGAGGGCCGCGTCGTCGCCATGGTGGGCGATGGCGTCAACGATGCGCCCGCGCTCGCCCAGGCCGATCTCGGACTGAGCATCGGCACCGGCACCGACGTCGCCATCGAGGCATCCGACCTCACGCTCGTCTCCGGCGACCTGCGGGCCGCGGCCGATGCGATCCGCCTCAGCCGCGCCACGCTGCGCACGATCAAGCAGAACCTCGGCTGGGCGTTCGGCTACAACGTCGCCGCCATCCCGCTGGCCGCCGTGGGGCTGCTCAACCCGGTCATCGCCAGCCTCGCGATGGTGTTCTCGAGCATCTCCGTCGTGTCCAACGCGTTGCGCCTGCGTCGCTTCACGGCGCAGCGCGGCCGCCCAGCCGGCGCGCCGGCGCCGTTCAGCCCTGCCCGACGTGCTGCCAGCGTGCAGGGCGCCTGACCCCGTCCGGCGTCGGGCGCCCGCCGCGCGCGGCCGCCTGGAGCCCGGCGTGCCAGCCCGGCGCCCGCCCGTGCAGCGGCGGCCGGAGGTCGGCGGTGGACAGGCCCGCCGTGGCGATCACCCGCGCGATCATCGAGTTCGAGTTCCACATGTCGCCGGCGTTCAGTTCGTCGCGGCCCCAGACCGGCACCGGCAGCCTCGCGACGGCGTCGAGCAGCCGCCGGGCGGCACGCGAATCGGTGGTGAGGCGGTGCGCCCCGCCGACGGCCTCGGCCACATCCGGGATCGACCCGCCGCGCCAGCAGCGGACCTCGTAGGCCCCGCGGCTCGCCTCGTCGGCATCGGGGAGGGCGCGATCTCGATCGCACCGCCCCCGCTGCGCCGCGCCGTTGAAGCGGACCGAGTGGCCGCCGGCGCCCAGCGGGATCCAGTACAGGTCGACGGCGGCTGTGCGCGGGCTCTGCATCGCTGCGTCGCACACTGGCCGGCCGGGCCGCGCGTCAGCGGGATGCGTTCGCACCGCGGGCTCGGGTTCTCCGCAGCGCGATCGCCCGCCGCGTCACCCCGGGCGGCCCCGGCACCTTCCGGCTACGCGGCGCCGAAGTCCGGCAGCGTGAGGGAGCCGTCGTCGGCGAGCGTGAAGCCGGGGTTGTGGGCGATCTCCCAGGCGTGGCCGTCGGGGTCGAGGAAGACGCCGGCGTAGCCGCCGTAGAACGTCTCGGCCGGCGGCTTCGTGACCGTTGCGCCCGCGGCCTCAGCGGCGGCCATCACGTCGTCGACCTCCGGCCGGGAGCGGACGTTGTGGGCGAGGGCGATGTCGCCGAAGCCGCTGCCCGGTGGGGCCGGCTCCAGCCCGCAGTCGCGGGCGAGCTTGTCGCGGCCCCAGAGGACCACCGCCATGCACCCGGCCTGGAGGAAGACGGTCTCCTGCACCTCCTGGCCGCGCCAGCCGAGGGCCTCGTAGAACGCCTTCGCGCGAGCGAGGTTCGCGACGCCGAGCGTGACGAGGGTGATCCGCTGCTCCATCCGGGCGGATCCTCGCACGTCCCGCGCGCGCCGCGAGCGCGCGAAGGGCCCGGCCGGCCGTCCCTGGCCGCCGGGCCCCACGATCGCGCGAGGGAGCGCTAGCTGTGGTTCGGGCCGTCGTCCGTGCCCCGGCCGCGGCGCTCGGCCGTCGCGTCGTCGGCACCGCGGCCGCGGCGGTGCGTCCCGTCGTCGCCGTGGCGGGCGTGGTACCGGCCGCCGTGCCCGCCGTGCCGGCGCCCGTGCCGACCGCGGTGACGGTGGCGCGTGCGGCTCGTGGTGCTGGTGCGCTTCTGCGCCGCCGGGGCGGCCGCGGACGCGCTCGCGGACTGGTGGGAGGCGTGGCGGACGTGGCCGGCGGGGTCGTCGGCGCCCTGCCTGGCCTGGGCGCCGACAGGAACGGCGAGGGCCGCGATGGCGGCGGCGGCGAGGACGGTCGTGGATAGGCGGTTTCGCATGGTGAGCTCCTGGTGGCAACGGGTCGCTGCGATGCGGACACGATGGGCGTCGCCCGGTCCGAGCCACAAGAGGACGTTGGTCCGGCGGGGTCCTGGGCCCTCCGCCCGAGCGCGACTCAGACCTCGGGTGGGCGGCCGCCCGCCCGTTCGAAGGTCGAGCGGAAGCTGTTCGCCGCGCCGGCTCGTCCGCCGGTGCGACGGCACGTGGGCGCTCATCGGCTTCCGCGACCGCGGCCCGAGGGATCGTGTCGTTCGAGCTGCTCGACCGGATCCCGTCGCGCCGCACGACGGCGAGCTGCGATGGCGATCCGACTCAGGTCGGACCACGTCCTACTACCGATGTCCCATTGAAGGACCGACGGCCAATCCGGAATCGTTCCGGGTCCCGGGGCGGGTGCGTGCGACGGCATGCAGCGGCCCCGGCTCGTGAGCCCCTTCCAGGGTCGCTGATCGGGGGTTGAGACCTTGGCAGCAAACACACATCGGGAGGACCCGCGCGCGCCGCTGGCGCGCCGGCAGGCGACCAGCCCGCCGCGGGCCGCGCGCGCGCCGTGGAGCCGGGTGCGCGTCGCCGGCCGGCGCGGCCCCGACGACGGCTCGTCGGCGGGGCGACGGGTGGCGATCGTCCAGTTCGTGCTGTCGAGCGCGGCGCTCCTCGCCGTGGTCGCGACCATCGGCGCCGTCGCGCTCAAGCACCTCGCCACCGGCGAGGCGCTCAGCGACGCCCGCTCGGTCACCGTTGCGTTCGGCCGCGGCGTGCTCAGCCACCAGGTCACGCCCGGCGTGCTGCGCGGCGATCCCGCGGCGCTCGAGCGGCTCGACCGCGCCGTGCGCGAGCGCGTGCTCGGCCATCCGATCGTGCGCCTCAAGATCTGGACCGCCGACGGGCGGATCGCCTACTCCGACGCGCGCTCGCTGATCGGCCAGACGTTCCCGCTGCCCGAGGATCTGCGCGCGGCGCTCGCGGACGACGCCGTCCGCGCCGACGTCAGCGACCTCACGCGGCCGGAGAACCGCTTCGAGCGCCGCAGCGGCCGCCTGGTCGAGGTGTACCTGCCGCTGCGGCTGCGCTCGGGCGAGCGCGTCATGGTCGAGGCCTACTACCCGGCCGGCCGCATCGACGCGGCGAGCCGGCGGATCTGGCGGACGTTCCTGCCGGTGTTGATCGGCGTGCTGCTGGCACTGGCCGCCGCCCAGCTTCCGCTCGTGTGGTGGCAGGCGCGCCGGGCGCGCGCCGACGCCGGCGAGCGCGAGCAGCTTGCGCGCGAGGCCGAGCATGCCCTCCAGATCGAGCGCCGGCGGATCGCCACCGAGCTGCACGACGGGATCGTGCAGGACCTCGCCGGGGCGGCGTACGAGCTGCACGCCGCGGCCAGCCTGCCCGCCGGCGCATCGGAGGCCGAACTCCGCGGCGCGCTCGGCCGCGGCGCGGCGATCTGCCGGACGAGCATGACGCGGATGCGGGAGCTGCTGGTCGACCTCCGCGCCGTCGAGCACCGCGTGCAGGACCTGCGCGGTGCGATCGACGCGCTCGCGCGGCCGCTGCGCGACCGGGGCGTCGACGTCGCCGTCGACGTTCGCGTCCACCGGACCCTCTCGAGCGAATCCGCCCTGCTCGTCCATCGCGCCGCGCGCGAGGTCCTGCTCGAGGTGCGCCGCCGCGCCGGGGTGCGGGTGGTGCGCGTCGACCTCGAGGACGACGGACGCGACGTCACGCTGACGGTCGACCACGACGCCGACCGTTGCGACGAGCCGCCGCGCCTCGACGCGCTCGCCGACAGCCTGGCCGCGCGCGGCGGCTCGCTCATCGCCGTTGGCGGCGGGCGCATCGCGGTCACGCTGCCGGCGGGCTGAGGCGGGCGCCGGGCCGCCGCGGCGGCGAGACAACGTCCGCAACGTGCGGGATGTCGGCGGCCGCACCCTTGACCGCCGTGCGCGCGCGCTCGTACGGTCCGGCCCGACGCGGAACCGAGCCGCAGAGAGCGAGGCCAAGGGTTGTGAGGCCCGCCGCTCTGAGGCCGGCAGCGCGCCTTCGGGCAAGCGGGCCGGCGGAGAGCACCCAAGCGGCTTGGGACCGCGTCGACTTGTGTCCGCGCTGCGCTCAGGCGTGCGCCCGGGCCGGCTCGCGCCCGGTGTCGGGCAGCGTGCGCCCCGTCGCGCGGCGGGCGAGCGCGAAGACCACGATCGCGCCCGCCACCAGCGTCGACAGCGCCCACGGCAACGAGACGGCGTCGGCCAGGACGCCGATGATCGGCGGGCCGGCGAGGAACCCGAGCGAGCCCATCGACGACACAGCGGCGATCCCCGAGCCGGGCGGCGTGTCGGGCTGGCGGCCCGCCGCGCTGAACATCAGCGGCACGCCGTTCGCCACGCCGAGGCCGATCGCGAACAGGCCCGCGAGCGCGGCCGCGGGCGCTCCGATGAGCAGCATCGCCGCGAGCGGCCCGCCGGTGAGCAGCGCGCCCCAGCGCAGCAGCGCGACGGGGCCGATGCGCCGGTTGACCGCGTCGCCGATCACGCGCCCCGTCGTCATCCCGGCCGTGAGGAACGCGAACGCGAGCGCGGCGATTGCGGCCTCGGTGCCCAGGTCCTGGCGCAGGTAGAGCCCGGCCCAGTCGGCCATCGCGCCCTCGGTCACCATCACGAGCAGGCACAGGAGCGCGAGCAGCAGCACGCCACGCGAGGGAAGCGTGAACCGCGGCGTGTCCTCGCCCGCGGCCGCGGAGCCATGTCCGATGCGCCGCGCGCACCCGACGACCGCGGCGAGCAGCAGCGCGGACGCGAGCGCGACGGCGACGCGCGCCTCGAGCCCCAGCGCGGCCATGAGCGCGGCGAAGGCCGCGCCGATCATGCCGCCAAACGACCAGCCCGCGTGCAGCGAGGACATGATCGGCCGCCCGAGCGCCTGCTCGACGCCGACGCCGTGGCTGTTCATCGCGACGTCCATGGTCGCGCTGGCGCCCCCGAGCGCGAACAGCCCCGCCGCCACGAGCACGGGGTGCGGCGCGAGGACAGGCAGGTTCACCGCCAGCGCGCACGCGATCCCGCCGGCCCAGGTCACGCGCTCGGAGCCGTGGCGGACCACCGCCTGGCCGGCGACCGGCAGGGCGAGGATGACGGCGAGCGACATGCCCACGATCACGACTCCGACCTCGCTCCGCGACAGCCCGAAGCGCTCCTGGATCCACGGGATCTGCGCGACCCACGTGCCGACCACGGCGCCGTTGACGAAGAAGACGCCGGTGGTGGCCCAGCGCGGGGTCAGGGATCGCGGTGCTCGGAGCAGGCCCGCGACGGTATCGCCCGCCCCGCGTGCCGCGGCGCCCGGCTAGGAGGCCGGAACGAGGTCGTCGCCCGCCGCGGCCGGCGCCGCCGGCGGCTCGTGGCCGCCCATGTCGAGCCGGAACGGCGGATAGGCGTCGGTCATGAGCGCCACGTACGCGCAGACGCGGTACACCCATCGGTCGAGACCCATCACGAGGTCGAAGAGCCCCGCGATGTAGCGCCCGGTGAACAGCAGCGCGACGCCCACGATGAACACGAGCAGCCCGATCAGCCCGCCGCTGGACCACACGACGCCCTCGTCGGCCCCCGCCCACACGCCCCATCCCCCGCCGGTGAGGATCCCGACGATGATGAAATGCGGGATGGCGAGCAGCCACCACTTCACGAGGACGAGCCCGCGCGAGAGCGACTCGGGATAGTCGACGTCGAGCCGCGCGGGGTAGTCGGCGACGTCCGCCAGGGTGAACGGCGGGTAGCGGTCGGTGCCGAGCGCCTCGTAGGAGTAGAACCAGACCCGCCATGTCCAGCGCATCACCCCGACGTTGAAGTCGAAGATGCCGCGCGGGTACCGGCCCGTGAACAGGATCGCGAAGAACGCGACGATGGTCGTCACCAGGAACGCGATCCACAGGAACACGAGGACGATGACGTGGGGGATGATCAGCAGCCACTTCACCAGCCATAGCCAGCGGCCGGGCGGATCCGAGAGGTCTCCCTCGAGTCGCAGGGGATAGACGGATGCCTTCGCGTGCTCGCTCATGGCGGGCCTCCAATCGAGCCGTGCCGCGCCCAGACGCGTCGGCACAGCGGCCGACACTACTCCGGTTGGCGAGTGCCGCGGGAGAACTCTCGCGGCGAGTGCGCCTAGCGGGGGTCGCGGTCCGGCCAGCGGTGGCGCCCGACCGCCCACCGCGCGCTCGGCGTCAGCGGCTCGACCTCCCACGGCCCCTCGGCCCAGCGCCAGTCGTCGTGCTCGTGGCTGAGCGCGGGCGCGCAGTCGGCGGCGGCGCAGGTGCCGGCGAAGAACGCGGTGCAGCGGCCGCCGGCGCGGCGGAACGTCCCCCAGTCGGCGAGGTCGACCTCGTCGATCGTCACGCCGACCTCCTCGCGCAGCTCTCGGGCCGCGGCCTGGACCGGGGTCTCGCCGGCGTCGATCCCGCCGCCCGGCAGCTCCCACGCGCCGGGCAGGATGTCGTCCTCGGCGGCGCGCTGCAGCATGAGGACACGGCCGTCGTGGTCGCTGAGCACGATGCGCACGGAGGTCGGTGACACCGCCCCGGCGTACCCCGTGGCGCGAAGGCCCATAGCCGGCCGCGTCATCATCACCAAGGTGGCGGGCGCGACACACCCGCGGGGCGGGCGGGCGCGGCCAGGTCAGGCCCCGCGGCGCAGACCGAACCGGCGCCGGGGACGAGCGGCGGCCCGCTCCTTCTCGCCGCGCCAGGCGCTGAGCGTCATGTCTGCGGGTACGTCCGACTCGACGTACATGAAGGTGTGGGACCCGTGCGTGCTCATGGGTCGCAGTCTGCCCTGACGGCCCGCGCGCGCCCATGGAGCAGGCCCGCGTCTGCGCGGCGAGAAGCGCAACGCCGCCGGTGCGGGGCTCCGGGGCCCGCGGTGCGGCGCGCCCGGCCCAGTGGTGCGGAGTGCCGGCGGCTGTAGTTCGGCTTGCCCCCGCCAGATGAAGCTGTATGCGCAACTCCCCATGCGGCTACGGTTGTGCATGCCACCACGTATCTCCGGGGCAGCACCCGACCATGAGGCTCGAGAGCCTGCACGACATCACGGTGATCCCCGCCGGGGACAGGGTGGCCGCGCCGTGAGCGCCGAGCTGATCCATCGCGAGCGGCCCGCCGCGGGCGAGGCGGCCGGCCTGCTCGTCCTGCACCACGGCCGGGGCGCCGACGAGCACGATCTGCTGTCGCTCGGCGACGTGCTCGACCGCGAGCGGCGGCTGCACGTCGTCACGCCGCGCGCGCCGCTGACCGTCCCGGGCTGGCCGGGACATCACTGGTACGTCGTGCCGCGCGTGGGCTACCCCGACCCGGAGACCTTCGCCGCCGCGTACCGCAAGCTGGGCGCGTTCCACGACGAGCTGTGGGAGCGCACCGGCATCGCGCCCGCACGGACGGTGTTCGGCGGCTTCTCGATGGGCTCGGTCATGAGCTACGCGCTCGGCCTCGGCCCCGAGCGGCCGGCGCCCGCCGGCATCCTCGCGTTCTCGGGGTTCGTGCCCACCGTCGAGGGCTGGGAGCCGGACCTGGGTGGGCGGCAGGAAACGCGCGCGTTCATCGCCCATGGGCGCAACGACCCGGTCATGGACGTCGACTTCGCGCGCCGGGCGCGCGACCTGCTCAAGGCGGGCGGCCTCGACGTCGAGTACCACGAGTCGGACGCCGCCCACCACATCGACCCCGCGCACGTGCGCCCGGCGATCGCCTGGGTGGCCACGACGCTCGGGCTCGCGCGCGCCGCGGCCTGAGC
>DATAAR010000079.1:0-2928 GCA_036259975.1 Solirubrobacteraceae bacterium | reverse complement strand
GGGCCGACCGACGACGACCACCTGTCGCGGATCACGCTCACGGTCGACGGGGCGCTGCACCCGATCGACCAGGTGACCAAGCAGCTTCACAAGCTCGTCAACGTCCTGAAGATCCGCGATCTCGAGCCGAACGACACCGTCGCCCGCGAGCTCGCGCTCTTCAAGGTGTCCGTCGACGGCGCGCAGCGCGCGGAGGTCATGCAGATCTGCGAGATCTTCCGCGGCAAGGTCGTGGACGTCACGAAGCGCTCGATCATCCTCGAGATCACGGGCACGACCGAGAAGGTCGAGGCGTTCGAGCGCATGGTGCGCCCGTTCGGCCTCATCGAGATGATGCGCACGGGCGAGATCGCCATCTCGCGCGGGCGCGGCGAGACCTGAGGCGGGCCGGGGCGCTCGCGCGACGCCGCGCCTCAGCGCGCGGCGACGGACGCAAGCGCCTCGACCGCGAGGTCGTAGTGCTCGGGCCGCAGGCGGATGTGCGACTGCTGGCTCATCGAGCGCGCCGCGACGCCGATCGCCTCGACCGGCGGCGCGGCGTCGAGCGCCGGGATCACAAGCAGCGCCTCGGTCGGGACCGTCCAGGGCCAGCGCGGATGCTCGCGCGGCTCCGGAGCGCCCGTGACCTCGCAGATCGCGAACACCCGCCGCCACACGGCGGCGTAGAGGACCAGCCGGTCGCCGGGCTCGATGCGCGGGCGGCGCGGGAAGCCGGTGCGGCGCAGCAGCTCGGAGCGCTCGTCGAGCCAGCGCTCCGGCAGCGGGCCGCGGGCATGGCCGACGGCCTTGAGCCAATAGCCGGGCTCGGGCGCGGCAGCGCTGCGGCCGCGCGCGCTCAGCGCGACAGCGTCAGGCCGCGGGCGCGCGTGCGAGCGTTGCCGGCGGCGTCGGTGGCGGTGACCCGCACCGCGGTCCTGACGCGGCGCGTGCGACGCAGGACGCGCTTGGCCTTGGCGGTGAAGCGGACGGTCACGGACTTCCGGGTGCCCTTCGCGATCGTGGCGGTGCCGGTCGCCACGCGCACCTTCGCCGCGCGCTTGGAGAGGCCGAGGCGCTTGGCGGTGCGCGCGTCGACGGTCACCGCGACGCGGACGGTGCAGCGCTCCGAGCACGTGGCCGGGATGCGCAGCCCGCGGGCCAGCACGGTGCGCAGGACGAGACGGCCGCGGAGCGCGACGCCGAGAACCGGGGCGGTGCGATCGGCGGCCGGGGTCACCGCCGGCGCCGTCGAAGCGGGGGCCGCCGGGGGCGTCACGCGGGTGGGCTGTGCGGGACTCGGCTGGGCCGGAACGGGGGCGGGGGCCGCCGGCGTGGAGGGCATGGCGGCCGGCGCGGGCCGCGGCTCCGGCGCGACCGCGCCCGCGTGCGGCGTGAGCGTCGCGTCGGGCACGTGGGCGTCAAGCGCGGCGGCGACGTCCAGCCGCCCGCCGGTGGCGACCTTGCCCGCGAGGCCCTCGGCCTTGTGGGCGCTGGTCAGCAGCATCTCGCGGACCTGCCACGGCGTCAGGCCGCTCGGGTGCTGGCCGATCAGCAGCGCCGCCGCGGCCGCGACGTGCGGCGCGGCCATCGAGGTGCCGTTGAGCCACTCGTAGCCAGCCGCGCCGGTGTAGGTGCTGAGGATGTCGACCCCCGGCGCCGCGATGTCGACCGACGTGCCGCCATAGTTCGAGAACGAGGCGAGCTCGTCGCTGCCGCCGGTGGCGGCGACGCAGAGGACGTTCGGCAGATCGTAGGCGCACGGGTAGCTGTCGGTCGCGTCCACGTCGGCGCCCTCGTTGCCCGCCGCCGCGACGAAGAGCACGTCGGCGGCCTCGCGGATCACGTCGTACTCGGCCTGCGACGGCTCGCTGCCGCCGAGGGAGAGGTTGACGACCTTCGCGCCGTGTTCGGCGGCGTACGTGTAGCCGGCGATGACGTCCTCGAGCGTGCCGGTGCCGGCGGCGTCGAGGACCCGGATGGGAAGCAGCGGCGCCTTCCACGCCACGCCGGTGACGCCGGTCTCGTCGTTGCCGGTGGCGGCGATCGTGCCCGCGACGTGCGTGCCGTGGCCGTTCCGGTCGGCCGGGACGCCGTCGCCGTCGACGAAGTCCGCGCCGCCGGGGATGAGGTTGCCCTTGAGGTCGGGGTGCCCGAGCGCGACGCCCGAATCGATCACGGCCACCGTGGCGCTGGTCTCGGTGATCCCGGCGTCCCACACCGGCATGACGTTGATGTCGTCGCCGGCGGTGCCCTTGGTCCAGTCCCCGTTCGTCCAGATGGCCTGGCCCGTGTTCTGCAGCGCCCACTGCTCCGCGAAGCGCAGGTCGCTCGGCGCGGCAAAGGCGTGGCGCGCCTGGTTGGGCTCGGCGTAGGCGACGCCCGGCGCGCGCTCGAGCTCGGCGATGGCCGCCGACACGGTGGTGCCCGCCTCGGGCGTGACGAGCTCGGTGCGTGGGAGCGCGACGGGGCTCTCACGGACGACGTCGGCGGCGCTGCGCGCGGCGGCGCGCTCGCGCGCGTCGGCGCCGGGCCCGTAGCGGACGATGATCTCGCCCTCGGCCGCCGCGGCGACGGCCGGCGCGCCCAGGGCGACCAGGACGGCGGCGAGCGCGGCGGAAAGGGCGTGGGAGAACCGGCGGGCGGGGAGCGTCATAGGGGACCTCACCGTTATCGACCCGGCCGTGGCCGGACTTTAGGCCTCACGCGCGCGTAGACTCGCGCGTCCAGATGGCGGGGGAGATCGGCACCGGAGGGCGCGTTGCGCTTGGCACGCGCGACCGCGAGCGCCTGCGCGCGCGGGCCGCGGAGGCGGTGCGCCGCGCGCGCCGCCGCGGCCGGGCGCTGGCGACCATCACCGTCGCCCTGCCGGCGGGCTCGGACCCGACCGCGATCGCGGCCGCCTCGCGCCGGACCGGCGAGGCGTGGTTCAGCTTCGAGCAGCCCGACCGC
>DATAAR010000078.1:0-1588 GCA_036259975.1 Solirubrobacteraceae bacterium | reverse complement strand
CGGCGTGCCCCACGTTCGCATCGACCCGCTGACCGGGCTGAAGGCGATCGTCACGCCCGACCGCGCCGGCCGCCCCGGCGGCGGCCTGAGCGCCGAGCCGTGCCCGCCGATCGACAGGGAGACCGACCCGTTCGCCGAGGGCCACGAGAACCAGACGCCGCCCGAGGTCTACGCGGTGCGCCCGAACGGCGGCGCGCCCGACGGCCCGGGCTGGAAGGTCCGCGTCGTGCCCAATCTCTACCCGGCGCTGGACCCCGAAGCGGGCGAGCCGGCACCGTTCGCCAAGCGCGACCTGTTCACCGCCCAGCCCGCGCGCGGCCGCCACGAGGTGGTCATCAACGCCCCCGACGCCGTGCCCTCGCTGTGCGAGCTCGACGTCGAGCAGGTGAAGCTCGCCGTCGACGTCTGGCGCGAACGGATGCGCGCGCACGCCGACCACGCCGCGTACGTGCACGTGATCGTCAACGAGCGCCGCGAGGCCGGCGCGTCGCTGCCGCACACGCACGCGCAGATCTACGCGATGGACTTCGTCCCCGCGCAGGTCGCGCGCGAGCGCGAGCGCTTCGGGGCGTACGCGCAGCGCACGATGGGCGGCAACCTGCTCCAGGACCTCGTCCAGGAGGAGGTCAAGCTGGGCGACCGGATCGTGGCGATCGACAAGGAGGCCGTGCTCATGGCCCCGTACGGCGCGCGCTTCCCCTACCAGCTCATGCTGGCGCCGCGCGCGCCACGCGCCCGGTTCGAGGACGACGGGCCCACCGGCGCCGCGCTGCTGCACGACGGGCTCTCGCGCCTCGCGCGGCGCATGGGCGCGAGCCCGCCGCTGAACCTGTGGCTGCGCACGGCGCCGCGCGGCGCGGACCACTTCTGCTGGCGGATCGACATCGTGCCACGGGTGACGAACATGGCCGGGCTCGAGCTCGGCACCGGTGTGCACCTCAACATCGTGTCGCCCGAGCGCGCCGCCGCCGACCTGCGCGACATCTGAGCCGATGGCAGCCGTCGTCGTGGCGATCGTCGGCGCGACCGCCGCCGGCATCGGGGCCGAGCGGCGCTGGGGCGCGCGCGCCCGGGCGGCGACCGGGCGCCTGCTGGACGTCATGCTCTACGCGGTCCTGCCGCTCGTGACGTTCTTCCTCGTCGCCCGGCTCGAGCTCACCGCGGGGGTCGGCGCCGGCCTCGTGTTCGCCTACGTCGTCGCGCTCGTCGTCGGCGCGCTCGCCTGGGTGGCGGGCGAGCACGTGCTGCGGCTGCCGCGCCCGAGCACGGGCTCGCTCGTCGTCACGTCGATGCAGGGCAACACCGGCTACCTCGGGGTGCCGCTCGTGGCCACCCTGCTCGGCACCGACGAGCTTGGCGCCGCGGTCGCGTACGACACCGTCGTGTCGAGCCCGCTCATGTACGCCGGCGGCTTCGCGATCGGCGCGGCGCTGGGCTCGCGGGCCGGTGACACGGCGCGTCAGCGGGCACGCGCGTACGTGGTGCGCAACCCGGTGCTGCTCGGCCTGCTCGCCGCGCTCGTCGCGCCCGACGCGCTCGCGCCCGACGCCGCAGTCGACGTCGCGCGCGTCGTCGCGATCGCGCTGCT
>DATAAR010000077.1:0-2347 GCA_036259975.1 Solirubrobacteraceae bacterium | reverse complement strand
AGCAGGGGCACCTGCCCGTCTACTACTTCCCGCTCGAGGACGTCCGCCAGGATCTCGTCGCGCCGTCGGCGAAGCGCACCAGCTGCCCGCGCAAGGGCGAGGCCAGCTATCTCTCGGTGAAGGTCGGCGACCGGGTCGCCGAGAAGGCGGCCTGGCGCTACCCGGAGCCGATCGCGGAGTGCCCGGACATCTCGGGGCACGTGGCGTTCTCCTGGGATGCGCTCGACTCGTGGTGGGAGGAGGACGACCAGGTCTTCCGCCACGCGCGCGACCCCTACCACCGCGTCGACGTCCTGCGCAGCTCCCGCCACGTGCGCGTCGAGCTCGACGGCGAGACCGTCGCGGACACCCGCCGCCCGCTGCTGCTGGTCGAGACGGGGCTCCCGCCGCGCTGGTACATCCCGCGCGCCGACGTCCGCTTCGAGCTCCTGGCGCCGACCGAGACGGCCACCGTCTGCCCGTACAAGGGCCAGGCGAGCTACTTCAGCGCCCGCATCGGCGCCACCGAGCACCGCAACATCGCGTGGAGCTACGTGACGCCGATCCCGGAGTGCCCGAAGATCGAGCAGGCGCTCTGCTTCTTCAACGAGCGCGTCGACCTCGCCGTCGACGGCGAGCGCCAGGAGCGCCCGCGGACGCACTGGTCCGAGCCGATCTCGTGACCGCCGGCGGCCTGGACCTGCGCGTGCTGCCCGGCGCGCTGGCCGTCGCGCGCCTCCATCCCGACGAGCCGCCGCCCGCCTGGGCGGCGCCCGCCGGCGCGCTGCACGCGCTCGTGCGGACGGCGGGCGAGCTCTCGATCGTGTGCGCCGACCAAGCGGTGCCGCCCGGCGTGCGGGCCGAGCGCGGCTTCCGCGCCATCGCGGTCGCCGGCCCGCTCGACTTCGGCCTCACCGGCGTGCTCGCGGCGCTCGCGGTCCCGCTCGCCGAGGCCGGGGTGCCGATCTTCGCGGTCTCCACGTACGACACCGACCACCTCCTGGTGCGTGCCGCGCGCCTCGACGCCGCGATCGCGGCGCTGCGGGCGGCGGGCCATCGGGTGGACGCCTCGCGTCCGGCGTCCTGAACGTCGCTCACGGATCGGTCACGCGACGCCCGGCCAGATCAGCTCGTCCAGCGCCGGCGCCTGCTTGATCACCCCGTATCGCACGGCGTAGTCGGCGAGCTGCTGGAGCTGAGCGCGCCGAGGTACCGCTCCGTCGTCGCGTACGTGCCGTTCGGGAACCGCTTGCCGAGCGTGGTGAGCGGCGCCTCGATCTCGCGCCCGCCCTCGCCGAGCACCTGGGTGAGGAACGGCTCCGGGACCCAGATCGCGTCCACGCGCTTGCGGTCGAGGGCGGCGGGCATCTCCGGGAACGGGATCTCGAGCAGCTTGATGCTGTCCGGATCGACGCCGCGCTCGTCGAGCGCGGCCTTGATCACGACCTCGCCCACGCCCTTGATCGCGTTGACGGCGATGGTCTGGCCCGCGAGGTCCTCGACGCCGCGGATCGGGCTGTCCTTGCGCACGACGATGACCGTCCACTCCCGCGCGGCGTCGTCGGCGCCGTTGTCGGCGTTCGCGATGAGCTTGATGGGCAGCCGCTGCGAGCGCGCCGACATCGCGGGGACGTAGCCGAGGAACGCGAAATGGTCGGCACCCGACACCATCGCCGCGACGATCTCGTTGCCGCTCTGGGCCGGGACCGGCTGGACCTCGAGCCGCTCGGCGCGGAAGAAGCCCTTCTTGATCCCGAGGTAGAGCGGCGCGACGTTGGAGATCGGCAGCACGCCGACCTTGACCGTGGCCACCCGCTGCGCCTGATCGCCCCCGCCGCCGTCGCCGTCGCCGCCCCAGCCGGCGAGCGCGAGCAGCGCCGTCGCGGCCGCGGCGGCGACCGCGGCGCAGATCCGGCGGCGCCGGTCGCGGGTGTCCACGCGCGCCCTCCTACGCGGCAGCGGCGCCCTCGCGAACGCCGGCGGGGACGAGGATGCCGCGGCCCTGGAGCCGTCCGTTGTCGAGGTCGGCCATCGCGTCGTTGATGGCGTCCAGCGGATAGGTGCTCGTGTGGAGCGTGACCTTGCCCTGCGCGGTGAGCGTCATCAGGTCCTGGAGGTCGATGTACGTCCCCACCAGGCAGCCGATGAACGAGATCTCGCGGGAGATCACGTCGATCGTCGGGATGTCGATGTTCTGGCCGTAGCCGATGACGTAGTAGAAGCCACCGTCCTCGATCATCGCCACGCCGTCCTCGACCGCGCCGTTCTCGCCGACGAAGTCGATGATCGCCTGGGCGCCGCGGCCGTCGGTCAGCTCCTGCACGGCCTGGATGTGCGAGGCGCCCTCGACCTTGACGGTGTGATCGGC
>DATAAR010000076.1:0-22226 GCA_036259975.1 Solirubrobacteraceae bacterium | reverse complement strand
GTGTTGGACCGGCTGACCACTGCGCAGAACGCGCACAACCTGGAGGCAATGCTCGCCTGCTTTCACGAGGACTATCGCAGCGAGCAGCCGCTGTTCCCGGCCCGGACCTCCAGGGAATCGACCAGGTGCGCGCCAACTGGTCGGCGCTGCTTGAGGCCATCCCGGACTTTCACGCGGACATCGTCCGGTCGGCGGTCGAGGGCGACACCGTCTTCGTCGAGATCCACTGGACCGGAACGAAGGCAGACGGCACCCCGCTTGAGGAGCGTGGCGTCATCATCATGGGCATCCGCGACGACCGCATCGCCTGGGGGCGTCTGTACGCCGACGAAGTCGAGCGCGAAGGTGCCGACATCGACGCGGTCGTCCGGCGCATGGCGGGTACCGAAGACAGTTAGCGTTAGCCGCAGGACGAACTGCCGTCCAACCGCGGCTACGCGTGAAGGTCGGTCAGCGAACCGCCGCTTGCGCTTTCCATGCCAACGAGAAGCGGTCGTATTGCCGCCACGAACGCGCGACGGAACCCGTCGGTCCCTCGCGGGCGAGGCGGCCACCCGGCGCTGCGTGTGAAGGTGATGGCCGGTGTGCCGATGTGATCGGTTCGGGTGCTCGGATCTTGAGTGGCCCCCGACGACACGAACCGATGTCGCAGGCCCGGCTGGGCGCATACGATCCGCCGGTGTCCAGCGATGCCCAGACGGCGATCTTCTTTCCATTGCGGAGCAGCGTCGAGCTGTTCGACGACCCACGCTCGCCGACCGCCGTTGTACGTGCGAAGGACGCGGCGTGTCTATATGACCGAGTGATCTTCGAGTCGGGTCTGCTTGACGTGACGATCGCGAGCAACGGTTCCATGCCCTGGTGGTATCCGAAGGAGATCTGACCCCGGAACTGCGCTGGCAGGGCTCGGCAACCCATCCCGCTGGGTTCGCCCGTGTCGTTCGCGATTGGCCAGCAGCCGGAAAGAGGAGTGCCGGCGCCGCCCGAATCAATGCGAGCGTTTCCGCTTGGGGACTTAAAGGTCGAATCACCGGCTCTCGCAGCCAACCTGCTACACCTGGGGAGAGCGTCGCCCTGGCGCTCCACGATCCGAGGAGCGAGCGCGATGCCCGACCACGAGGAGCGAGCCCCGACCGCCCTGGCGCACGGGGCAGCGAAGAGCAGCGACATCGAGCGCGTACGCCGGGACGTCGACCAGGCGGAGGTGCGTGTGACGCACGACGACCAGGCTTCCACCGCACGCCGCCGGCGGCAACTCCGTGGCCGCGAGGCAGAGCGCAAGTCAGACGCGCAGCGGTAAGGCCGCGCCGATAACTCCCACGCGAGAAACGCCGCGCGCCGGCGCCACCGGCGTCGGGCGGCGTAGACCGGCACAGAGGGAGAGGTAGGGACCGCAGCCGCGCGTGCAGGACACCGGCGTCGAACGGCGAACCGGGAGCGGCGCCAGAGCGCGGGAGGGCGAAGGTGGCACGGTCCGCGGTCAGCGAATCCGAGCCGCCTGACCACGACCTCGTGCGCAGGTATCCCCGTGTGGGGCCCGTCGCCATCTCGGGTACGCCAAGCCCATGAGCGATGAAGAGGACGAGCCGAAGACGATCCCCAGCCTGCGGGATACCGGCGAGGCGATGACGGAGGAGGAGCAGGCCCGGAAGACCGCGTCCCCGGAGACCGGTTACCCGGCCGGCGACACCGAGCCTTACGAGGGCTTGACCGGCGACGAGGGCCGGGTCAACGCGGAGGCCACGCCCGACCTCGCAGATGACGCCGAGCACGGCCAGACGGAGTCCCCAGCCGGGTAGCGCGCCTCTTGCAGCAGTCCCTCGACTTCTGAAACCGCTTCTTAGCGTTCGCTACGTCGCCGGGCTGCGGAGGATGCGCAGGACGCCTACAACTACGGGCGACGTGCCGGCCGGGAACTAACGGCGGCGCTGTTCGGAGCGCTTGAGGTCAGCGGCCGTCGCTGCCTGAAGAACTCGCCAAGGAAGCGTTGCTAGGCGCCGTCGACCTGGGTGGGGCCGATCGCTGGGGAAAATCGCGTCGGTTGCGCAAACCATCCGCGAAGACCGACGCGTGCGCCGGCATTGGACATCGGCGCTCATGCTGCTCCGCGAGCGCCGGTAGCGTCGATCAGCTTTGTCGCAGGCGCACCGTCGATGCATCATCGCTCGGTGGCCCCCTCGGCCCGCGGTCGGCGTGTCCGTTCTAACTGCGGGAGGCGCCCTCGACGTTGCAGCGAGCGGCGACCTCCGTCGGCCACTGCGCGGGACCGCGAGCTCCTCGATAGCGCCGCCTGGAGCGCGGCGGCCCGCATCACCTTGTCGAGCTCCTCGGTCGAGGTTCGGGGCGTGCGGGGCGGCCAACCCGGCGACATCGTGGGGGTAGCCCGTCTTCTCAAGTGATCGACAGGGGCGACGGCAACTTCAGCCCCGAGCGCGTCGGAGCGGCGCGTTGGCGCCTTGCCACCTAGACACTCGTGGCCGCACGAAGGCGACACAAGCGTCCCAACGGGGTGCCAGCCCCCGCATCGGCGGCCCGGGAGGACAGGCACGCTCGGCCCGCCGCGCGGTGACGCGCGGGGCGGGCCGAATCGCCCGCGGCGATGGGCTAGGTCGTCTCCACGATGTGGTCGTCCAGCGACTCGATATCCGCATTCGTCGTCGTCGAGCCGTCGACGAGCGTCTTGCCGTTGAGCACGACCGTCCCGGTCGCCACCGCGTCGCGCTGCCGGCCGACGAACGTTGCGGACCTGCCCGGGAACGAGGTGTTGTTCTGGTTGACCTCGATCGGACCGGTGCCCTCCCACGTGATGTCGACCGAGATCGTTTGTCCGGTCGTCGTCGTGAACGTGCCGACGACGCTCGCGGTCTGCAGCGACGAGGACCACGTGAAGTCGGCGTCGTTCGTCGTGACCTGGATGATCCCCGTGCACCCCGACTGGATCTGGACGCGCAGGTAGTCGCGGTCGAGCGTCGAGACGCCGTCCTCGGCCTCTTGCTCGTGGCCGCCGGTGATGCGCACGCGGCTCGTGACCGTCCTACCGTCGTCGCAGACCTCGGTGAGGTTGCGGAAGTCGGCCGTGCCGATGACCTCGAGCCGATCGAAGGTCGACGTCGCCGCCGAGGCCGTGGCGGGCACGGCTAGGACGGCCAGGATCGCCGCCAGGGCGACCAGGCGCGGGACAGACATGGGGGGCTCCCTTCTCCGGCGCCGAGGGCGGTTCCCCCGGATCCGGCATTCCTGTGCGTAGTCGCGTGGACAGGCTGTCCGCGCGGGTCAACCGTCCCTCCCGGTCGGGCCGAGGTGCAATCCGACCTTCGTCCTACGACCAACACCGGGCCCCAGCTTTTCATCGTCCGCGGCATCGACAGCGGTCACGGCTTCGTGGGCCACGACCGCGCTGAGAGCATCCAGGAGTACCACCGCCAGATCGCGGACACGAAGGCGCAGATCGCCCGGTGCGAGCGGTTCCTCGCGCTGGTCGAGTCGTATGACGCTGCACGGCAAGGTAGGCTCTAGGAGCGACACCACCGCTGCTCCGAAGCCTGCACAACTTCGTAGCTGAGCAAGAGGCGCCTTGGATGGGCGCCTCTTGTGCGTCCGGGGCCGGTTCCCTCCGCGCGACAGGGGCCGAGTCCGCCGCTGCACCTGCCAAACTGGGCGGCGTGCAGGCAACAGCTAATCGGAGAGCAGCGCGATGGACGCTCATGCGGTCGACGTAGACCCGTGCTGCGAGACGGACCGGGCGCTCGCCGCAAGGCCGCCGAGCTGCCACGGAATCTCCGTCGTTTCGTGAGCAGTAAGCCTCCGGGGCGCCGATCCACCACCCGAGCGGGAGTTTGGGCACACTCCCACGGCGTAGACATTGAGGCTTGGGCCACCGGTCGGATGCGGCGCATCGACCTAGTGACCGCGCCGCGGTTCGTCCAGGTCGCGCATGCGCAGAACGCAGCTCAGTTCGCTCAGCTGGAGCCGCCGCCTCAGCCCCCGCGCCGCACCTGCGCCCGAGCTAGGGGCGCGGGACGCCCCGCCGCTCGTCGGACGCCGCGGGCCACGCGCGCCGGGCCTGACGACGACGCTGGCTCAGACCCAGAGCCACCAGGCCGTGGCCGTGGAAGCCGCGGCCCACCCTCTACCCGTGTGGCCCTCGCTGCGACGTCTGGCTTGAGTACCTGCTCTGGCAGCGCGGAGAGCTCGTCTGCGCGAACGCCAAGTGCCCGGAGTCGGTCCTGTGACCGGCCAGGTCGACGTCTTCGGCCTGATCGACCTTGCGACCGGGGTTTCGGGGGCTAGTACACGAAAGCCGGGCCGTCCGCTCTCCGCGAGCACGATCGCGCTGATGGAGACGCTCGGCGCGATCCTGGCCGAGCAGCACCCGATGAGCGCCCGCGGGGCGTTCTACGCCGCCACCGTCGCCGGCGCCGTCCCGAAGACCGAGGCTGGCTACCGCAAGGTTCAGCAGGTGCTCGTGCGGATGCGCGAGCGCGGGCAGATCCCGTGGAGCTGGGTCTCCGACGGCACCCGCTGGCGCCGCGGCGTCACGACCTACGGCGGCCCAGACGAGGCGCTGCGCGACATCGCGAAGCTTTACCGCCGCGACCTCTGGCGCCAGGCGGACGAGATCGTCGAGATCTGGCTCGAGAAGGAGGCGCTCGGCGGCGTCCTGATGCCGGTCGTCGAGCAGTGGGCGGTCGATCTGATGGTCTGCCGCGGCTATCCGAGCCTCGCGTACCTGCACGCGGCGGCGGAGGAAACGAACAAGGTTGGCAAGCCGCTCGTCATCTACTACCTCGGCGACCTCGACCCCTCAGGCGTCGACATCCCGCGCGGCATCGAGCGCAGGCTCACCGAGTTCCGCGTCGACTTCCGTCTCGAGCGGCTCGCCGTCGAGCGCGAGCAGGTGAAGGCGTGGGGGCTGCCTTCGCGGCCGACCAAGAAGTCGGACACCAGGGCGAAGCGCTTCGACGGTGACAGCGTCGAGCTGGACGCAATCCCAGCGGATCGGCTGCGCGCCCTCGTGGAGACGGCGATCCGGCGCCATGTCGACGATCACCAAGTTCATGTCCTCGAGGCAGTTGAGGATGAGGAGCGGCGCCTGCTGTACCGGCTCGCGGAGGGCCTGGCGTGAGCGGCCTGCCCCCGAACGTCCAGCTCGAGGTTCAGCGGATCCTCGACGCCGAAGCCCGCCGGCTACTGGCCGACCAGCTCCACGCGGACGCGACCGGTGCCGCGGCCCGGATGAACGACGACACGCTCAACCGTGGCGCGGATAAGCGCCCGCTTGGCGTCGAGGGAGAACCGGTCCCAGTCGTCCGCGGTGTTGATCGTGAGGGAGGCGCCCGTGCCGCCTAGTTGCTCGACGCGTTCGCGGGCCTCGTCGCGCTTCCGGGTCGCTTCTTGCAACCGCTGGCGGGCAGCGGGCTCGAGCGGGTCCAACAGCTCAATGAGCGCGTTCAACTCCTGCTGCGCGCGGTCGAGCTCGGCCTCGACCCGGCGGGCGTTCTGCTCGGCGGACGCGCGACCCTCGACGTCGGCGGTCGCCGCCTTCACCGCGTCGACGACCAGGGCCTCGACCTTCTCGGCGCTGATCGTCACCCGCTGCTTGCAGTTGCCGGTCGGCGGGCACCGATACAGCGCGTACTGGCCGTTGTGGGCGCTGCCGACGACCATGCGGGCGCCGCACGACCCGCACCGTAGGACGCCCAGGCGCGCGAGCAGCCGTTCGGACTTCGCGCGCCGACCCCGGGGGACGCGGACTTGCTGAGCGCGACGCCACAGCTCGGGGTCAACGACCGGCTCGAAGGCGTGCAGGTTCACCAGCTCGCCGAAGTGGATCTCGCCGAGCAGCAGACGCGACGACAGCATCGCGCTGACGCCGTGGTAGGAGCGCTCGATGCCGCGCTCGGCGAGGTACGAGCGGATCGCGTCGATCGTGGCGCCTTCCGCGCGCATGCGCAGCGCCTCGTTGACGATCGGCACCTGCTCCGGGATGGGCTCGGCGAAGCCCTCCTCGTTGACCCTGAGCGGCGGCGGCACGTTGGGGAAGGTGATCACGCCACGCGCGACGGCGCGCGCCTGAGCCTCTCCGGAGCGCTCCTTCACGCTGCGGCGGTAGTCCTCGGCGAAGGCGCCGAGCATGGTCCCGGACAGCCATTGGCCGGCGTTGCCGTTCGTGACCTGGCCGGTATCGATCGCGAGCACCTTGCCGCCGACTGCTTCGACGCGGTCGATGATCTCCTGCTGCACGACCAGCGACCGGAAGAGCCGGTCGAAGTAGCTGGCGATGAGGATCTGCGCCTCGCGGGCCTCGATGCGCTCGACGACGCTGCGGATGCCGCGTCGGTCCTTGAGCGCGGTTCCGCCCGACACGTCGAGCTCGGTGACGACGTCGAGCAGCCTGAGGCCGTCACGCTGGCACGCCTCTTCGATGCGGGCGCGCTGGGCGTGCGGACTGTCGCCGTCGTTGTCCTTGCTCTGGCGGACGATCCCGATAGCGGTCTGCATGACTGCAAATACTACCGGGCGACTTTGCCCGCGGATAGAAGTAGAGGACGACGGGCCGACCGCGCAGCGCGGAGAGCCGCACGGGGTTGCCGTCGTGGTCGGGAAGCTCGAAGTCGGGGGCCTGCTCTCCGGTCTGGATCATGCGAGCAGCGTACGCGCCCGGCGGACGTGCGCGCGGGCCTCGATAATCTCGCGCGCGTGTCCGGCACGCTGACCCGCTGCCGCTCGTGCGGCCGCGAGACGACCACGACCGACGACTGGCGTTGCACCTACTGCGGGCAGCCGAAGCCGCTCAGCGCCGAGGCCGCACCGGAGGCCGCCGCGGGCGCTCCGGGCGAGCCCGAGGCTGCGGCGGAGCCCGGAGCGCGCCTCGGCCCGCCGAGCCTGTGGCAGGACCTGCTCCCGCAGCTCGCGGCCGCCGCGCTCAGCGCGGTCATCGCCGTGATCGGCCTTCTGATGGGCTCCGAACTGCTGCTGATCGCGGCGGCGGCCATCCTGGTCGTCGCCGTCGTCGCGAAGATCGTCCGCGACGGCTGGTGAAGCGCCGCGCGCGCTCAGCACCCGAGCGCGATCGCCGCGATCCCCGCCACCACCAGCACCGCCCCGGTCCACCGCCGCCGGTCGACGCGCTCGCGCACCACGAGGGCCGCCGGCGAGCGCCAGCGCGTCGAGCGGCACTCCCGGGCGCCCTACTTGAGCAGCCGCGACAGCCGCCGGTCCTTCAGCACGCGCCCGCCGGTCTGCTCCTGCGGGCAGTACGACATCACGTAGTCCTCGTAGTGCACCGCCTCGAGCGTCGCGCCGCAGCGCGGGCACGGCTCGCCGTGGCGGCGGTGGACCTGGAGGGGCATCGGCAGCTTGTCCGGGATCGGCAGCGCTACGACGCGCTCGTAGTGCTCGATCGCCCCGTCCAGGCAGGACACGACGGCGGCGCGCAGCGCGTCGGCCTCCTCGTCGTCGAGGTCGTCGGCGCGCTTGAACGGCGACAGCATCGCCGTCCAGAGGATCTCGTCGACCCACGAGCGCCCGATGCCCGAGATCACGCGCTGGTCGCGAAGCACCGCGTGCAGCGGCCGCGCGCCCGACGCGGCGAGCAGCTCGCGCAGCGGCGGGGGGGCCGGCCACGCCTCGGGCCCCAGCGTGGCGAGCGCGTCGTCCTCCTCGAGCTCGTCGGCGCGCAGCACCTTCACCCACGCGGCCTGCTTGGTTCCGAACTCGCGCAGCCGGAGCTCGCGCCCGCCCTCGATGCGCAGCAGCAGGCGCGAGGTGCGGTCGCGCAGCGAGGCGCGCTTGTCGAAGAGCTGGAGGCGGCCGGCGGACATGAGATGCACGAGCATCGCCAGGTCGCCGGCCACGTCGACGACGAGGTGCTTGCCGCGCCGGCGCACGCCGGCGATCGCGGCGCCCTCCACCGCCTGCAGCGGCGGGTCGAACGTCTTCAGCGCGTTGATGCCGGGCGCGAGCGCGGACTCGATCGTCGCCCCGCGCAGCGCGGCGTCGAGCCGCCGCGCGGTGATCTCGACCTCGGGAAGTTCGGGCACGCATCCACTCTACGAGCGCCGCAGCGGCCCGTAGCCGACCACGCGCATCAACGCGTCCACGACGCGCGGGTCGAACTGCGAGCCGGCACCGCGCGTCATGCGCCGGCACGCCTCGCGGCGCGGCAGCGCGCGGCGGTACGCGCGGTCGCTCGTCATCGCGTCGAACGAGTCGACCGCGGCGACGATGCGCGCGGTCAGCGGGATCCGGTCGCCGGAGAGGCCGTCCGGGTAGCCGCTGCCGTCCCAGGCCTCGTGCGTGGCGCGCACGACGCCCGCTAGGTGCTCGAGGCCCGCGACCTCGGCGAGCAGCTCCTCGCCGGCGATCGTGTGCCGCCGCAGGCGCTCGCGCTGGGTGTCGTCGAGCGGCCCGTCCCAGTCGAGCAGCTCGGGATCGATGGTGAGCTTGCCCACGTCGTGCAGGACGGCGACGAGCTCGCACTCGGTCGCGTCGATCGGATCGAGCCCGAGACGCCCGGCCACGGCCCGCGCGAGCGAGGCCAGGCGGTGGCTGTGCTCGGCCGTCGGCGCGTGGTGCAGGCGCAGCTCGAGCGCGAGCGCGTCGACCGCCTCCGACATCCAGGGAACGTGGGCGACCGAGCTCATCGAGCGCCTCCCATGACCCGGCATTCTCCCAGAGTCAGGTTGAAAGGACACCGCCTAGGAAGGGCGCGCACGGATCGGCTGACCGGCGGCGGAGGCGGGCATGGGGCGACGAGGGTGCCGCAGCGGATAGCGTCTACGCAACGATGGCGACCCGGCTGGCGATCGTGGGCGGGGACGCGGCGGGGATGAGCGCGGCCAGCACCGCGCACCGCCGCGACGCAGGGCTCGAGGTCGTGGCGTTCGAGCGCGGGCCATACACGTCGTACTCGGCGTGCGGAATCCCCTACTACGTCGGCGGCCTCTTCGACGACTCCGACCGCCTGATCAGCCGCTCCCCCGATGAGCACCGCGCGAACGGCATCGCGGTCCACGTGCGGACCGAGGTGACCGCGATCGACCTCGACGCACGGACGCTCACGGTGCGCGACCACCAATCCGGCGAGGAGCGCAGCGAGGGATTCGACATCGTCGTCCTCGCCACGGGCGCCGAGGCGGTCGCCCCGCCGATCCCGGGCGCCGAGGCGACGGAGCCGGTGCGGACGGTCGACGCCGCCGAGCGCTTCCGGGTGCAGCTCTCGCGGGGGCGCGACTCCCGCCACGCCGTGGTGATCGGCGGCGGCTACATCGGCATCGAGATGGCCGAGGCGCTGGTCCAGCGCGACATCGCGACGACGCTCATCGAGGCCGCGCCCCAGGTCATGGGCACGCTCGATCCCGACATGGCCGCGCACGTGCAGGACGCGGCGGAGGGCGTGGGCATCCGCGTCCTGGTCGGCACCGAGGTCGACGAGATCCTGCTCGACGGCGCCGGCGCCCCGCGCGCCGTCCGGGCGGGCGGCGAGACGATCGACGCCGACCACGTCGTGATGGCGACCGGCGTGAGGCCCGCGGTCGCGCTGGCCGAGGCCGCCGGGATCGAGTGCGGCCCGAGCGGCGCGGTGCGCGTCGACGACCACCAGCGCTGCCACGGCCACGACGGCGTGTTTGCCGCCGGCGACTGCGTGGAGTCCTGGCACCGCCTGCTGCGGCGCCCGGTGAACGTCCAGCTCGGGACGCACGCCAACAAGCAAGGCCGGATCGCCGGCGCGAACGCGACCGGCGGCGACCTCGCCTTCCCCGGCGTCATCGGCACCGCGGTGTCGCGGCTGTGCCGGTACGAGGTCGCCCGCACCGGGCTCTCCGAGCGCGAGGCGGGCGACGCCGGGATCGACGTCGTCACCGCCGCGATCAAGGACCGCACGCGCGCGGGCTACTTCCCCGGCGCGGGCCCGATCTGGGTGAAGCTCGTGTGCGAGCCGGCCACCGGGCGCCTTCTGGGCGGCCAGATCGTCGGCGTGGAGGGCGCAGCCAAGCGCATCGACGTGCTCGCCACGTGCGTGTGGGCCGGCCTCGCGGTGGATGAGATCGAGCTGCTCGACCTCGGCTACGCGCCGCCGTACTCGGGCGTCTACGACCCGGTGCTCGTCGCGGCCCGCGCGGCAGTCAAGGCGCTGGCGTGAACGGCGCGGCCGTGCACTCCGCGCTGCCCGAGGCGCTCGCCGCCGCCGCCGCGCCGGTGCTCGGGGGGCGGGGTGGCGCACGTCGCGCACGGCGCGGACCAGCCGCTGCGCCGGGCCACGGCGGCGGCCGCCGACCCGCGCGCGGTCGCGCTGCTCGGCCCCTTCCGGTCCGCGGACGTCGCCGAGGCGGTCGAGGCGACCGCGCCCGCCCGCCTGGCGCTGCTGGCGCCCGTGGCGACCTGGGCGGGCGTGACGCGCGACGACGAGCCCGGGTGCGATGACGCGGCGCGCCACGACGGGACGGTGCTGCGGATCGTGGCGCGCGACACGGAGGTCGCGGCCCGGATCGCGGCGGACGTCTCCGCCGCCGGGCGGCGCGCGCTCGTCGTCGCCGGCGCCCACGAGTACGGCGTCCAGCTCGACGGCCAGCTGCGGGTCGCCAGCCTGCCGCCGGCCGCCACCGCCGAGGAGGCGGACCTCGTCGTCCTGTGCGGGCTGGCCGGCCAGCTCGAGATCCGGCGCGCGGCCGCGCTCGCGCCGCTGCCGGTCGTCGCGTTCGACGGGATCCAGGGCACCGACCTCGGGGCCGGGCGCGAGGTGCTCCTGGCGCTGCCGTACGGGCCCGAGGACGAGGCCGTGCTGGTGGACGGCACGCTCGGGCGTGCACCAGACCCGCCGCGCCGCGCGCCGCCGGGCTGACCGGCCGCGCCGCCGCTCAGCAGCCGAGCCGGTCGAGCTCGCGGGGGCGCAGCAGCACGATGAGCTCGGCGCGGCTGCCGTCCATCCGCAGGGCCGCGATGCCGCCCTTCTTGAGGTCGATGCGCGCACCCGAGAGGTCGTGGACGACCTGGCTGAAGTCCGGCTCGTGGCCGACGATCAGCACGCGCTGGTCGCCCTCGGCGGCCGTCAGCAGCTCGAGCGCGTCCTCGCCCTCGAAGTCGCCGGCGAGCGGCTCGTGCACGATCGGCTCGACGCCGAGCTCAGCGCACGCCAGCTCCGCGGTCTCTCTCGCGCGCGCCTTGGGGCTCGTGAAGCAGAGGTGCACCTCGACCTCGAGCGCGGCCAGTGAGCGCCCGGCCGCGCGCGCCTGATCGCGGCCGCGCGGGGTCAGCTCGCGCGCGGCGTCGTCGCCTGCCGCGTCGTGCGGGACGGCCTCACCATGCCGCAGGAGCCAGAGCTGCAGCGCCATCGCGGCCCGCAGCCTACCGCCGGCGCCGCTAGCGCCTGTACACGGACGTCGCGGTGCCGCGGAACGTGCGCCCGTCGGCGCGGGTCCAGACGACCCGGTAGCGCCGGCCCGACCGGAAGGTCACGTTGCGCTGGAAGTAGCCGCGCGAGTTCGTGGTGGTGGTGAACAGCCGCCGCCACGATCGGCCGGACGAGTACTCGACCGACACGCGGGTGGGGCCGGTCGCCGGCCGCACGAGCCCCCACAGCGCCACGCGCGAGCCGCGGCGCAGCGCCGCGAGCGGCAGGCGGAAGCCGTTGAGCGCGGGCTTGGCAAGGCCGTCGTTGCCGCGCAGGCCCGACTCGAAGCCGGGATAGCGCGCGGGCAGCGGCGCGTCCGGCACCGGCGGGTCGTCGCGCAGCAGGTACTGCGAGAAGGCGACGACGCGCGGCTGGTCGTACGCCAGGCGCTCGGCGATCGATCGGTAGTCGGACTGGCGCGCCCGGCTGACGCCGAACACCGGGTCGGGCGTGGATTGGATGCCGAACTCGGTCAGGTGGATCGGCATGCGGCGGTCGATCGCGCCCGCCCTGGCGGCGCGGTCCAGCGCGGTGACGAGGCGGCTGATGACGCCGATCGTCACGTCGTTCGGCTGCCTGGGCCGGAACAGCGGGCCGGAGGCCGTCGTGTAGGCGTGGTGGGCGTAGCCGTCGGCCTCGAGCTTCGCGCAGTCGCCGACCTTGCGGTAGCGGTCGTTCAGGCAGAGCATCCCGCGCAGGAACGTGAGCGGCGCCACGACGCTGCCGGTGCCGCGCGGCGACGTCTCGGCGACGAGCACCTCGGCGTTGGCCATCCCCGCGGCGGCCAGGCCGCGGCGGGCGGCGAAGAACAGGTTGCGGTAGATCCGCGGCGACAGCGGCGTCTTCCTCGACGTCGCCGAGTACTGCGGCAGCAGGAACTGCGGCTGGTTGGGCTCGTTCCAGATCGACCAGCGGCCGATCTTCGTGCCGAAGTGCCGGGCCACGGCGGTCATGAACTGCTGGAACTCCTTCGGCTTCGGGCGCGTGAGGTTGTCCTTCGCGCCGTTGGTCGCCCACCGGGGCACCGGCCCGGACACGGTCAGCAGGACCTTCCACCCGCGCGCCACCGCGCCGTCGACCTGCGCGTCGTAGCCGCTCCAGTTGTACGCCGCCGGGTCGGTGGCGTCGAAGTCGGGCTTGACGCGCGAGGCGGCGGCCGGCGCCACGTTCTGCCAGAGCAGGACGATGCGCACGGACCGCACGCCGAAGCTCGAGATCTCGTCGAACGCGGCGGTGCGCGTCGCGGGATCGGCGAGATCGACCGGTGCCTCGAACGTCATCGACTGCGTGCGCGAGGCCGAGGCCGTGCCGGGCAGCGCGGCGGCGACGACGGCGCAGAGCGCCAGGGCGAGGGGTGCGATTCGCGGCATGAACGGAAGCGGGCGACGTTCAGGGCTAGAACCGCTTGACCCCCGCCAAGGTTGCGGTGGCAACCGGGTCCCCGGGCCACCACGCGAGCCACGCTAGCAACTACGTTTCCGGCCATGCCCGTCGCGCCGGCGCCAGACGACATCGTCCTCACGCGCGCCGACGCCGACCGCAACGAGCGCCCGCCGCTGTTGGTGGTCGAGCCGTTGCTCGGCTTCCTCGACGCGCACGGGCTCGGCTCCGGCGAGCTGCAGGCAGAGCCCCTCGGCGACGGGCACTCGAACGTCACGTACCTCGTCCGCCGGGCCGACGCCGAGCTGGTCGTCCGCCGTCCCCCGCGCCCGCCTCTGCCGCCCAGCGCCCACGACGTGCTGCGCGAGGCGCGCCTGCTGCGCACGCTCGCCGGCACCGCCGCGCGGGTGCCGCGCGTGCTCGCGGCGTGCGAGGACGACTCCGTGATCGGCGCGCCGTTCTACGTCATGGAGCGCCTCGAGGGCGAGGTCGTCACGACCGAGGTGCCGGCGGCGCTCGACACCGCGGCCGAGCGCCGGCGCATCGGCGAGGAGCTCGTCGACGCGCTGGTCGAGGTGCACGGCGTCGACTGGCGGGCGTGCGGCCTGGAGGGCTTCGGCCGGCCGACGGGCTATCTCGAGCGCCAGATCCGCCGCTTCGGCGGGCTGTGGGAGCACAGCCGGACCCGCGACGTGCCGCCGGTCGAGCGCGTCGGCGCATGGCTGGCCGGGAACATCCCGCAGAGCGGGCCGGCGACGATCGTCCACGGCGACTACCGCCTCGGCAACGCGATGTACGCGGCGGGCGCGCCCGCCCGGCTGATCGCGATCTTCGACTGGGAGATGGCGACGATCGGCGACCCGCTGGCCGACGTGGGCTACCTGTGCGCGACGTGGACCGAGGCGGGCGATCCGGACGTCGGCCGGTTCCACGTCGGCCGCGTCAGCCGCGCCGAGGGCTTCCCGACCCGGGCGGAGCTGATCGCGCGCTACGAGGAGCGCTCGGGCCGCGAGGTGGCGGACCTGCGCTGGTACACGGCCCTCGCGCTGTGGAAGTCGGTCGTGTTCATGGAGGGCAACCACCGCCGGGCGATCGAGGGCCGCACCGACGACCCGTACCTCATGTCGTTCGGCGAGGGCGTGCTGGAGCTCGCCGCCCGCGCGGAGGCGGTGGCGTTCGGCGGATCGTGAGCGCGCGGCTCAGCGCTGCTTGTTGCGCGCCATGAGGCGCTTGCGCGCCTCGTCGATCTTGGCGCGGTTCTTGGGCTCCGAGGCGTAGCGCTTGGCTTGGGCAGCGAGCCTCCGGCCCTGCGGGCTGGAGGCGAATCGGGCGATGCGGCTGATGAGCGATGGCACGTCTCAGACGGTACCGGGTCAGCCGGGTTGACCACCCCGCTCGATCCGCCGGCGCAGCTCCGCCCCGCGTCCCGCGGCCACGGCGCGCGCCGCGCGCGCGTCGGACAGCTCGACCCCGCGGGCGGCCGCCAGGTCGAGCAGCTCCTGGCGCTCGTCGCCCTCGCGCGCGCTGCGCAGGAACAGCCACGCGAAGAGGCCGAGCGTCAGCAACGAGCCCTCGATCATCATGATCGCGCCGGCTGCGTTCTGGTCGGCGCCCGGCGAGATCCCGTGCGCGCGCTCGCCGGCGGCGTAGACGTCGTAGAACACGCGCCCGCCGAACACGAACACGTTGCCGAGCACCGCGCCGGTGAGCCGCACTGCGATCACGTAGACCAGCCGCGCCAGGTTGCCGAACCACGCCGGCTTGGGCAGCGGACCGAGCAGCGCCATCCACATGTTCGCCCCGAACAGCACGAAGCCGAGGTGCTGGAGCGCGTGCACGCCCTCGTGGCGCACGGCGGCCTCGTGCAGCGCCGGCACGTGCCAGAGGTAGAGGTCGAGCGCCCACAGGGGGAACGCGACCGCGGGATGGGCGAGCACCCGCAGGCGGTCGATGAGCCGGATCCGCAGGACCGGCGCCAGGACCGGGCCGGTCAGGCCGAGCACGAGCAGGAGCGCGCCCAGGTCGGCGATGAGCAGGTGCTCGGCCATGTGCGCGGCGAACAGCTCGGCGCTCAGCGACCCTGTCAGCGTGAGCGTCGCCACGATCAGGACGAGCCCCCCATAGAAGCTCGCCTGCCGGGCGGCCGGCACCGACCGCGGCGTGCCGCGCAGCGCGTGCACGCGCAGCGCGTAGAGCACACCGGCGATCGTCGCCGGGAGCAGCTGCAGCGGCGCGAGGACGACGTCCATCGCCAATCAGCGTACGGCCGCGGGCGCGGCCGTGCGCGGGTCTCAGGCGCGCCGCCCGCGGCCGTACACGAGCCGCAGGAAGCGGGCGAGCAGCTTCGTCGTGAGGGCGCGGTACGGGTACATGTGGACGTCGCGCCGCGGATTGATCCGCGAGACGAGCAGCGCCTGGTGCTGAGTGAACTTGCGAATGCCGCCCGGGCCGTGGCGGTAGCCCATCCCCGACGCCTTCGCGCCGCCCATCGGCAGCTCGAGCGCGTAGTAGTTGACGAGCGCGTCGTTGACGCAGGCCGCGCCCGTCTCCAGCCGGCGCGCGATCGCCTCGCCGCGCGCCGCGTCGCCGCAGAACACCGACGCGCCCAGCCCGTAGGGCGAGTCGTTCGCCAGCCGGACGGCCTCGTCCGCGTCAGCGACCTTCATGATCGGCAGCGTCGGGCCGAACGTCTCCTCGCGCATGATCGCCATGTCGTGGTCGACGTCGGCCAGGACGGTCGGCTCGAACCACTGCCCGGCGCGCGCGCCGCGGGTGCCGCCGACGAGCACCCGCGCGCCCTTCGCGCGCGCGTCCTCGACGTGGCGCTCGACGACGTCGACCTGCGGGCCGTGGGTCATCGAGCCCACCTCGACCGACGCGGGACCGGCCGGCACGCCGTGGCGCAGCGCGCGGGCCTTCGCGGCCACCTTGGCGACGAACGCGTCGTAGACCGGCGCCTCGACGTACACGCGCTCGATCGAGATGCAGGTCTGGCCCGTGTTCAGCATCGAGTAGTAGACCGCGGCGTTGGCGGCGCGCTCGAGGTCGGCGTCGGACAGCACGATCATCGGGTCCTTGCCGCCGAGCTCCAGCGCCACCGGGGTGAGCGTCTGCGCCGCCCGCGCCATCACCTTGCGCCCCGTCTCGGTCGAGCCCGTGAACATGATCATGTCCGCGGCGTCGATGAGCGCCTCGCTGGTCGGCGCGCGGCCGGTCGCGACCTGGAAGACGTCCGCCGGCAGGCCGCACTCGCGCAGGCCGCCGGCGAGCAGCAGGCTCGTGAGCGGCGTGATCTCGCTCGGCTTGAGGATCACGCTGTTGCCCGCCGCGAGCGCCGGGATGCAGTCGCCGAAGGAGTTCGTCAGCGGGTAGTTCCACGGCCCGATGACGCCGACGAGCCCGAGTGGCCGGTAGCGGAGCACGAGCCGCTTGCCCGCGACCAGCACCGAAGCGGACTTCACCCGCTCGTCGGCGAGGTAGCGCGGCGCCTCCTTGGCCCAGAAGCCGAACGCGCTCGCGCCGTAGGCGAGCTCGGCCATCTGCGCGTCCTCCCAGGTCTTGCCGGTCTCGGAGACGATCGTCTCGATCACGCGCTCGGCGTTGTCGAGCACCCAGCGCTGCGCGCGCCACAGGACGCGGCCGCGGCCCTCGAACCCGAGCGCCTCCCAGGTGGGCTGGGCGGCGCGGCCGCGCCGCGCGAGCTCGGCCACCGCGTCGGCGCCGAGATCGGGCACGTGAGCGATGACGGCGCCCGTCGCCGGATTCTCGACCGGGATGTCGGGCCCCGAGCCGGCGGTCGTCGCCGCGTCGCGGGCGGTCTGCGGCTCGACAGTCGCCATTGCCGAACCCTATTCGGCCGTAGCCTCCGACCGATGATCCGCGACCATCGCGTCCAGGCCTACCTCGAGCGCCTGCGCCCCGAGCGCGACCCGCTGCTCGCCGAGATGGAGGCGCTCGCGCGCCTGGAGCGCATCCCGATCGTCGAGTGGGAGACCGGCCGGCTGCTCGCCACGCTGGTCCGCGCGCTGCGTCCGCGGCGCGTCCTCGAGGTCGGTACGGCGATCGGCTGCTCGACGCTGCACATGGCGCGCGAGCTCGACCCCGGCGCCCGGATCGTCACGCTGGAGCGCAACCCGAAGCGGATCGCGCAGGCGCGCGGGTACTGGGATCGCGGCGGGGTGCTCGACCGCATCGACCTGGTCGAGGGCGACGCGCTCGAGTCGATTGCGACGCTCGGCGGCGCCTTCGACCTCGTGTTCCTGGACGCGACCAAGACCGAGATCGACGCCTACCTCGCCGCGCTGCGGGGACGCGTGGCCGACCGCTGCCTGCTCGTCGTGGACAACCTCCTCATGAGCGGCGAGGTCGCGCTGCCCGAGGGGCTCGACACGGCGTGGAGCGACGAGGCGCTCGCGGCCGCCCGGCGCACGACGCGCGCGCTGATGGAGTCCGACGAGTGGCTGTTCTCGCTGCTGCCGGTCGGCGACGGCGTGGGCCTCGGAGCGCGCCGCGATACCGTTTCGCCATGACGTTCCATGGCCCCTCGAAGACGGTGATCGTCGAGCCGATCGAGGCGCCCGCGACGACGCCCGAGCCCGTGCCGGCGGCCACGCCGCCGCCGGCACCGGTCCCGCCCGCGCCGCCCGCCGCGCCGCGACCGGCGGAGCCCGCTCCCGCGTGAGGCCGACGCCCGATCTCGTCGAGCCCGTGATCGCGTTCCGGGCCTGGCGGGTCGTCGACGGCGCGCTGCTCTCCCCGTACATCCCGTGCCGCTGGGAGGGCGCGGTCCTGCACGCCGAGTGCTATCCGGCCAACCGCGCGCTCGAGTTCGGGCGCGGCTGGCTCGCCGCGCCGCACGCGCCGCCGCACCGCGACTGCCGCTGCGGCATCTACGCGTACCACCGGCCCGGGACGCAGCCCTACTACGGCGAGTTCCAGTGGGTCGAGGGCATCGTGGCCGTGTGGGGGCGGATCGAGAGCCACCGCGACGGGCTGCGCGCCGAGCATGCGCGGGTCTGCGCGCTCGGCCGCCGGCCGGGCGCCTCCGAGATCGCGGCGCGGCTCGGCGTGGACCTCGTCGCGCCCGACCGCCTCGCCGACGCCGCGCGCCGCTACGGCGCGCCGCTGCCGCCGTCGCTCGTTCCCTGAGCCGCCACGCAGTTCGGTGACCGCCGCCAGGCTGGACCGAGCCTCAGGGCAGGATGAGGTGCGCGTCGCCGAACTCGTGCCACAGGTAGCTGCGCTCGAGCGCGGCCGCGTAGGAGCGCGCGACGAGCTCCGGGCCGGCGACCGCGCGCAGGAGGTCGAGGTGCGAGGACTCGGGCTCGTGCCAGCCGGTGAGCAGCGCGTCGACGGCACGCACGCCGCGCTCCGGCGTCACGACCACCCGGGTCCAGCCCTCGGCCGCCGCGCCCGTGCCGCTCCCGGCGTCGGCGGCCGTCTCGAGCGCGCGGACGACGGTCGTGCCGACCGCGACCACGCGCCCGCCGCCCGCGTGCGTCGCCGCGACCAGGCGCGCGGTCGCGGCCGGCACGCGGAACCACTCCGGCCCCGGCGTCTCGCCCGCCTCGAGCGACGAGACCCCGGCGTGCAGGACGATCGGCGCGACCGCGATGCCGCGCGCGACGAGCGCGGTGATGACCGCGTCGCTCAGCGGGCGGCCGGCGCTCGGCATCTCGGCGCTACCGGGGTCACGCGCGAAGACGGTCTGGTAGGCATCGAGCGGCCACTCGCCGGGCACATGGCGGTAGCGGATGGGACGCCCGTGGCGGGCGAGATACGCCTCGAGCGGCCCGGGGAGGCGCAGCGCGGCGGCCCACAGCCGGCAGCCCGGGACGTACCGCGCGACGAGCGTCGCGACGCCGCCGCCGGGCAGCGCGAGGCGCTCCCTCGCCCGGCCGCCCCGGAACGGGGCGCCGTCGCGGCGCAGCTCGACCAGGCGGTGGTTGGAGTCGGGCAGCGGCGTGGAGACGTGCAGGTCGAGATCCGTGCCGTCCCCGCGGCGGGCGGTCAGCGCGGCCGGCAGCGTCGCCGAGGTGTTGACGATGACCAGGTCGCCCGGCGCGAGCACGTCGGGCAGGTCGCGCACGCGCGCGTCGGCGAGGCGGCCGGTGGCGCGCTCGGCCACGAGCATCCGAACCTCGTCGCGCCGCAGCCCGCGCGCCTCGGGCGGCTCGTGCGCCTCCAGGCGGTCGGGGAGCTCGAATGCTGCAAGCGCGCTCACGCGCCGACCGCCGGGCTGAGGTCGCGCGCCTCGTACCGGCCGCTCGACCGGTCGCCCTCGACTAGCGCCATCAGGCCCGGCACGCTGGCCTCGGGCGGCGGGCGGTCGGAGATGTCCTCGCCCGGGAACGCCTCCTGCTGCATGCGGGTGTTCATGTCGCCGGGGTCGACGGCGTGGACGCGTAGCTGCGGGTGCTCGGCGGCCAGGACCCGCGTGAGCTGCTCGAGGGCGGCCTTGGACGACCCGTAGCCGCCCCAGCCCGCGTAGGCCTCGACCGCCGCGTCGGAGGTCACGTTCAGGACCATCGCGCCCTCGTCCATGAGCGGCAGTGCGAGCTGGGCGAGCGCGAGCGGCGCGATCACGTTGGTCGCGTAGACGCGCTCGAGCTCGTCGATGGGATAGTCGGCGAGCGTCGGCTGCGGGCTCGGGCCGAGGCGGCTGGCGTTGTTGACGAGCAGATGGATGCGATCGCCGGCGGCGGTGACGAGCGCGCGGCGGTGGCGCGGATCGGTCACGTCGCCGACGAGCGCGGTGACGTCGGTCCGGCGGGCGAGCTCGGCCCGCGCCCGCTCGAGCGCCTCGGCGCCGCGGGCATCGATGACCAGGCGCCAGCCGCGGGCCGCGAGCTCGCGCGCGAGCGCGAGGCCGAGCCCGCGCGAGGCGCCGGTGACGATGGCGACGGGGGTGGTGGGCATGCCCGGCGACGCTACGCGCGCGTCGCCCGGCGCACCATCGGGAATCGGGACTAGTCCTTCGGGACGATGCCGTGGCGGACGGCGTACACCGCGGCCTGTGTGCGGTCGGTGAGGTTGAGCTTGCCGAGGATGTTGCTGACGTGGGTCTTGACGGTGCGCTCGGACACCCCGAGGTCGCGCGCGATGACCTTGTTCGCACGGCCCCGCGCGAGCAGGGCGAGGACCTCGCGCTCGCGCGGCGTGAGGTGCTCCTGGCGCTCGGGCGCGGCGCCGCCGTCCTCGGCCGCGAGCTGCTCGACGAGCATCGTGGCGACCGCGGGCGCGAGCAGCGCCTCGCCGGCGTGGACGGTGCGGATCGCGCCGACGAGCTCGGGCGGCTGCACGTCCTTGAGCAGGTAGCCCGCGGCGCCGGCGCGCACGGCCGGCAGCACGGTGTCGTCGTCGGCGAAGCTCGTCAGGACGAGGACGCGCGTCGCGGGCGCCACCTCGCGGATCCGCCGGATCGCCTCCAGGCCGCCGAGCCGCGGCATGACGAGGTCGAGCAGCGCGACGTCGGGCTCCGTGCGCTGTACGAGCTCGAGCGCCTCGACGCCGTCGGCGGCTTCGCCGACGACCTCGATCTCGTCCTGCAGCTCGAGGAACGTCCGCAGCCCCTGCCGCACGACGGCGTGGTCGTCGGCGATGAGGACGCGGATCGTCACGTGGGGATCTCCAGGCGGACGCGCGTGCCCCCGCCGGGCTCCGAGTCGATGCTGAGGGCGCCGCCGAGCGCGCGGGCGCGCTCCTCCATCGACGTGAGGCCGAGGCGGCGCGCGCGCAGGGCGGGCGCGGCGGGGTCGAAGCCGACGCCGTCGTCGGCGACGGTGAGCACCAGCGTGCCGTTGCGGGCGTCGAGGCCGACGTCGATGTGCCTCGCGTGCGCGTGGTGCAGCGCGTTGTTGACCGCCTCCTGGGCGATCCGGAACACGTCGCCGTCGCCGCTTGCGCCCATGCGCGGGGCGCCCGCGATGTGCAGCGCGATGTCCTGGTCGTGCACGCGGCGCAGCACGCCGACGTGCTTGCGCAGCGTCGCGGCGAGGCCCTCGTCCGCGAGCGCGGCGGGGCGCAGCTCGAAGATCAGCGAGCGCAGCTCGTCCATGCCCGCCCGGGCGAGCTCCTGGACGCGCTGCAGCTGGACCTTCGCGGTCTCCGGGTCGCGCTCGAGGAGCGTGGCGGCGGTCTCGGCGGCGAGCACGACGCCGAACAGGTTCTGGGTGACCGAGTCGTGCAGCTCGCGCGCGACGCGGTTGCGCTCCTCGACGACCGTCAGCTCGCGGCTGCGCTCGTATAGGCGGGCGTTCTCGATGGCGATCGCGGCGTGCGCGGCGAGCATCTCGATGAGCTGCTGGTCGTCGGCGTCGAACGCGTCGGCGCCGACCTTGTCGGTGAGGTAGAAGGCGCCGATGTTGCCGCCCCGCGCGACGATCGGCACGCCGAGGAACGACCGCATCTGCGGGTGCGCGCGGGGCCACCAGCCGCGGAAGCGCGGGTCCTTGCGGATGTCCTCGGTGCGGTGCGGGCGGTCGGCCTCGAGCATCGCGCCGAGCATCCCGTGCGTGCGGGGCAGCGGTCCCATCGCCGCGACGAGCTCGTCGCTCATCCCCGACGTGATGAAGCAGTCGAACGCGCCCTCGCCGTCGGGGACGCCGATCGCGGCGTAGCGCGCGGCGGCGAGGTCGCGCGCGCTGTCGACGAGCCGCTGCAGGACCGCCTCGACCGACAGCTCGGCGGCGATCGCGAGCACGGCGTCGCTCATCGCCTGCAGCGCCGAGGTCTCACGCGGAGCGCTCACGGTGCAGACGTTACGGCGCCGAGCGCGCGCTGTCCTCGGCCATCGGGACGAGTGCGACTGCGACCTTCGGGCAGGCGGGCGGCGCGCGACAGTCCCTGCGCGGAATCGTTGCGATCGCGTGTCGATCCGGCAGACGAAACGCGGCACGATCGAGCGATGGGAGACGCGACCGACGTTGTGCGGGATATACGCCGTCGGCCACCCACCACCCGAAGCAGGCACGAACGCCGCTTCCTCTCCGCGCCCTCCAGGCCCAAGGCTGGCGCGTGCTCCGCATCACCTGGCGTCGACTCCGCGACAAGGCACCGACCATCGCGGCGGAACTGCGCGCCCTGCTCGGCAGCTGACCTACGTCGTCGGCTGCTGCAACTCGATCGTCTCGATCCCGATCGGCTCGACCGGCCGGTCTCGCGCGTCCGTCTTCGTGGTGCCGATCCGGTCGACCACGTCCATGCCGCCGCGGACCTCGCCGAACACGGTGTGCTTGCCGTCGAGCCACGGCGCCTCCTCCGTGGTGACGATGAAGAACTGCGAGCCGTTCGTGTTCGGGCCCGCGTTCGCCATCGCGAGCGCGCCGCGCACGACCTTGTGCTGGTTGATCTCGTCCTCGAACGTGTAGCCCGGGCCGCCGGTGCCGGTGCCCTGGGGACAGCCGCCCTGGATCATGAAGTCCGCGATCACGCGGTGGAAGATCAGGCCGTCGTA
>DATAAR010000075.1:0-4726 GCA_036259975.1 Solirubrobacteraceae bacterium | reverse complement strand
GCTGCCGGGCTGGGTGGAGGTCGCCGCGAACCTGAACCCGCTGTTCCACACGGTGGAGCTCGTGCGCCATGCGGCGTTCGGCTTCCGCGGCGCCGTGGATCTCGGCCACCTCGCGTTCCTGATCGGCTTCGCGCTGGTCATGTGGCGTCTGGCGATCCACTTCATGGCGCGCAAGCTCATCGACTGACCCGCGGCGGGTACCCTCGGATGGTCATGGCCGCGGTGCTGGACATCGAGCAGGCGATCCTCCTCCTGGAGCTCGAGCCGCCGTTCGAGAAGCGCGACGTGCAGCTGGCGCGGCGGCGCATGGCGAAGCGCTGGCACCCCGACATCGCGCCGCCGGGCAAGCAGTTCGAGCACGAGCGCCACCTCAAGGCGATCAACCAGGCCGCCGACCAGCTCGAGACGCTGGCCGAGGGCTCGCGCGGCGGGCGCGTCTCGCGCAACGCCGTCAAGGTGAGCGCCGCGGCGGCCCGCAAGGCGCGCGCCGAGGAGGGACGGCGCGCCTACGAGGCGGAGCAGCGCCGCCGCGAGGCCGAGGCGGACCGCCGCAAGCACGACCCGTTCGGCTCGCGCGTGCCCGACCACTCCGTCGTGCACCGCTACGCGCGCTGCCTGTCGTATCCCGAGTGGGGCGTCGGGACCGTCTCCGGCATCTACTTCACCGGCGAGGGCGACGACGTCCAGCAGTGGGCGCGCGTGAAGTTCTCGCCCGGCGTGCGCACCGTGCCGGCCGGCTCGCTGCAGTTCGTCGACTTCTCGAAGCCCGATCCGGGCGCCGAGCGGGTGCAGCGCTTCATGACCGCCGCCCAGCACGCCATGGCGGAAGGCCACTACGAGCTCGCCGCGCAGCGGCTGATCTACGCGCGCGACGCCGAGCCCGACAACGCGTCGGTCCTGCGGCTGATGACGCTCGCGTTCTGGCAGGCGGGCAACCTGCCCGCCGCCGGCCGCGCCGTCCGCGACTGGGCGCGCGTCGATCCGGACCGCCCGACGGCGCACCGGTTTGCCGCCCGCATCTACGAGGACATGGGCGCGATCGACCTCGCGGCGGAGGCCGCCGACCGCGCCGCCGCGCGCGCCCCGCAGGACGCCGACGCCTGGGAGCGCGTCGGGCGGCTGCGCCTCCGGCTCATGGACCGCGCGGCCGCGATCGCGGCGCTCGAGCGCGCCCGCGCCCTCGGGCCCAGCGTCGAGGCGCTGCTCGACCTGGCGCTCGCCCTGCATCTCGCCGGCGACCTCGGGGGCGAGGTCACGGCGACCGAGCAGGCGACGAAGCTGGCGCCGAAGTCCCAGGACGCCTGGGCCCGCTACGCCTTCGCGCTCGCGCGCACCGATCGCGTCTCGGACGCCATCGGCGCCGCCGAGCGGGCGCTGCACCTCAACGGCCACGACGCCGAGGTCGCCGACCTGCTCGACCGCCTGCGCGCCGCGCGGCCGCGGGTCCTGCCCGCCGCTTGATCTGCTGGGTCGAACCGTCGCCGGGCCACGAGGCGATGGGCGAGCCGCCCGCGGGCTGGTCGATCGCCCCGTTCCCCGATGACCCGGTCGCGTCGCCCGACCGCGACGAGGTCGAGTTCGTCGTGCCGGACTGGCAGATCGCGCGGGAGCTTCACGCGCTGCCGGCGCTGAAGGTGGTCCAGACGCGCTCCGCCGGCGTCGAATGGATCGTGGGTCGCGTACCCGACGGCGTGACGCTGTGCAGCGCACGCGGCGCGCGCGACGCGGCGATGGCCGAGTGGGTCGCATGGGCGCTGCTCGCCGACGCCAAGGCGGCGCGGACCGCGGCCGAGCAGCAGGTGGCGCGGGTGTGGGAGCACCTCGACCTGCGCGACGTCGAGGGCGCCCGTGTCCTGATCCTGGGCCACGGCTCCATCGGCGCGGCGGTGGAGCGGCGGCTCGCCGCGTTCGACGCCCGGATCGTGCGCGTCGCCCGCCGCGCGCGCGATGGCGTGCACGCGGTGGATGAGCTGCCGTGCCTGCTGCCGTCGGCCGACGTGGTCGTCAACCTGCTGCCCGCGACGGAAGAGACCCGCGGGCTGGTCGGCGCCGAGGCGCTGGCCGCGATGCCGCGCGGCGGCCTGCTCGTCAACGCCGGGCGCGGCTCGACCGTCGACACCGACGCGCTGCTGCGCGCGCTCCACGCCGGGCACGTGCGCGCCGTGCTCGACGTGACGGAGCCCGAGCCGCTGCCGGCCGACCACCCGCTCTGGAGCGCGCCCGGCCTGATCGTCACGCCGCACTCGGCGGGCGACACCCCTGGCGCGGAGCGCAAGGCGTGGGCGCTCGCGGGCGACCAGCTGCGCCGCCACGCGGCGGGAGAGCCGCTGCGCAACGTCGTCTCCGGCGGCTACTGAGTTCGGGCCGCGACTAGGATCGGCGCGTCGATGTCGCGCACCGGCGCAGAACTCTTGGTCGCGGGGTTGGAGGCGGCCGGCGTCGAGGTGGTGTTCGGGCTGCCGGGCGTGCACAACCTCGCCGCCTGGGAGGCGCTGCGCGAGTCGCCGATCCGGCTCGTCGGCGTCCGCCACGAGCAGGCGGCCGTCTACGCCGCGGACGGCTATGCCCGGGCAACCGGCCGCCTCGGCGTCGCGCTCGTCACCACCGGCCCCGGGGCGGCGAACACGCTCGGCGCATGCGGCGAGGCATGGGCGAGCCGGTCGCCGGTGCTCGTGGTCGCCACCGACATCCCGACGTCGCTGCGCATGCGCGGCGTGCACCGCGGCGTCCTGCACGAGTGCGTCGACCAGCCCGGGATGTTCGCCCCGGTCACGAAGCACTCCTTCACCCCGCAGACGTTCGCCGAGCTCGCCCTCGCCGCGTTCCTCGCGCCCGAGGCTGCGCTGCGCGTCCCGACGCGGCCGGTCTACCTCGAGATCCCGACCGACCTGCTGGCCGGCCGCGGCGAGGAGCCGTCGATGGCGGGGTCGGCGGCGACGCCCGCCGCGCCCGATGTCGAGCCCGCGCTCGACCTCCTGGCCGAGGCGGAGCGGCCGCTCGTCTGGGCGGGGGGCGGCGCGGTCGCCGCCGGCGCCGGCCCGAGCCTCACGGAGCTCGCCGACCGCCTGGGCGCCCCGATCGTCACGACCTACTCGGGCGCCGGCGTGGCGGGCGACCACGCCCTCGGCGTCGGCCTGCCCCCCCACGTCGAGGAGGTCGGCGCGCTGTGGGACGAGGCTGACCTCGTGCTCGCGATCGGCAGCGACCTCGACGGCATGATGACCCAGAACTGGCGGATGCCCGCGCCGCCGCGGCTCATCGCGGTCAACGTCGACGAGGTCGACGCCGCGAAGAACTACCCGCCCGACGTCATCGTGGCCGGGGACGCGAGCGCCGCGTGCCGCGCGCTGGCGCTCGACCTCTCCGGGGATCGCCGGCCGTGGACCGACGTGGCGGCCGTCCGCGAACGCGCGCTCGCCCGCCTCCGGGCCGAGTTCGCGGAGGAGCTGCGGTTCGTCGACGCGTTCGCCGCCGCGGTGCCGGACGACGCGGTCGTGCTCTGCGACATGTGCATCCCGGGCTACTGGCTGGGCGGCTTCCGGCGCGTCACCGCCCCGCGGCGCCTGATCTACCCGCTGGGCTGGGGCACGCTGGGCTGCGCCTTCCCGCAGTCGCTGGGCGCCGCGCTCGCCGGCGCGGGACCGGTCGTGTCGGTGTCCGGCGACGGCGGGTTCCTCTTAGCGTGCGGCGAGCTCGCGACGGCCGCGCAGGAGCGCCTGCCGCTGACCGCCGTGATCGTCGACGACGGCGGCTACGGAATGCTGCGCTACGACCAGCGCCGCGCCGGCGCGGCGTCGTACGGCGTCGACCTCCACACGCCCGACTTCGTCGCGCTGGCGGCGAGCTTCGGAGTACGAGCCGAGGCGGTCGACGGCCTGGACGATGCGTTCGCAAGCGCGCTGGCGCGCCATGTGACGGATCCCGCGCCGAGCGTCCTGGTGGCGCGCGCGGCGCTCGAGCCGCCGCCGACGACGTCCCCGCGCTGGTACCGCCCGGCGCCCTGAACCGCCGCCTGTCGCACATGCGCGCCGCCGAAGGCAGAGTTCGGTTTCCAACGAGTTCTTTTTACGTGATTTCTGGGACGTAGTAGCGTCTTACAGCTGTAACCCCCCACAACGATCCCCTGAGGCACTTACCCCCGGTCTCTGGGGATCGCGATAGGCCGGCTGACGGGCCGGCCACCCCACCCCGCTCGGGTCCAGGAAGAACTTGAGCGGTCAAGGCGAATCTGGCGCCGGTGGTCTGACAAGGTGCCATCGGAGCCGGAGTTGCCGGCCAGGCGGGCCCGCCGGAGGTGGGCCCGCCGGGCGCTGCCCGCTCCGAGCGCCTGCGCGCGTCGCCCGGCGCGCGCTGCGGGTCAATCGGGCGACGACGCGAACGGGCCCGCCGTAGAGGCGGGCCCGTTTCAGCTGATCGAGGCGAGAACCGGAGCGCCCCGGCCGAGCCGCGCTACGCGATGGCGTGCTCGACGGCCCAGCGCGCGAGCTCCGAGCGCCGGCGCAGGCCCGTCTTCTCGCGGATGCGCGTGAGGTGGTTCTGCACCGTGCGCGGCGAGATGTACAGCTGCTTGCCGATCTCGTTGTCCGTCAGGCCATCGGCGACGAGGCGCAGGATCTCGAGCTCGCGAGCGGCCAGCAGCGGGCGGACCGACGAGCCCTCGCCGCGGGCGCTGCCCGAGAACTCGCGCAGCAGGTGGCCGGCGAGCTCGGGCGTGATCACCGAGCCG
>DATAAR010000074.1:0-1680 GCA_036259975.1 Solirubrobacteraceae bacterium | reverse complement strand
GCGCGGACGTAGGGCTCCTGGCGCAGCCAGTTGATGCACGTCAGCGTCCAGAAGTTCACGAGGACGACGCGGCCCTCGAGCTCGGCCGGGCGGAGCGGCTCGGAGTTCAGCCACCGGGTCGCACCGTCGAGCGAGGGCAGGTGTACACGCGTGATCATGGTCCTCCTCGTGTGGCGCGCGCTTCGATCCGTGTGACGAAGCGCTGACGGGGCGAGTCTCGCCATCTCCTCCGCGCGTGGCGCCCGTGACGACCCGGGCCCGCTCCCTGGTCGTCGGCGGGCCTCACGGACCCGGGAGGTCACGGGCGCGAAGGAGCCCGGTGCAGGAGACGCTGCGGCGACACCGGAACGCACCAGGAGGATCACATGCAGTCGAACGCAGACCCCAAGCCCCGCGAGCACGTCGACCCCGTCGTCGCGACGCCCGCCGCTCGGTCCAAGCGCAGCATGATGCGCAGCCGCGAGCTTCCCGGCGGGCTCACGTTCGGGGGCTTCGTCGTGGCCGAGCTCGTCTGCACCGGAACGCTCGTGGCGGCGATCCTCGTGGCGGACCTCTAGGCCCCCGACCGGGGCCGCCCCGTCAGCGCCGGCAGCCCGTCGCTCACGCGGTCCGGGAACGCCGCCGGACGCTTCTCGAGGAACGCCGTCACGCCCTCGCGCGCGTCGGCCGACCGGCCGCGGGAGTACATCGCCCGCGAGTCGGCGCGGTGGGCGTCCATCGGATGCGCCGCCCCGAGCATCGTCCACAGCAGCCGGCGCGCCAGCGCGACCGAGACCGGCGCCGCGTCGTCGGCGATCTCGCGCGCGAGCGCGCGGGCGGCGGGGAGCAGCTCGTCAGGCGCGTGGACGCTGCGGACGAGGCCGCCCGCGTGCGCCTCCTCGGCGGTGAAGACGCGGCCGGTCTCCACCCACTCCAGCGCCTGGCCGATCCCGACGATCCGCGGCAGGAACCAGCTCGAGCACGCCTCCGGCACGATGCCGCGGCGCGTGAAGACGAAGCCGATCTTCGCGCCCGCCGCGGCGAGCCGGACGTCCATCGGGAGCGTCATCGTGATCCCGACGCCGACCGCGGGGCCGTTGATCGCGGCGATGACGGGCTTCAGCGAGTCGAAGATCCGCAGCGCGACCTGGCCGCCGCCGTCGCGCGGCGTGCCGTCCTCGAGCGTGTCGCGGTCGCGGCGGCTGAGGTCGAACGTCAACCCTCCGCTCCCGAGGTCGGCGCCCGCGCAGAACGCGCGGCCCGCGCCGGTGACGATCACGGCGCGGACGTCGTCGTCGGCGTCCGAGGCGTCGAACGCGGCGATCAGCTCGGCGCGCATCGTCTCGGTGAACGCGTTCAGCCGGTCCGGCCGGTGCAGCGTGAGGGTGAGGACGCCGCCGGCGACCTCGTACTTCAGCGTCTCGAAGTCCATGCAGCGAAGTGTGCTGCGCGTGGCTCAGGTCGCAGAAGAGCGGACCGGGGGCGGCGGCGCGCGCCGCCCCGGTCCTGGTCCGGCCACCCGGAGGTGGCCGGAGCCGTCTTGATCAGCCGATCGGGAAGGTCCCGTTCGTGGTGTCGTCGGCCGCGTTGCTGAGCACGTTGGTGGCCGGCGTCGAGGTGCGGATGTTGCCGAGCTCGAAGCGCCGCAGCCCGAACACCGTGTTGCCGACGATGTCGTTGTTGGCGATGTCGGCGAACGCG
>DATAAR010000073.1:0-28297 GCA_036259975.1 Solirubrobacteraceae bacterium | reverse complement strand
CGCGCACGAGCGCGCGCAGCGCTTCGTGGGCCGGACGCTCGACGTGCTCGTCGAGGGGCCGTCGCGGACGGATCCGTCGCGCCTGCGCGGCCGCTCGCGCCACAACAAGGCGGTCAACTTCGCCGGCCTGGCGGCGCCGGGGGAGATCGTGCCGGTGGAGATCCACTCCGCGACGTCGCAGACGCTCGCAGGGGAGGAGTCGCTGCTCTCGCGCGCCGCGGTCGCGTAGGCGCGTTCGCGTCCGTCCGCGCACTGTGCGAACATACGTTCGTGCGCTGGGACAACCTCAGGATCGACGGCGAGGAGCACGCGACGCTGCCGGGCTACCGCGAGCCCGCGGTCGTGCGCCACTTCAACGCGCCGGAGGCGCTCGACACGCGCTTCTACGAGGTGCGAGCGAAGTCCGCGCTCAACAAGGTCCCGGAGCGCTCGCGCATGCCTTTCCGGTGGACGATCAACCCCTACCGCGGGTGCAGTCATGCGTGCGTGTACTGCCTCTCCGGCGACACGCCGATCCTCATGGCGGACGGTGGCTGCGTGCCGCTCGAGGAGCTCGAGGTCGGGGACGCAATCGTCGGCACGGTGCCCGAGGGCGGCGAGCGGCGCCTCCTGACAACTGAGGTCCTGGCGCACTGGGCGACGGTCAAGCCGGCGTTCCGCGTCAGCCTCGACGACGGGCGCACGCTCGTGGCCAGCGGCGACCATCGCTTTCTCACCGATCGTGGGTGGGCGTTCGTCGGGCCGCAGCGCGCAGGGCCGAGCTTGGCGGTGGGATCGCGATTGCTCGGGTCGCGCGCCTCGCCGGCCGCGCTTGCGGTCGCGGCGCGCCGCGGGCGGGCGCCCGCGGGTCGTGCCGGGCCGGCGCCGGTGGTCGCGGTGCGGGCGCCGTGCGACGCGCCGCGAGTGCGGGCGGTCGCACGGGTGGTCGAGATCGCGCCGCTGCGCGAGCCCATGCGCCTCTACGACATCACCACCGGCACCGGTGACTTCATCGCCAACGGCGTCGTGAGCCACAACTGCTTCGCCCGCCCGACGCACACCTACCTCGACATGAACGCGGGCCGCGACTTCGAGCGCGAGATCGTCGTCAAGGTCAACGCGCCCGAGGTGCTGCGCGCGGAGCTCGCGCGGCCGTCGTGGAAGCGCGAGCACGTCGCGATGGGGACGAACACGGACCCGTACCAGTGGGTCGAGGGCCGCTACAAGCTCATGCGCGGAATCTGGGAGGCGCTGCGCGACCACGCGAACCCGTGCTCGGTGCTGACGAAGTCGCCGCTGCTGCTGCGCGACCTCGACCTCATGGTGGAGATCTCGGAGGTGACCGACATCGCCGCCAACCTGTCGATCCCGACGATGGACGAGAAGCCGTGGCGGGCGAGCGAGCCGCACTCGCCGAACCCGAAGGCGCGGATGGAGGCGGTGGCGGCGCTCAACCGCGCCGGCGTCCCCACCGGCATCCTGGTCGCGCCGCTCATGCCGGGCATCAACGACGACCCCCGACAGGTCGAGCGCATCCTCGAGGCGGCCGCGGAGGCGGGCGCCGTCGGCGTGAGCGGGATCGCGCTGCACCTGCGCGGCGAGGTGCGCCAGATCTTCATGGACTGGCTGCGCTCCTACCGGCCCGATCTCGTGGAGCGCTACGACCAGCTGTACCGGCGCGGCGCGTACGCGGCGCGGGAGGAGCAGGACCGGCTGCGCCGGCTCCTGCGATCGACCCGTCCACGCACCGGCCCCGAGCCCCCGCGGCGCTCGCCCGCGGATTCGCGCGGCGTGCGTCGCGAGGCGCCCGGGATGCCGGGCGACCGGCCTACCGACGGCGCCGCCGAGCGCCGTCCTGTCGTGCGGGCGGTGCGCGCCGGGCGCCAGGAGGCGCTGTTCTAGCCGGTTGAGCGGTGAGTGTGACGGGCATCACACCGAGAAGTGGAAACCGTCCCCAGCGGGCGGTGTTGTCTCTCCATGGGCACTGATCGCCAACACGACGGGCGGCCGTTCAGCCGGCGGCCGGACGGCCGGAGCGAGCCGCAGGCCGAAGGCCCGCGCGGACCGCGGCCGGAGCGCCGTGACGAGGCCCAGCACGTGAGGCACTTGTTCGCGACACACAGCCATTCCTGGCGCGACGTCGGCCTGGCCCGGCAGCTGAGCCGGCGCGCGGTGAAGCGTGCGCGGATCCAGTCGCTCGTGCTGCTGCCCCTGCTGGCAGGGATCATGGTCGTCTACGGCTACCGGCGCGACCTCTTCGGCCCGGCGTGGGACGAGCCCGTCCGAATCGTCACGTTCCTGGCGCTGATCGCGCTCGGCTGGCAGTTCGCGCGCGACATCGGGCGCGCGTTCGGGCCGACGCTCTTCCGCCGGATGGACCCGGGCACGGCCGGCACGGTCGGCTTCATGCTGCGGCTGTTCACGATGCTGGTCGCGGTCCTGATCGCGCTTCGGGTCGCGGGGCTCGATCCGCGCACCCTGGCGCTCGGCGGCGCGTTCACCGCGGTCGTCGTCGGCCTGGCCGCGCAGCAGACGCTCGGGAACCTGTTCGCGGGCATGGTGCTGCTGAGCGCGCGCCCGTTCCGCGTCGGCGAGCGGGTGAAGCTGCAGGGCGGCGGGCTGGCCGGGACGGTCGAGGGCGTCGTGAGCAGCCTGGGGCTGCTCTACACGACGCTCGCCAGCGGCGACGACGCGATCATGGTCCCGAACTCGGTGGTGCTGAACGTGGCGATCGTGCCGTTGCGCGAGCCGGAGGGCGTCGACCTGCGCGCGCGGCTGCGGCCGGGCGTCACGCCGGCCGACGTGCAGCAGCTGCTGCAGGAGTCGGTCGAGACGCCGATGCGCGAGACGCCGAAGATCGCGCTCGAGGAGCTCGACGGGGATGAGGTCGTGGTGCGGATCTCCGCCACGCCGGAACAGCCCGCCGACGGCCCCCGCCTCGCGACCGAGGTGCTCGAAGCGGTGGGCTCGCAGACAGCGCGCAGCGACGGCTGACGCGCGGCCGGACCGCAGACAGCCCGCAGCGACAGCTGACGCGAGCCGGACCGCAGACAGCCCGCGGCGACGGCCTGACACGCGGGCGGACCGCGCCGAGATCGGACCGGGCACCGCTCCCGCGAGAGCAGGCCGGACCGGCGCGGCCGGTCCCCCACAGCAGACCGGACCGGCGCGGCCCCCGCCGGTTGCCCCGAATCGAGCGCTCGGGCGCCGGGTGTGGTTTGACGTTACACGCCGCTCGTCGCGCGTTATCCGCCGTTCGTCGCCGTCACGGCGTCATGTGCGGTTGAAACCCCGGAATCCGGGCAGTGATTGCGCCAGCCGCGGCGCGACTGGAACGGTTCCGGTGTCCGCCGCGGGCGTGTCCCGCCCAAGTGTCCCGGGCCGTGCGTGGTACCGCGCACCGCACCCAAGTGGTCGACTCCAAGGCCGATAGCTGGCATGGACGGTCGGTGCCCGGCTGCGGGTGCCTAGGCATGCGGCGGCGCCTGGCCGCCGCCGTGGTCGGCCTGTTGTCCACGCTCGTCGCGTGCGCGGCGATCGCGCCCGCCGCCTCCGCCGATCGCACGTTCGCCCCGCGCTTCAGCGCGACCGACCGCGGCCAGGTGCTCACGGCGGGCAACACCGTCATGACATGCCCCGGCACGGGAACGACCTGCCGGGCGGTCCAAGGGGGCACGTCGGCTACCACCAACGGCGAGCTCGACATGGACTATGTCGACGTGGATGGGGACGGCTCGACCTTCAACTCGAGCCGCGCGACCCTCGCGCTCCCGTCGGGCTCGACCGTCGTGTTCGCGGGCCTGTACTGGGGCGGCGACACGTCGGCGGGCTCCGGCGGGTCGGCCGCGCCGTTGCCCAGCGCGCGGTCCGCGGTCTTCTTCGCCACCCCGGCCGCGGGCTACCGCATCGTGACCGCCAGCGTGCTCGACACCGACGCCACGTCGACGTCGCGCTACCAGGGCTTCGCGGACGTGACGAGCCAGGTCGCGGCCGGCGGCGCCGGCGTCTACGCCGTCGCCAACATCCAGGCCGGCACCGGGCTCAACCGCTACGGCGGCTGGGGGCTCGTCGTCGTCTACCGCAACGCCGCCGAGCCGACGCGCCGGCTGCTCGTCTACGACGGCCTGCTCGCCGTGCAGTCGGGGCTGCGTCCGAGCGCCGACGTCGCGCTGTCGGGCTTCGTCACGCCGCCGTCGGGCACGGTCGCCGGACGCCTCAGCCTGCTTGCGTGGGAGGGCGACCGCGGGCTGACCGGCGACGCCGCGACCCTCGCGGGGCGGTCGATCACGGACGGTGCCAACCCGGCCCAGAACGTCATGAACTCGAGCGCCTCGCGCGCCGGCGCGGCGGTCATCGGGCGGACGCCGAGCTACACGAACCTGCTCGGGGTCGACGTCGACGACGTTTCGGTCGACGGCTTCCTGGCCAACAACGCCTCGCGCGCGACGCTGCACTTCGCGACCGCCTCCGACGTCTACCTACCCGGTGCCATCGGGCTGGCCCTCGACGAGGGACCGCCGCTCAACACCACCGCGCCATCGATCGCCGGCACGGCCCGCGACGGGCAGACGCTGGCCGCCGACCCGGGGGCCTGGCAGGGAGCCGGCCCGTTTACGTACGCGTACCAGTGGCGCCGCTGCGATGCGAGCGGCGCGAGCTGCACGGACGTCGCCGGCGCGACGGCGCAGACGTACGGGCTCGGCCCGGCCGACGCGGGCTCGACGATGCGCGTGGTCGTCACCGCTACCGACGCAGCCGGATCGACTCCGGCGACCTCCGCCGCCACCCCGCGCGTCGCGGCGACGCCGCCGGTCAACAGCACGGCGCCGTCGACCTCCGGGACCGCGCGCGACGGCGAGGTGCTCACCGCCGACCGCGGTACCTGGACCGGCACGCCCGACATCACGTACGCCTACCAATGGCGCCGCTGCGACTCCGCCGGCGGCAGCTGCAGCGACATCGCCGGCGCCACCGAGAGCACCTACCGGCTGGCGCCGGCCGACGTCGGCAGGGCGGTCCGCGTCGCCGTGACCGCGACGAACGCAGCGGGCTCGGCGACCGCGATGTCGCCGCCGGCGGGACCGGTCGACCCGGAGCCGCCAGCGAGCACCGCCGCGCCGTCGATCACCGGCACCGCGCGCGACGGCGAGGTGCTCACCGCCGACCGCGGCACCTGGACCGGCACGCCCACGATCACCTACGCGTACCAGTGGCGCCGCTGCGACGCCTCCGGCGCGCGCTGCAGCGACATCGCCGGGGCGACGGGCAGCACGTACCGCCTCACCGCGGCCGACGTCGACGGGACGGTCCGCGTGGTCGTGACCGCCGCGAACGCTGCCGACTCGACCGCCGCGACCTCCGCCGCGAGCGCCCGCGTCGCCTCCACGCCGCCGGTGAACACCGGCGCGCCGACCATCTCGGGCGCCGCGCGGGACGGCTCCACCCTGACCGCCGAGCGCGGCGCGTGGACCGGCACGCCGGGCATCTCCTACGCCTACCAGTGGCGGCGCTGTGACGCCGGCGGCACGACCTGCACGGACATCGCCGGCGCGACCGACACGACGTACTCTCTGCGCCCCGCCGACGTCGGGGCCGCCATTCGCGTGCACGTCACGGCCACGAACGCGGCGGGGTCGGCGGCCGCCGCGTCGGCACCCACGAGCGCGGTCGCGGCCATCGCGCCGGTGAACGAGACCCCGCCGTCCATCGCCGGCACGGCGCGCGACGGCGAGACGCTGTCGCTCGACCGCGGCACCTGGACCGGCACGCCGGCGATCGCCTACGCCTACCAGTGGCGCCGCTGCGAGCCGAGCGGCACGGGCTGCGCCGACATCCCGGGCGCCACCGGCACGACGTACACGCTGACCGCCGCCGACACGGCCCGCACGATCCGCGCGGTCGTCACCGCGAGCAACGCCGGCGGCGACCTGACGGCGACCACCGCCGCGACGAACGCAGTCGCGCTCGCGCTGCCGGTCGCTCAGGCCCCGCCGCAGATCAGCGGGACCGCGCGCGACGGCGAGACCCTCACCGGCGCGCGCGGCACGTGGGGCGGGACCGACCCGCTCGAGCACGCCTATCAGTGGCGGCGCTGCGACGCAGGGGGCACGGACTGCGAGGACATCCCGGGCGCGACCGCGACGACGTACACGCTCACCGCCGCGGACGTCGGGCACGTGCTGCGCTTCGCCGTCACGGCCAGGAACGGCGCCGGCGAGGCCCGCGCGACGTCGGAGCCGACCGACGTCGTGGCCCCCGCCCCGCCGGCCAACCGGACGGCGCCGGAGGTCTCGGGCACCGCGCGCGACGGCGAGACGCTCAGCGTCTCGAGCGACGGCGCGTGGAGCGGGACGCCGCAGATCGCGTTCGCGTACGCCTGGCTGCGCTGCGCCGCCGACGGCACGGGTTGCGCGCCGATCCCCGGCGCCACCTCGAGGAGCTACACGCTCGGGCCGCAGGACGCGGGTCATGTGGTGCGCGCGCGCGTCACGGCGACGAACGACGCCGGCTCGGCGACGGCCGAGTCCGCCGCCGGCGAGCCCGTCGCGGCCGCGCCGCCCGTCAACACGTCGCCGCCGTCGATCCAGGGCGTCGTTGAGGAGGGCCGCACCCTCGCGGCCGACCGCGGCACCTGGTCGGGCACGCCGGAGCTGACCTTCGCGTACCGCTGGCAGCGCTGCACCGCCGACACGACCGACTGCGCCGACATCGACGGCGCGAGCGGTCAGACGTACACGACCACGGCCGCCGACACCGACCGCCGGGTGCGGGTCGTCGTCACCGCCTCGAACGACGCCGGCGACGCGAGCGCCCCCTCCGCGCTTGCGAGCGTCAACCCGGCCGCGCCCGCGAACACCGACCCCCCGGCGATCGCCGGCGCGCCGCGCGACGGCGAGACGCTGACCGCCGACCCCGGCACCTGGAGCGGGTCGCGGGCTACGTTCGGCTATCAGTGGGTGCGCTGCGACGCGACCGGCACGAGCTGCGAGCCGATCGCGGGCGCCGGAGAGCGGACGTACACCGCCACCGCCGACGACGTCGGAAGCCACCTGCGCGTGGTCGTCACCGCGACCAACGCGACCGGCTCGGCCACCGCCCAGTCCCCGCGGACGTCCGAGGTCGAAGCCGTCGCCCCCGCCAACACGCAGGCGCCGGAGATCGTCGGGACCCCGCGCGATGGCGCGACGCTCCGCGCCGACGCGGGCCGCTGGAGCGGCACCCAGCCGATCGACTTCGCCTATCAGTGGCGCCGGTGCGATGCGGCCGGCGACGGGTGCCGGGACATCGAGGGCGCCACCGACGAGCGCTACACCGCCACGGGCGCCGACGTGGACCGCACGCTGCGAGTCGTGGTGACCGCGCGCAACGCCGGCGGCGAGCGGCCCGCCGCCTCGGGCCGCACCCGCGCCGTCGACGCCGCCGCGCCCGCGAGTACCGGGGCGCCCTCGATCGACGGTCCCGCGCGCGACGGCGCCGCCCTCACCGCGGACCCCGGCCGGTGGAGCGGCACGCAGCCGATCGACCTCGCGTACCAGTGGCAGCGCTGCGCCGCCGAGGGCATGAGCTGCGAGCCCATCGCGGGCGCCACCGGCGACACGTACACCGCGACCTCGGCCGACGTGGCCCGAGCGCTTCGGGTCGAGGTCACCGCGACGAACGCCGGCGGGCGCGAGACGGCCACCTCCGCACCGACCGACGCGGTCGCCGCCGTCGCGCCCGCCGACACCGAGGCGCCGGCGATCGCCGGGACGCCGCGCGACGGCGAGACGCTCACCGCGTCGCGCGGCACCTGGACGGGCAGCGAGCCGATGGACTTCGCCCACCAGTGGCAGCGTTGCGACAGTGGCGGCGACGGCTGCGAGGACATCCCGGGCGCGACGCGCAGCACGTACGAGGCAGCGGCCGCCGACGTGGGCCATGCGCTCCGCGTCGTCGTCGCCGCGACCAACGCCGGCGGCACGCGCAGCGCCACCTCCGGTCCGACCGCGGCCGTCGAGGCGATCCCGCCGTCCGTGCGGACGGAGCCGACCGTGACGGGCACGGCGCGCGACGGCGAGACGCTCACGGCCGGCGCCGGCGCCTGGGAGGGCTCGCAGCCGATCGAGATCGCGTACCAGTGGCAGCGCTGCCCGGCGGACGGCGAGTGCGCGGACATCGAGGGTGCCACCGCGCAGCGCTACACGGCCCGGGCCGCCGACGTCGACGCCGACCTCCGCGTGCGCGTGACGGCCACGAACGCGGGCGGCAGCCAGAGCGCGACGTCGGCGCGGACGGATCCGGTCGAGCCCGCGCCGCCCGTGAGCGCCGTGCCGCCGAGCGTGGAGGGCACCGCGCGCGACGGCGAGACGCTCAGCGCGAGCCCGGGCCGGTGGACCGGCACTGAGCCGATCGGCTTCGCCTACCAGTGGCGGCGCTGCGCCGACGACGGCACGGGCTGTGCGGACATCGAAGGCGCCATCGGGCAGACCTACACCGCGGTGCCGGCGGACGTCGAACGCGTCATCGTGGTGCAGGTCACCGCCCGCAACGGCGGCGGCGCCGAGACGGCGACCTCGGGCGGCACCGATCCGGTGGCGCCCGACCCTCCCGCCAACACCGGCGCGCCGAGCGTCTCCGGCGACGCCCGCGACGGCGGCACGCTGACCGCCCACCCGGGCGAGTGGACCGGTACGCCCGACATCAGATACGCCTACCAGTGGCTGCGGTGCGACGGCGAGACGGGCACGTGCGCCGCGATCGAGGGCGCGACCGACCAGGAGCTCACCCTCGGCCACGCGCTCGTCGGCCACACGGTCCGCGTCGAGGTCACGGCGACGAACGCCGGCGGCAGCGCGACCGTCTCCTCCGCGACGACCGCGCCGGTGGCGGCGGTCGCGCCCCGCAACACGGCCGCGCCGGCGATCTCCGGCACGCCCCGCGTCGGCGAGCGGCTGACGGCGGAACCCGGCGCCTGGACGGGGACGCCCCAGATCACCTTCGCGTACCAGTGGCAGCGCTGCAACGCCGCGAGCACGGACTGCGACGACATCGCGGGCGCGACGGATTCCACCTACGTCGCCACGGCGACCGACGTGGGCGACCGGATGCTCGTGCGCGTCACCGCTCGCAACGCGGCCGGCGAGGACACCGCCGCGTCGGAGGCGATCGCGCGCATCGACGCCGTGCCGCCAACGAGCACCCAGCGCCCGACCATCGCCGGCACGCCCCTCGAGGGCGCGACGCTGACGGCCGACCACGGCGAGTGGGCCGGAACGCCCGCGATCGACATCACGCTCCACTGGGAGCGCTGCCGACCCGACGGCGAGGAGTGCCGGGCGATCGAGGGGGCGACCGAGGACGCGTACGAGGCGACGGCCGCCGACGTCGGCAGCGCGCTGCGCGTCGTGGTCCGCGCGATGAACCCGGTCGGCGAGGCGACGGCGACCTCCGAGCTGACGCCGGTGATCGACGCGCGGCCGCCGGTCGTCGAGCGCGACCCGTCGATCGACGACGACACCCCGCAGCACAACCAGACGCTCCGCGCGGACCCCGGCACGTGGGACGGCACGCAGCCGCTCGAGTTCGCCTACCAGTGGCAGCGCTGCGACGCGGCGGGCGCGGATTGCGTCGACATCGACGGTTCGATCGGCGCCCAGTACACGACGGTCCGCGACGACGTCGGGCACGCGCTGCGGGTCGTGGTGACCGGCGCGAATCCGGCGGGCGAGGCGACCGCGAGGTCGTCGGCGACGCGGCCGGTCGAGGCCGTCGCGCCGCAAAACGCGCGCCCGCCCAGCGTCGTGGGCGAGCCCCACGTCGGCTCGACGCTGACCGCGGACCCCGGGATTTGGACCGGCACGCCGGAGATCCGGTTCGGCTACCAGTGGGAGCGCTGCCGGCAGGGCAGCGGCGACTGCGACGCGATCCGCGGCGCGACCGCGCAGACGTACACGGTGAGCCCGGACGACGAGGGCTTCGAGCTGCGCGTGCTCGTCACCGCCTCCAACGGCGCGGGCACCGCCCCGGCCGCGCTCGCCCAGGAGGGCACGCCGCCGATCGAGCCACCGGCCGCCACCCCGCCGGCCAACACGGCGCGACCGTCCGTGCGCGGGACGCCGGCGGTCGGTGCGACGCTCACCGCCGACCGGGGCACCTGGACCGGCACCGGGCCGATCGCGTACGCCTACCAGTGGCAGCGGTGTGCCGCGGACGGCACCGACTGCCAGAGCATCGACGGCGCGACGAGCGCCACGTACGAGCTCACCGCGGCGGATCTGGGGCATCCGATCGTGGTGCTCGTCCGCGCCAGCACCGACGTCGACACCGTGAGCGCGGACTCGCTGCCCACTGCGGCGGTCGTCGCGGCGCCCAGCGGCGACGCCGGCGGCGGCACCGGAGGCGGAGCCGGCGGCGGGACGGGTGGCGGGACCGGCGGCGGCAGCGGCGGCGGTGGCGGGACCGGCGCCACGCCCGCCACGCCGAGCACGTCGCGTTCGCCGGCGACGCCGGCCACGCCCGCGACCCCAGTCCAGGCGCCGACCCAGCAGATGCCGAACGCCCCGGCCGCCGCGGACCTCTCCGCGCTCCCCGGCAGCGAGGTCGCCGCCGGCCGTTGCGCCGCGCTCGTCGGCGGCGCCGGGTTCCGCCGGGTGGACCTGCCCCAGGGCGGGCCGGTCCGCATGCGCGTCCGCGCGGACGCGGCCGTGCTGCCGTCCGCGCCGGTGGAGGTCACCGTCGCCCCGGCGCGCCGCGGGGCCCTGCGCAGCGTGCGCTACACGCTCGATGGGCGGCCCCTGGCCCGCGCCGCGGGCGCGCCGTACCTCGCCCGGCTGGGCCCGGCGGCGCTCGAGCCCGGCAGCCACGTGCTCGGGGCCACGCTGCGTCCCGCGCGCGAGCAGAGCCGCACGCTGCGCACGACGCTGCGCATCGCGGCCTGCGCGAACCTCTTCACCGCCCGGCAGTGGCGCACGACCGCCGGCAGCGCGGTGCGCCTGCGCGTGGACAGCCGCACGACGCTCGGCTCGGTGACGTTCACCGTGCCGGCCGCCCTCGCGCGCGGCCTTGCGACCGGCGCGCCCGCCGGGCGCGTGCGCTTCGTGACGACGGCCGGCCGGCGCCAGCTCAACCTCGAGGCCGGTCGGCGCGGCCGGCCCGCCCGCCTCAGCGCCGCGCCCGGCCGGCCCGCCGTCCAGGTGCGGGGCCGGACGGTGAACGTGACCGGGCTGCCGCCCGCGACCGGCATCGTCGAGGTCACCGTCTACCAGCCGCGGCCGCCGCGCGGTCCGCGGCTGCTCGGCCCCCGCGCCGGGATCAAGGCGACTGCCGTCGTGCGCACGAGCGCGACCCGCCGCCTCACCGCGATCGTCGCGCGCGGGCCCGGTTGATCGCGCGAGCCGCGGCGCTCAGCGCTTCGACGCCTGGCCGCGCCCGAACTGGTCGGCGATGCCCTCGCCGCCGGCCAGGCGCGTGAACGTGGCCGCCACGCCCGGCGCGACGCCCGAGACCAGTGCGCCGAAGCGCACGGGCAGCGGCGCGACGTCGACCTCGCCGCGGTTGCGCTCGATCGCGCGCACGACCGCCTCGGCGACCTCGTCCGGCGTGCTCGTCCCGACGCCGGGCGGCAGCCTCGCGCCCGACTCGGCGAACATCCCGGCGTCGCGCACGAACCCCGGGAAGACCGCGCTCACGCCGACCCCGCGCGGGCGCAGGTCCTGGCGCAGTCCGCCCGCGAAGCCGCGCAGCCCGAACTTCGTCGCGCTGTAGACCCCGCTGCGCGGCGCCGCCGCCTTGCCCGACAGCGACGAGACGAACACGATGTGGCCGGCGCCGCGCTCCACCATCGTCTCGCCGAGAAGCCGCGCGAGCACCATCGGCGCGCGCAGGTTCACGGCCAGCGCGCGGTCGATCTGCTCCACGCTGAACGACATCACGTGCCCCGAGGCGGGCAGGCCGGCGTTGGCGACAAAGACATCCACCCCGGCGCAGTCGGCGGCCAGTCGCTCGACGGCATCCGGGTCGGTCAGGTCGACGGCGAGCGCGCGGCCGCCGGTCTCGCGGGCCAGCGGCTCGAGCACGTCGGTGCGGCGGCCGGTGAGCACAAGCCGCGCGCCCGCGCGGTGCAGGCGGCGCGCGATGGCCTGGCCGAGCCCGCCCGTCGCGCCGGTGAGCAGGACGGTCCGCCCGGCGAGGTTCACGCGGGGAATACTGCCACGGTGGCGGTGAACCCGTGCAGGAAGGGGTCGCCGCCGACCGGGCCGATCTCGCCCGCCGCGAAGAAGCCCGCCGCCGGCGCGCCGGCCAGCTCCTCCGACAGCGCGGTCGCGTCGTGGTCGGGCATCCCGAACATCCCGCGGCCGCGGCCGTTGCACGTGAACACGAGCGCCCCGGCGGGCGCCGCGCCGCCCAGCGCCTCGACGCGCAGGCCGAGCGCCTCGCGCAGGTCGCGGTCGGCCGAGCGCGCGTCGCGGGCGTGCATGCGCACGACCGTGCCCGGCTCGATCGGCGCGCCGACCGCGACGGTCCCCTGCTCGGGATCGGCGCCGAGCAGCGGACGCACGAGGAAGTCGCCCTGACGGTACTCGGGCTTGCCGCCGTCGATCACGATGCCCAGGAGCAGCCCGTTGGCGACCATCCCGCGTTCCAGCTCGGTCAGCTCGTCGATCGCGTCGCGCAGCCGCCCGAGCGCGGGGCGCCCGGCGAGCTCGCGGATGACGTTGCCCTCGGCGTCGGTCACGGTCAGCTCGGGCCCTACCGGCGCCGCCCCCTGCGACACGCACGGGAGCACCTCGACGCCGTCGAAGCGCACCGCCACCGCCCCGCCGGTCACGACGCGGTCGGCCACGAACAGGGCCGCCTCGCCGTCGGGCGTGCGCGCGCTCGACAGACCCCCGACGATCGGCACCCCTGGGGCGCGCCGGCTGAGCTCAGGCAGGACACCGTCGGTGGGGAAGCTGTAGGGATCGGGCAGCAGGACCGCGGCGGTCGCGTCCTCGAGCTCGGCGAGCCCGGTGACCGCCACGCCGTCGGGCATCTCGAGCGCCTCGGCGTGGAACGCCTCGGCGGATCCGCCGCCGAGCGCCGCCGCCCACACCGCCACCGCGGTGCCGTCCTCGATCTCGCGCCCGTCGCCGAGAACGCCGCCGGCGCCGCAGCCCGCGATCGTGGGCGGGTCGAGCGCCTCCTGGACGCCCTCGAGCGTCGCCTCCGGCGCGGCCAGGTGGGCGCCGGTGCAGAACAGGAACGCCACGTCGGCGCCCGCGGCGCCGAGCCCGGCGCGCGCCTGCGACGCGGCCTCGATCGCCGCGACCCGCGGGTCGGGCGTCGTCGACAGCCCGCAGCCGATGCGAACGCTCACCGCTGCCACGATACTCCGCGCCATGGGGCAGGTCGGCGCCCGCGTCCTGGCGATCTTCGGCCCGACCGGCATCGGCAAGACGGCGCTCGCCGTCGCCATCGCCGACCGCCTCCGCGCCCGCGGCGAGCGGCCGGTGGCGGTGTCGGCCGACGCGCTGCAGGTCTACCGCGGCCTCGAGACGCTGACGGGGGTGCCGAGCGCCGCCGAGCAGGAGCGCCTCGAGCACCGGCTGGTGTCGATCCTGCCGGTCGACGCGCGCTTCAGCGCCGGCGAGTACGCGCAGCTCGCGCACGCCGAGATCGACGCGCTGCTGCACGCGGGCGCGCGCCCGATCGTGGTCGGCGGGACCGGGCTGTACCTGCGCGCGGCGCTGGCGGACCTGGCGCTGCGCCCGCCGCCGCCGGCGGAGGTCCGCGAGCGCCTCGAGCGCGAGCTCGAGCGGCGCGGCCCCGAGGCGCTGCACGCGCGGCTCACGGCGCGGGCGCCGTGGGCGGCGGAGCGGATCGAACCGCGCGACCGCAGCCGCATCATCCGCGCGCTGGAGCTGCACGAGCTCGGCGAGCTCGAGCCGCCCGGCGGCCCGAACCAGCTCTGGACGACCGACACGCGCCACCCGACCCGGCTCGTCGGGCTCGTCATGGACCGCGACATGCTGTACGCGCGAATCGACGCGCGCGTCGACGCGATGGTGGCCGCCGGGGCCGTCGACGAGGTGCGCGCCGCGCACGCGGCCGGCGCGTCGCACACCGCACGGCAGGCGCTCGGCTTCGAGGAGCTGCTCGCCGGCGACGTCGACGCGATGAAGCGCCGCACCCGCAACCTCGCCAAGCGCCAGCTCACCTGGATGCGCAAGCTGCCCGGCGTCGAGGTGGTCGACGTGACCGGCCGCGCGCCGGAGGCCGTCGTCGGCGAGCTTCTGCCCGACCCGTAGCATCGGGGCGATGGGCAAGGTCCACGACGGCATTGACGCGAAGCTCGCGGCCTGGATCGGCCGCCAGCGGCTGTTCTTCGTCGGCACCGCGCCGAGCGGCGGCGGCGGCCACGTCAACGTCTCGCCGAAGGGACCGATCGAGAGCCTACGGATCCTCGACGCGCACACGATCGCCTACCTGGACGTCGTCGGCAGCGGCGCCGAGACCATCGCGCATCTGCGCGACAACGGGCGCATCGTCGTGATGCTGTGCGCCTTCGAGGGCCCGCCGCGGATCGTCCGCCTCCACGGCCGCGGCGAGGTGCTGCCGCCGGACGCGCTCGAGGTCGACGACGTGGCGATGCCGCCCGGCACCGAACGGGCCGTCATCCGCGTCTCCGTGGAGCGGATCGCCGACTCCTGCGGCTACGGCGTTCCGGTCATGCGCTTCGAGGGTCACCGCCCGCAGTACGCGCGGTGGGCCGAGGCGAAGCGGCGCAAGGGCGGCGACCGCGCCCTCGCCGACTACATGGCGCGCCACAACGCGCGCAGCATCGACGGCCTGCCGGCCGTGGACGCCGGCGACCTCGAGCCCGCCTGAGGCGCCGCGGATGCGCTTCGAGAAGTGGCAGGCCCTCGGCAACGACTACGTCATCGTCGAGGCGGCGGACCTTCCGGCGCCGCTCGCGCCCACCGTCGTGCGCGCGCTCTGCGACCGTCACACGGGCATCGGCGCCGACGGCATCCTCCTGCTCGACGCCCCCGACGCGCCCGGCTTCGTCGCGCGGCTGCGGATCTTCAACCCCGACGGCTCGGAGGCCGAGCTGAGCGGCAACGGCGCGCGCGAGGCGATCATGTACCTGCGCCACCGCGGCTGGACGGACCAGACGCGGTTCTCGATCCAGACCGCGGCCGGCGAGATCCGCCCGACGATCCTCTCGGACACGACGTGCCGGGTCGACATGGGGCGCGCGGCGCTGCGATCGAAGGACTTCCCCGCCGGCGGCGACGACGGGATCGGCGAGGTGCGCGCCGGCGGGCGGGCGTTCCGGTTCCAGCACGTGTCGGTCGGCAACCCCCAGTGCGCGATCGCGATGCGCTCGGTCGCGGACCTCGAGGCGCTCGACCTCGCCGCGATCGGGCCCGAGATCGAGCACAGCGACCTGTTCCCGAACCGCACCAACGTGTCGTGGTTCGCGGAGCTCGAGCCCGGCGTCATCCGCGCGCGGATCTTCGAGCGCGGCGTGGGGGAGACGACGGCCTCGGGCACGGGCGCGACGGGCGCCGCCGTCGCCTACGTGCTGCGCGGCGGCGACTCGCCGGTCACCGTCCGCCTCCACGGCGGCGAGCTCGAGGTCGACGTGGGGGAGGACCTCCACGTCGACCTGACCGGCTGGGCGGTGCCCGTCTTCCGCGGCGAGCTGTCAGGCGCTGACGCCGTGTTCGCGCAGGGCGTCGGTGAGTGAGGTCTTGCGGTCGGTGGACGCGGAGCGCTCGCCGATGATCAGCGCGCACGGCACCCGGTAGTTGCCGGCCTTGAACTTCCGCTTGCGCGTGCCGGGCACGACGACCGAGCGCGGCGGCACCTCCCCGCGCATCTCGACCGGCTTCTTGCCGCGCACGTCGATGATCGGCGTCGAGGAGGTGATGACGACGTTGGCGCCGAGGACCGCCTCGCGCCCGATCCGCACCCCCTCGACGACGATGCAGCGCGAGCCGACGAACGCGCCGTCCTCGACGATCACCGGGCTCGCCTGCAGCGGCTCGAGCACGCCCCCGATCCCGACGCCGCCCGACAGGTGCACGTCGGTGCCGATCTGCGCGCAGGAACCGACCGTCGCCCAGGTGTCGACCATCGTGCCCGAGCCGACCCAGGCGCCGACGTTGACGTACGACGGCATGAGGACGACGCCGGGCGCGATGTAGGCGCCCTGGCGCGCCGTCGCGGGCGGCACGACGCGGACGCCCTTCTCGGCCCAGCCGCCCTTCAGCGGCATCTTGTCGTGGTACTCGAACGGGCCGAGGTGCGTCGTCTCCATGCCGCGGGTGCGGAACGAGAGCAGGATGGCCTTCTTGGCCCACTCGTTGACGCGCCAGCCGGTGTCGGTCGGCGCGGCGACGCGGACCTCGCCCTCGTCGAGCATCGTCATGACCTGCTCGACGGTGGCCGCGGCGTCGTAGTCGAGGTCGGCCGTGGGCATCTCGTAGAGCGCCTCGATGCGGTTGGCCAGCGCCGTCAGGTCTGTCGTGCTCATGCCCAGGAGGCTAGAAGGTCGGCGGCGCGCCGGCATTCGTCGACGGTGGGGACGAGCGCCGCGCGAACGTGGCCCTCGCCGCCCGGGCCGAAGAACGGGCCGGGCGCCACGACCAGGCCCAGGTCGTCGAGCAGCCGCAGCGCGAACGCCTCGGCGTCCTGGCCCGGGTGGGCGGGACCGATTCGCAGCCAGAGGAAGAAGCTCGCGTCGCCGCCCGCGGGCTCGAGGCCCACGGCTCGGAGCGCCGGCAGGATCACCTCCCGCTTGGCCGCGTAGCGGGCGCGCGTCTCGACGACGTGCTCCTCGTCGCCCCAGGCGGTGACCGCGGCGCGCTGCACGAACGTCGGCGGCGCGGTCCCCACGTTGGGCCGGAAGCGCTTCATCGCCGCGATCAGGTCGGCGTCGCCGGCCGCGAAGCCGGAGCGGTAGCCCGGCATCGAGGAGCGCTTGGACAGCGTGTTGAACACGACGACGCTCCTGCGGTCGGCCACCTGCAGCGCGCTCACCGGCGGGTCGCCGGCGAACCACAGCTCGGAGTAGGCCTCGTCGCACGCGAGCACGAACCCGTGCGCGCGGGCGAGCTCTGCCGCGCGCTCGTAGAGCTCGAGCGACGCGGTCGCCGCGGTCGGGTTGTTGGGCGAGTTGAGCCAGAGGATCGCGACGCCGTCCCAGTCGACGTCCTCGAGGTCGGGCTGCCAGCCGCGCTCGGGCTCGAGCCGCAGCTCGAGCACGCCGGCCCCGGCGAACATCGCCCCGCGCGCGGGGACCGGGTAGCCGGGCGTGGTCGTGGCGACCCGCGCCCCCGGCCCGCCGACGACGTGGGCGAGGTGGAAGATCGCCTCCTTGGAGCCGAGCGTCGGGACGACCTCCGTGTCGGGGTCGAGCCGGGCGCCGAAGCGCCGGCCGACCCACTCGGCGATCGCCGCGCGGAGCGCGGGGAGGCCCTCGGCCTTGGGGTAGCCGGACACCGGCTCGGCCTCGATCGCCTCGGCCACCGCGCGGCGGATGAACGCGGGCGTCTCCTCGCGCGGCTCCCCGGCGCCGAAGTCGATGACCTCCACGCCGCGCGCGAGCGCCGCGGCCTTGGCCTCGTCGAGGCGCACGAACGGGTACGTGGCGAGGCCGGCCAGGACGGGGCTCAGGCGCATGCGAAGCGCTCCAGGGTCTCGTAGCTGCGCACGAGCGCGTCGACCGCGACCTGCTCGTCGCGCGCGTGCGCGTACCGCGGGTCGCCGGGCCCGAAATTGACGGCGTCGACGCCGGCGGCGGCGAACTCGGCCACAGGGGTCCAGGCCTGCTTCGGCGCGACGGTCAGCTCGCCGGCGGCGATCAGGCGCTGGACGAGGTCGTTGCGCGTGGCGACCGGCGCGGACGGCGCGTTCGAGACGATCTCGAGGGTCCCGTACGGCTCGCACCAGCCGCGGAGCAGCGCCTCGGCCTCGGTCGGGCCGGTGCCGGGCGCGTAGCGCAGGTTGACGTGGGCGACCGCCGTGTCGGGGATCACGTTGTCGGCGATGCCGCCGCTCACGCGCGTGGTGGAGACGACCTGGGTGAAGCGCAGCCCGTCGAACTCGCGCTCCTCGGGCGCGATCTGGGCCAGCGCGGCGATGCCGGCGGCGGCGCGGTGGATCGCGTTGTCGGCCAGCCACGGGCGGGCGGAGTGGCCGCTGCGCCCGTGGAAGGTCCACCTGGCGTTGATGTTGCCCAGGCAGCCGGCGTGGATGGCGTTCGCGGTCGGCTCCATCACGATCACCGCGTCGGCGGTGCGCAGCCCCGGCTCCCGGGCCAGCAGCGGCGACAGCGCGCTATGGACCACGGGCAGCTCCTCGCGGCCGAAGAACACATAGCCGACGTCGACGCTCGCGCGCGCGCCGAGGCCGCCGAGCGCGAGCTCGACCATGACCGCGACCGCGCCCTTCATGTCGGCGGCACCGAGCCCGTGGACCGCGCCGTCGGCGCGCCGGCCGGGCCGGTTGCCCTGGGCCGGGACCGTGTCGAGGTGGCCGGCGAGCAGGACGAGCGGGCGGTCGGCCTTCGCGGTGACGCCGGCGAGCACGCACGTGTCGCTGGCGTCGCGGGCGTCGACGCCGCCGTCGCGCAGCACGCGCAGGACGTGCGCGGCAAGCGCGTCCTCGTCGCGCGACTCGGAGGGCACGTCGATCAGCTCGAGGGTGCGGGCGGCGAGGCGGTCGGCCGGCGGCATCGGCCGCGCACTCTACGCGCGCGATACCACGACCCCCGCCGAGGCGCAGGTCGCGAGCGCGCCGGCCAGGTCCTCGAGCGCGACGCCGCGCAGGTCGGGGTGGTCGAGGTCGACGTCCACTGCGCCGGCGCCGTCGATGCCCAGGCTGGCGCAGCCGGTCCGGGCCAGCAGCGCCCACAGGTCGCCGTGCGCCGCGAGCAGCGCGTGCCGGGTCTGCCCCTCGCGCCGCGCTCCGGTCTCGAGCTCGCGCACCTCCTCGAACGGGTCGACGCGGACCTGCGAGTCGCTACCGATCGCGAGCGGCACGCCGGCGTCGCGGTAGCGCAGCGCGGGGAGGTGCCCGTCGCCGAGGTTGCCCTCGGTCGTCGGGCAGGACACGACGGTCGTGCCCCTCGCCGCGAGCAACGCGATGTCGCCGTCGGTGACGTGGATGCCGTGGATCACGCTCGTCGTCGGTCCGAGGAACTCGGTGCGGTCGAGCAGCTCGATCGGCGTGCAGCCGTGCTCGGCGTGGCACTCCGCGAGCTCGCGGCGCTGCTCGTGGGCGTGGACGTGCGCCACGAGATCGTGCTCGCGAGCGTAGGCGCCGATCGCGCGCAGCCACCCGGCCGGCACCGCGCGCACGCTGTGCGCCGCCACGCCGACCCGCACGCCGTCGCGGCCGGCGGCCCAGGCGCGCAGCGCGTCGACGCGCGCGAGGAACGCCTCGACGTCGGGATCGCAGAACCGCCGCTGGTCGGGCAGGGGCGGGCGGTCGCCGCCGTCCCAGCCGTTGCGGTGGTAAGCGGCGGGCAGCAGGACGATCTGGAGACCGGCCGCGACTGCCGCCTCGGCCACCGCGATCGCCATCGCGTTCGGCTCGTCGTACGGCGTGCCGTCCGGACGATGGTGCACGTAGTGGAACTCGCCCACCGCGCCGTACCCGGCCGCCGCCATCTCCGCGTACACGCGCGCGGCGACGTCGCGCATCGTCTCCGGCTCGAGCGCGCCCGCCAAGCGGAACATCTCCGTGCGCCAGGTCCAGAAGTCGTCGTCGGGCGAGCCGGGGCGCTCGGCCGCACCGCGGAGGTCGCGCTGGAACGCGTGCGAGTGCGCGTTCGCCATCCCCGGCACCTCGACGAGCCGGGTCAGGCCCACCGGGTCTCTCCTCATGGCGACGACACTCCCGGCTCGGGTGTGGACGAGGACGACCGGATTCGCCAGGCGCTGTCGGCGCGCACCCACGCCGGCCGCCCCGCCACGAAGACCGCGCACACCGGGTTGCGCCCGAAGCGGTAGGGCAGGTGCGCGGCGGGGCTGTCGAGCAGGATCACGTCGCCGCGCTTGCCGGGCTCGAGCGACCCCACGGTGGCCGACAGGCCGAGCACGTACGCGGCGTTCAGCGTGCACGCGAGCAGCGCCTCGCGCACCGACCAGCCGTAGCGGCGCACGGCCAGGCCGACGATGACCGGCAGCGACGACACCGGCGAGGTGCCCGGGTTGCAGTCGCTGCCGACGACGCAGATCGCGCCCGCGTCGGCGAGCGCGCGGCCGGGGGCGAGCTCCTCGGCCCCGAGGACCTCGGCCCCGGGCAACAAGACCGCCGCGGTCTCGCTGCGCGCCAGCGGCGTCAGGTCCTCGGGGTGCAGGCGCGCCAGGTGGTCGACGGAGCGCGCGCCCGCCGCGAGCGCCACGGGCACCGAGCGGTTCGTCGCGAACTGCTCGACGTGGGCGCGCAGCGGCACGCCGCGGGCGGCCGCGATCGCGCCGAGGCGCTCGAGGTGGCGGTTCTCGAACGCGACCGACTCGACGTAGATGTCGAGCGCGTCGACGTCGACCGAGCCGGCCAGCGCCTCGACCTCGTCCATCCAGGCGTCCGCCGTGTAGCCCTCGGGCACCGCGTGCGCGAACAGGCCGGTCACCATCGTGGCCTGCTCGACCTCGTCGCCGAGCTCGTGTGCGAGCCGCGCCGCGCGGCGCTCCGCGAAGAGGGAGAGGCCGTAGCCGGTCTTGCACTCGAACGTGGTCGTGCCGGCCTGGAGCATCTCCGTCGCGATCGCGCCGGCCTGCGCGAGGACCGCCTCGTCGGAGGCGTCGCCGAACGCCCGCGCCGACGCCGCGATCCCGCCGCCGCGGCGTGCGATCTGCTCGTACGGCACCCCGGTGACCTTGAGCTCGTACTCCTCGGCCCGCCAGCCCGCGAACGGAAGGTGCGTGTGGCAGTCCACGAACCCCGGCAGGACGGTGCAGCCCGCGGCGTCGACCCGGAGCGCGGCGCCCGGATCGTCCTCGAGCGCGGCGACGAGGCCGTCCCCGAGCGTCACCGACCCGGTCTCGAGCGCGAGCTCGCCGGCGCGGTCGTGGCGCAGATAGGCGAGCCCGTCCTCGGGCGGGCGCAGCACCTCCGCCGCCCCCTCGATGCTGACCCGGCTCACGCGGCCGGCGAGGTGTCGAGCATCGGCACGCGCACGCCGAGGCGCGCGGCCGCCGCGATCGCGTCCGGCTCGCCGGCGTCGACGTGGCGGACGATGCCCATCCCCGGGTCGGCGGTCAGGACGCGGCGGATGCGCTCGGCGGCGCGCGGCGTGCCGTCGGCGACGCACACCTGGCCGGCGTGGATCGACTTGCCCATCCCGACCCCGCCGCCGTGGTGGATCGACACCCACGAGGCCCCGCACGCGGTGTTCACGAGCGCGTTGAGCAGCGGCCAGTCGGCCACCGCGTCGCTACCGTCGGCCATCGCCTCGGTCTCGCGTTCGGGGGAGGCGACCGAGCCGGCGTCGAGGTGGTCGCGCCCGATGACGACCGGCGCACGCAGCTCGCCGCTGGCGGCCATCTCGTTGAACCGCAGGCCGGCGCGGTGGCGCTCGCCGTAGCCGAGCCAGCAGATCCGGGCCGGCAGCCCCTGGAACCGGACGCGCTCGTGCGCCAGGCGGATCCACCGCGCGACGTGCTCCTGGTCGCCGAAGAGGTCGAGGATCGCAGCGTCGGTGGCGTGGATGTCGGCCGGATCGCCCGACAGCGCGACCCAGCGGAACGGGCCCTTGCCCTCGCAGAACAGCGGGCGGATGTAGGCGGGCACGAAGCCGGGATACGCGAATGCGTCCGCGTCGCCGTGCGCCGCGGCCAGCCCGCGCAGCGCGTTGCCGTAGTCGAACGCCTCCGCGCCGGCCGCCTGCAGGGCGCGGATCGCGTCCACGTGCTCGAGGACCGACGCGCCCACCCGGCGCAGGTAGTCGTCGGGGTCTGCGCGCCGCAGGACCTCCGCCTGCTCGACCGTCAGCCCCGCCGGCACGTAGCCGTTCAGCGGGTCGTGGGCGCTGGTCTGGTCGGTCACCACGTCGACCTCGACGCCGCGCCGCGCGAGCGCGGGCAGCACCTCGGCGGCGTTGCCGAGCAGCCCCACGGAGACCGCCTCGCCGGCCGCTCGCGCCTCGTCGAGCCGGGCCACTGCGGCGTCGAGGTCGGCCGCGCGCTCGTCGAGGTAGCGCGTGTGCAGGCGGCGCTCGATGCGGTTCAGGTCGACCTCCACGCAGAGCGCGCACCCCTCGTTCATCGTCACCGCCAGCGGCTGGGCGCCGCCCATGCCGCCCAGCCCGGCGGTCACGACGAGCCGGCCGCGCAGCGTCCCGCCGAAGCGCTGGCGCGCGACCGCGGCGAACGTCTCGTACGTGCCCTGGAGGATGCCCTGGGTCCCGATGTAGATCCACGACCCGGCGGTCATCTGGCCGTACATCATCAGCCCCGCCGCGTCGAGCTCGCGGAAGTGCTCCCAGGTCGCCCACTGCGGCACGAGGTTCGAGTTGGCGATCAGCACGCGCGGCGCCTGCTCGTGGGTCTCGAACACCGCCACCGGCTTGCCGGACTGCACGAGCAGCGTCTCGGCGTCGCCGAGCTGTGCAAGCTCGCGCTTGATCGCGGCCAGGCTGGCGTGGTCGCGCGCCGCCTTGCCGATGCCGCCGTAGACGACGAGCTCCTCCGGGCGCTCGGCCACGTCGGGGTGCAGGTTGTTCTCGAGCATGCGCAGCGCCGCCTCCTGCTCCCAGCCGCGGCAGCGCAGGTCGGTCTCGGGCGAGGGAGCCATGGCGCCAGTATCGGAGACGGCGGCGCGCCGCGGCTACCGCAGCGGCCCGGTGACGGTCTCTGCGGCGTCGCGGATCCGGCCCGCGCGCACCAGCTGCACCATGGCCTCGATGTCCGGGGCGAGGAACCGGTCGGGCCCGGGGGCGGCGACCTCGCCCGCGAGCTCGGCGAGGACGGCGGCCGTGGCGGGCGCGGGCTCCAGGGGCCGGCGCAGCCGGGTCCCGCGCGCCGCCGTCAGCAGCTCGATCGCCAGCACGCGCGTGAGCGCATCGACCACCCGCCGCAGCTTGCGCCCCGCCGACCAGCCCATCGAGACGTGGTCCTCCTGCATGGCGGAGCTCGGGATCGAGTCGGTCGAGGCGGGGACCGCGAGGCGCTTGAGCTCGGAGACGAGCGCGGCCTGCGTGTACTGCGCCAGCATGTACCCGGAGTCGACCCCGGGGTCGTGGGCGAGGAAGGCGGGCAGCCCGTGGCTGCGCGCCGGGTCGAGGAACCGGTCGGTTCGCCGCTCGGACATGCTCGCGACGTCGGCGGCGACGATGGCGAGGAAGTCGAGGACGTACGCGAGCGGCGCACCGTGGAAGTTGCCGTTGGACTCGACGCGGTCGTCGGGGGTGATCACCGGGTTGTCGATCGCGGCGCCGAGCTCACGGTCGGCGACGGCGGCGGCGTGGTCGAGGGTGTCGCGCGCGCCGCCCGCGACCGCCGGCGCGCACCGCAGCGAGTAGGCGTCCTGGACGCGCGTGTCCTCCGGTCCTCGGTGGCTGGCGACGATGGGGCTCGAGGCGAGGACGGCGCGCATGTTCGCCGCGGACGCGGCCTGCCCGGGATGCGGTCGGAGCGCGTGCAGGTCGGCGGCGAACACGGCGTCGGTGCCGAGCAGGCCTTCGACGCTCATGGCGGCGGCGATGTCGGCCGTCGTGAGGAGCGCCCGCAGGTCATGGATCGCGAGCGCCAGCATGCCGAGCATCCCGTCGGTGCCGTTGATCAGCGCGAGCCCCTCCTTCTCGGCGAGCGTGACCGGTGCGATGCCGGCCTCGGCCAGCGCGTCGGCGGCGGGCCGTCGGCGCCCGTCGCGATCGCGCACCGGTCCTTCGCCCATGACGGCGAGCGCGCAGTGCGCGAGCGGCGCGAGGTCGCCGGAGCAGCCGAGCGACCCGTGCTCGGGGACGACCGGGGTGATGCCGGCCGAGAGGACCGCGGCGTACGCGGCCGCCGTCTCGCGACGGACGCCGGTGCGGCCGGTGGCGAGCGTGGACAGCCGCAGGAACATCAGCGCCCGCACGACCTCGCGCTCGACCTCGGCGCCCGATCCGGCGGCGTGGCTGCGGATGAGGCTGCGCTGCAGCTCGGTGCGCCGCTCGGGCGGGATGTGGCGGAGGGCGAGCGCGCCGAAGCCCGTCGAGATCCCGTAGTGCGGGCGGGGATCCTCCGCGAGCGTGTTCACGACGGCGCGGGTGCGCTCGATCTCGGCGTACGCCTCGGCGGAGAGCACGACGTCGGCGCCGCCGCGCGCGACGGCGACGACGTCTTCGAGGGTCGGCGCTCCGATGCCGACGGTGACCCGCCCGGGGTCGCTCGTACGTCTCACGGTGCGAGCCTCTCACGGCTCCATCCGCCGCCCGCATGGCGATACACGACCCGGTCGTGCAGGCGGCTCTGGCGGCCCTGCCAGAACTCGATCTCCTCGGGCTCGAGCAGGTACCCGCCCCAGTGCTCGGGCCGCGGCACGTCGCCGCCGGCGAAGCGATCCTCGGTCTCGGCCACGCGCCGCTCGAGCTCGACGCGGTCCGCCAGCACCGCGCTCTGCGGCGACGCCCACGCGGCGATCTGGCTGCCGCGCGGGCGCGAGGCGAAGTAGGCGTCGCTCTCGGCGGGGTCGAGCCGGCGGACCGGGCCCGTGGCGCGGACCTGACGGTGCAGCTCGAGCCAGCCCCACGTCAGCGCCGCCACGCCGGTGCGCTCGAGGTCGCGCGCCTTGGGGCTCCGGTAGCTCGTGAAGAAGCGAAAGCCGCGCTCGTCGACTCCGCGTAGGAGCACGTAGCGGCAGGAGGGGCGGCCGTCGCCGTCGACGGTCGCGAGCACCATCGCGTGCGGCTCGTACACGCCCTCGGCCGCCGCGTCCTCGAACCAGCGCGCGAACTGCGCGATCGGGTCGGGCTCGAGGGCGCTGACGTCGAGGCCGCGAGTGTCGTACTCGTGGCGGAGGGTGGGCAGGTCGGCGGTGCCCGGCGGCGTCTCCTCCGTCACGCCGGCTCGACGAGCACCGTGGTCGCCTTGATCACGGCGGTCGCGCTGTCGCCGGGTTTGAGGCCGAGCTGATCCGCCGCCTCGCGCGACATCACCGAGACGATGCGGTGGGGCCCGCAGGCGATGTCGACCTGCGCCATGACCCCGTCGCGCCGCACCGCCAGGACGATACCCGGCAGCCGGTTGCGCGCGCTCGCGCTGCCGACGCCGGCGCGCTCGCGCAGCAGCCGGGCCAGCTCGTCGTGGGTGAGGTAGCGCTGCTGGCCACGCCGCTCGAAGCTGATGCGCCCGCTGCGCTCCCAGCGCCGCAGCGTGTCGATGCTCACGCCAAGCGCGGTCGCCGCGGCCCCGATGCGAATCCCCTCGTCCATCGCCAGCCTCCCTCAGGTGCCAGCCCCTCCTCGGGCCCAGCCTATCCGCCCGCCGCGCGGAGTTGGCAATGGTCGTCGCTACCCTCGCCGGATGGACGTGTCGCTGCATCCGGTGGGCCCCGATCTGCGCGATCGGGTGCTCGCGCTCGGGCCGCGACCGGACCAGCGCCGCTTCGCCGGGCACCCCGCCGAGACGCTGCCCGAGGCGGAGGCCGACCCCCGGCGTCACGCCGTGGCCATCCTCGAGGCGGGCGAGCCCGTCGGCTTCTGCGTGCTGCACCGCGGCCCGGGCCCGGGCGGGCTGGCGCCGGCGCCCCAGGACGTCCTGCTGCGCGGGTTCCTCGTGGACGCCGCAGCACAGGGACGGGGCATCGCGACCCGGGCGCTCACGGCGCTCCCGCGCTTCGTCGCGCAGCACGCGCCCGGCGCGCGCCGCATCCTGCTGACGGTCAGCACCCGCAACCCGGCCGCGATCCGGGCCTACCGCAAGGCCGGCTTCCTCGACCGCGGCGAGCTGTATCACGGGGGCGCCCACGGCCCCCACCACATCCTCGAGTTGGCGCTCTGAGCGGCAGGTCAGGCGCCCGCGCCCGCCGGCGCGACCCGCGCGAGGAAGTTCGCGAGCGCCCGCGTCACCGCCTCGGGCTGCTCCATCGGACTGTGGTGGCCGGCGCCCTCGATCCACACGAGCTCCGCGCCGGGGATGCGCTCCGCGAGCGTGCGCGAGTGCTCCGGCGGCGTGGCCACGTCCTCGGTCCCGCAGAGCACGAGCGTCGGTGCGGCGATCTCGCCGAGCCGGTCGGTGACGTCGTCGCGGTCGAACACGGCGCGCGCGGCGAGGTACTGGCCCCGGCGGTCGTAGGCGAGCAGGTACGCCTTCTCACGGGCGAGGGCCTCGCGCTCGCGGGCGCGCCACGCGGCGCTGAACATGGTCGTCTGGACGGTGTCGATCCGCGCCGAGCGCGTCGCCTCGTCGCCGTGGCGGATGTCCGCTGCCATCTCCTCGACCACGGGCAGGACGTCGGGGCTCTCGGGCGCCGGGCTCGTGTCCATGAGGACCAGCGCGCGCACCATGCCGGGGCGCTCGAGGGCGAGGCGCATGAACGCCATCCCGCCCTGCGACAGACCGGCGAAGATCGCGCGCGCCTCGCCGAGGTGCTCGACGAGGGCGGCGGCGTCGCGGCCCATGTCCCACATCGTCCAGCCGCCCGGCGGGAAGCCCGAGTCGCCGTGACCGGGCCAGTCGAGCGACACGCAGCGATAGCGATCGCGGAGCGCGTCGATCTGCGCGCGGAACATCTCGCGGCCGGCCAGCAATCCGTGCCCGAACACGACGAGCGGGTGGCCGGGCGCGCCTCCCTCGTCGACGTAGGCGTACGGCGTGCCGTTGAGGGTTGCGGTCGGCACGGTGGGGGACTCTAGACTGGGAGTGAGCCCATGCAGCGCGATCGACACGGACGACTGACCCCATCCCGCACCCCCGACGGCCGCCCGCAGGGTCGGGCCAAGCAGCGTGCGTTCGCGATCGCCGCCCTCCCCGAGGGCGACGACCTCTCCGAGCTGCGCGAGCTGCTGCGCACGGCCGGCGTCGCGACAGTCGGCCAGGCCGTCCAGCATCGCGACCGGCCGCACCCGAACATGTACCTCGGGCCGGGCAAGCTCGACGAGGTCAAGGAGGCGGCCAAGCGCGCGGACGCGAACCTGATCGCGGTCGACGACGAGCTGTCGCCGCGGCAGGGCCGCAACCTCGAGGAGGAGCTCGGGATGCCGGTCATCGACCGCACCGCGATCACCCTCGACATCTTCGCCGGGCACGCGCAGAGCGCGGAGGGCAAGCTCCAGGTCGAGCTCGCCCAGCTCGAGTACAACCTCGCGCGCATGCGCGGGCTGTGGACGCACCTCGAGCGCCTGGGCGCGGGCCGCGGCGAGGGCGGCATCGGCACGCGAGGCCCGGGCGAGTCGCAGCTCGAGACCGACCGCCGCCTGGCGCGCGACCGGATCTCGGCCCTGCGGCGCAAGCTCAACGAGGTCAAGGGCTCGCGCGCGGTCATGCGCGCCGAGCGCGAGCGCGGCCACATCCCGCAGATCGCGCTGGCCGGCTACACGAACGCGGGCAAGTCGACCCTGCTCAACGCGCTGACCGGCGCCCAGGTCGGCGTCCGCGACCGCCTGTTCCACACGCTCGACCCCAACACGCGCTCGATGCGCCTCGACGGGCGCCCGTACCTCGTGACCGACACGGTCGGCTTCATCCGCAAGCTGCCGCACCAGCTCGTGGACGCGTTCAGCGCCACGCTGGAGGAGACGCGCCTCGCGGACCTCATCCTCCACGTGGTAGACGCGTCGGTCGGCGAGGACGAGATGCTGGCAATGCTGCGGGCGGTCGACGACGTCCTCGACGAGATCGGCGCCGCGGACCAGCCGCGCCTGCTCGTGCTGAACAAGGCCGACCGGATCGACGACGAGCGCCGCGAGGAGCTTCGCTTCCGCCACCCCGAGGGCATCCTGGTCTCGGCGCTGACGGGCGAGGGCCTGGACGGGCTCGGCGAGCGCATCGAGCGCGCGTTCCGCGCGACGCTGCGCAACGTCGACCTCCTGCTGCCGTTCGACCAGGGCGGCCGCCTCGCCGAGCTGCACGACATCGCCGGCGATCTCGACCGCACCGACACCGCCGAGGGCGTCCGCGTGCGGGGCCGCGTGCCGGCGACCGTGGCGGAGCGCTTCGCGCGCTTCGACGTGTCCGAGGACGGGCACGGTGCGGCGGCGGACGACGGCGGGTCGGGGTAGCGGGGCTGCGCTTCCCCGCGGGCGGCCGTGGCGCTCGTCCGCGGACGCGACGCGGTCGCTCGCCGGCTCGAGCCGGCCGCGCGTGGCGTCGGGGGTCAGGGCGGCGAGGGAGGGTGAGCCCGGCGTCAGCGGCGCCCGTGCGGGGAC
>DATAAR010000072.1:0-5098 GCA_036259975.1 Solirubrobacteraceae bacterium | reverse complement strand
GCGCACGTGCGTGATGCCGTCACGCTCGTCGAGGTCGACCTCGACCGTGGTGGAGCCGGCCGGCACAGGCAGGGCGCCGCTCTCCCAGCCCCAGGTGAACACGACGCGCCGGTCGGGAACGAGCTCGACGTAGCGCCCGCTGCAGAACTCGCCGGGGATGAGCTCGAACCGGAACACCCCGCCGGGGCGCGGCTCGAGGAGCGCGCGGATGCCGATCCAGCGCACGAGCTCGGCCGGCTCCGTGAACATCGCGTACACCGCCGCGGCGGGCGCGCGGATCTGGACCTCGCACACGACCGCGTCGCCGGGCGCCGTCACGGACGCGCCTCGAGGTCGTCACGCAGGCGCGCGAGCCGGTCGCCCCAGAAGGCCTCCAGCGCGGCGCGCACCTCGGCGATCCGCTCGGGATCGGCGCGGTACAGGCGGCGGTTGGCGTCCACGCGCACCCGCACGAGCCCCGCCTCGCGCAGCACCTTGAGGTGCTGCGAGGTCGCGGGGGCGCTGAGCCCGCTGCCCGTCGCGATATCGCCCACCGTGCGCTCGCGGTCCCAGACGAGCTCGAGCATCGCCAGGCGGCGAGGGTTGGCGATCGCGCGCAGCGCCTGCTCCATGGCAGGTATTTTAGCGATGTCTAAATTGCGCGAGTGCGAAATCTGGCGTCGCGCGACGGCTCGGTTGACGCGCCTCGGGCAGGGCTCATACTGCAGAAGGGCCAGGAGATGTGGCGACCCGCGTCGCCGCTCGGAGCCCTCCCGAGACGAGCGGCGAGCGCGTGGGCACGGCCGCCGTCCCGCCCCCTCCCGCGGTCCGGGGCGGCGGCCTTCGCCACGAGGGTGTCGCACGGCCTGAGGCCGCGCCGCGGGCGTTTCGTGAAGCCGCGGACGCCGGGCACCGACGCCGCACCTTGAGCCGCGCGGGCGAGAGTCGGACGATCGTCCGGTCGGCTCAAGTCGGGCTGCCGCGTGGCCGATCCGCGAGACGTGACCTTCGACTTCGCCGACCTGCTCCTGGACGTCGTCGCCCGCCGCGCGTCCGACCTCCACCTGACCGCCGGTGCCCCACCGATGGTGCGCGTCCGCGGCCGTCTAGCGCCGCTCGAGGGCTATCCCGGGCTCAGCACCACCGACACGCGCGAGATCGTCTACAGCATCCTGACGAACGACCAGCGCCAGAAGTTCGAGAACGAGTGGCAGCTGGACTTCGCCTACTCGGTCCCGGGCCACGCCCGCTTCCGCGTCAATGCCTACATGCAACGCGCCGCCATCGGCGCCGCGTTCCGCCTAATCCCGAACGAGATCGTCTGCATCGACGACCTCGGGCTGCCCGCCGCGACGCACGAGTTCATAAAGAAGCCGCGCGGCTTCGTTCTCGTCACCGGCCCGACCGGCTCCGGCAAGTCGACCACCCTCGCCGCGATGATCGACGCGATCAACGAGACGCGCGAGGAGCACATCATGACGGTGGAGGACCCGATCGAGTTCCTCCACTCGCACAAGAAGTGCATCGTCAACCAGCGCGAGCTCGGCTCCGACGCGCAGACGTTCGGCCTCGCGCTCAAGGCGGCGCTGCGCCAGGACCCCGACGTGATCCTCGTCGGCGAGATGCGCGACCTCGACACGATCTCGACCGCGCTCACCGCCGCGGAGACCGGCCACCTCGTCTTCGCGACGTTGCACACGCAGAGCGCGCCGCAGACGATCGACCGCATCATCGACGTGTTCCCGGCCCACCAGCAGGACCAGGTGCGGATGCAGCTGTCGGTTGCGCTGCAGGGCGTGATGACGCAGCAGCTGATCCCGACCGCCGACGGCTCGGCGCGCGTCGTGGCCGCCGAGGTCCTCGTGCCGACGCCGGCCGTCCGCAACCTGATTCGCGAGGGCAAGACCCACCAGATTCCGTCCGCGATGCAGACCGGCTCGAACGTCGGCATGCAGACCATGGACGCCGCGCTCGCGCAACTCGTGCGCACCGGCAAGATCAGCCAGCGCGTGGCCGAGCAGCGCTCGTCGACGCCGGAGGAGCTGCGCCGCCTGATGGGCATGGGCGGCTTCGGGATGGCGGCGTAGGGCCGGCCGGCCGCGACGCGGGGAGAGCTCGAGATGGCGACGTACGTCTTCAAGGCGATGGACATCACCGGGGCGAAGGCCACCGGCGAGGTCGAGGCCGAGTCCAAGCAGGTCGTCTCCGACCAGCTCAAGTCGCGCGGGCTGATCGTCCTCGACATCGCCGACAAGCACGCCTCCAAGGAGATCACGCTCGCGTTCCTCGAGCGGATCAAGGCGACCGACCTTACGGTCATGAGCCGGCAGCTCGCCACGATGGTGAGCTCCGGCATGACGATCCTCCGCGCGCTCTACGTCCTCGAGACGCAGACCGACAGCAAGCCCCTCGCCGACACGATCGTGAAGGTCCGCAAGGACGTCGAGGCCGGCCTGCCGCTGTCGGACGCGCTCGAGCGCCACCCCAAGGTGTTCTCGCCGCTCTACGTCGCGATGACCCGCGCCGGCGAGACCGGCGGCCTCCTGGAGGACTCGCTCGTCCGGATCGCCGACCAGCTCGAGAAGGAGGACTCGCTGCGCCGGCAGATCAAGTCGGCGATGGTCTACCCGGGCGTCGTGCTGACGTTCGCGCTCACCGTCCTCATCGGCCTCGTGACCTTCCTCGTGCCGGTGTTCGTGGGCGTCTTCGAGCAGTTCGGCGGCGACCTGCCGACGATCACGAAGTTCACCGTCTTCCTGTCGGACACGATGAAGGGCTACTGGTGGGCGTGGATCCTCGCCTCCGTGGGCGCCGTCGTCGCGTTCCGCAAGTGGAAGAGCACCCACCGGGGCCGCGGCCAGTGGGACGCGTTCCGCCTGCGCATCCCGATGAAGATCGGCGACATCGTCCAGAAGGTCGCCTTGGCGCGCTGGTCGCGCACGCTGAGCGCGCTCGTCAGCGCCGGCGTCCCGCTCCTGGCGGCGCTCGACATCACCGCGAAGACCGCCGGCAACCGCGTCATCGAGAACGCGATGGCCGACGTCATCGACAGCGTCAAGCGCGGCGGCACGATCGCCGAGCCGCTCAAGAAGTCCGATGTCTTCCCGGGCATGGTCAGCCACATGGTCGGCGTGGGCGAGGAGACCGGTGCGATGGACGCGATGCTGTCCAAGATCGCCGACTTCTACGAGGACCAGGTCGCGACGGCGGTCAAGTCGCTGACGTCGATCCTCGAGCCGATCATGCTGGTCGTGGTCGGCGGCATCGTCGGGTTCATCGTGATCTCGATGTACATGCCGCTGTTCAAGGTCTACGACTCGATCAAGTAGCGCGTCCAGTTCGCAGCCCTGTTCTCGGTTTCGACGACTGAGACGGGGCTGCAACGCGGCGAGCACAACCGGGGGCCCGAGCTGTTCTCAGCAGCTCACACCGACCGGTTTCTCAGTCGCAGGTCGGTCATTGGTGCGGGCAAGATCACGCCCCCGGCGCGGAGCCGTTGAACCGGGCCAGGAGCTCTTGCACGCGCCGAACTCGGCCTCGCTCTCGGAGTCATCGACGATGTACAGCGCGCCGCGCAGCATCCGCTCTCGCATCTCGCCCCTAGGTCCCGCCTACCCCGAGGCGCGTTCTGGGACGACGCTTCGGTCTGGCCGTGCCTTCATCGGCGCGGGGGCGTCAGCTCGCCGCGTATCGCGAGCGGCTACGCCTCGCGGCCGAACAAGTCTTGATGTACCCCGGCGGGGTATGCTAGTCTGGCGCCCGCCGATACCCCCGCCCGGTATATTCGAGACCCATAGGACACTCCATGTCGACCCCCTCCGATCATCCTCAGAGCCCGTCCACCGAGCAGCTCGCCTTCACGGTGGCGGGCATGACCTGCGACCACTGCACGGTCGCGGTGACCCACGAGGTCACCAAGGTCGCGGGCGTCACCCTCGTCGACGTCGCCCCCGACACCAAGCTGGTCCAGGTCCACGGCTCCGGCATCGACGCGGCGGCCGTGGTCGCCGCGATCGACGAGGCCGGCTACGACGCGGTGACGGCATGAGCCCCGCCACGAAGCACTTCATCCGCCACTACGGCGAGATGGTCATCGCCATGTTCCTCGGCATGGCTGTCCTGGGCGGTGCCGCCGGCTGGGCACTGGGCGCGCTGGGCATCGACTGGGACCAGCTGACAGACGACGCCCCGGCGCTCATGTTCCTGGGCATGGCGACGACGATGACCGTGCCCATGGTCGGCTGGATGCTCCACCGCGGCCACGGCTGGCGCGCGAACACGGAGATGGCGGCCTCGATGTTCGTGCCGACCTTCGCCGTCATCGCCCTGTTGTGGGCCGGCGTGCTCACCGACCACGGCGCCCTGATGATCATCGAGCACGTCGCGATGCTGCTCGCGATGGCGGGCGTCATGCTGCTGCGCCCGGAGGAGTACGCGCGCCCCCACGGCCGCGGCATGCACGGCAACGTCGAGCCGGCGATGGCCGAGCAGGGGGCGGCATGAGCCCCCTCGCCAAGCTGGCCGGGTTCGCCGTCGTGCTGGCGCTGGTCTTCGCCGGTGCCGCGCTCGCCGGGAGCCAGATCGACGTCCGTCCCGGCGAGCCGGCGGTGGAGCCGGCCGCCAAGGGCGGCATGGCCGAGATGGCGGCCGAGGGCGACGGGCACGGTGAGAAGACGATGGCCCCGCAGCCCGTGCGCGGCCTGGCGGTCAGCGACAAGGGCCTCACGCTCGAGCTGGCCCGCCGGACGGCGCCCGCGGGCCGGCGCTTCGACCTGGCGTTCCGGATCGCCGACCGCCGTGGCCGTACGGTCCGCGACTTCGACGTGGAGCACACCAAGCGCATGCACCTCATCGTCGTGCGCCGCGACATGACCGGCTTCCAGCACCTGCACCCGACCGAGAGCGCGGACGGCACCTGGTCGGTCCCCACGACCGTCCGCGACGCGGGGTCCTACCGCGTGTTCGCCGACTTCTCCGTCGACGGCAAGCCGCAGACGCTTGCCGGCGACCTCACCGTCGACGGCTCGATGCGCTCGCGGCCGCTGCCCGCGCCCGCGGAGAGCGTCGAGGTCGACGGCCTGCGCGTGTCGCTCGCCGAGCGCGCCACGAGGGCCGGCAC
>DATAAR010000071.1:0-9737 GCA_036259975.1 Solirubrobacteraceae bacterium | reverse complement strand
GTGCTCGCGCTCGATCGCCGTCCACGCCACGGCCACGATCAGCAGCGCGAGCGCGAGCCCGCCGCCGACCCACATCAGCGCGCCGGCGGCGTGCTGGTCGGCGAGCGCGCCGGGCCGCCCGGCGTACGCGGCGTACCACGGCCGCGTGCTCGACTGCATCGCCACCCCGACGAGCGCGAGCGGGCCGGCGGCGAGCAGCAGGTAGAGCAGCCGTCCCACCGCGCCGGGCCGCCGGCGGACCGGGTCGGCACCGAGCACCGGCCGCCAGAACGCGAGCGCGGCGAGAAGGTAGGCCGCGTGCTCGCCGGCGTGGACGAGCGGGTGCTCGAGCGCCTCGCCGTAGACCGCGGTGAAGTGGGTGAGCGCCATGACCGCCGGCAGCGCGGCCCAGCCGAGCAGCGGGTGCCCGAGCGCCGCGGCGAGCGGCGCGGCGCGGCGCCCCGGCGCCGTCCGCCGCGTCGCCCGCAGCGCCAGCGCCACCGGCGAGGCGGCCACCAGCAGCGGCGCGGCCGCGAACGCGAGCAGCAGGTGCTGCACCATGTGCGCGCTCAGCCGCCGGTGGGCGGCGGCGTCGAGGCCGATCAGCGCGACGCCAAGCACCGCGAGCCCCGCGCCGAACGCCGTCGTCCGCGCCGCGGGCCAGCGATGCACGCGCCGGGCGCCGGCCACGTACACCGCTCCGGCGGCCGCGAGCTCCCCGAGCAGGAGCAGCTCGGCGCTCATCGCACCCACCGCTCCATGGCGAGCAGCACGAGCCCGATGAGCACCCCGGCAAGGCCCACGAACACGCCCCAGATTCCCAGGGCCGCGCCCAGCGCCAGGAACGCCAGTCCGGCCGCGAGCGCCACCGTCCCGGCGCTCGCCTCGGGCAGGCGCCGCCGCGGCGGGTCGCGCGCGAACCAGGCCGGGACCGCCATCGCGAACACGAAGGCGACCGCCAGCCAGTACACGACGTGCGACATCAGGTCCGTCGTGAAGGCGAACATGAGCGTGGCCAGCGCGAGGTTGAGCAGCCCCCAGGCCGCGACGAGCAGCGCGGCGGAGCGCCCCCTCACCGCGACGCCTCCGGCACGCCGCGCAGGTCCATCAGCGGCTCGGCCGAGCGGATCGGCGGCAGCGCGCGCTCGAAGTTGTGCCGCGGCGGCGGGGAGCTCGTCGCCCACTCGAGCGTCTGCGCGCCCCACGGGTCCGGTCCCGCCGGCCGGGCCGCCAGCCACGACGTCACGACGTTCACCGCGAAGGCGAGCATCCCGAGGGCGATGACGTAGGAGCCGATCGTCTCGATCAGGTTCGTGCCCGTCCAGCCGGCCGAAGCCGCGTAGTCGGCGACGCGTCGCGGCATGCCGTCGTAGCCGACGAGGAACATCGGGAAGAAGGTCACGTTCGTCCCGATCGCGAGCAGCCAGAACTGCAGCCGCCCGAGCCGCTCGCCGAGCATGATCCCCGTCACCTTCGGCCACCAGTAGTAGACCGCGGCGAACAGGCCGAACACGCTCCCGGCGAACAGCGTGTAGTGGAGGTGGGCGACGACGAAGTAGCTGTCGTGCACGTGGTAGTCGAGCGGCGGCGAGGCGACGTAGATCCCGGTCAGCCCGCCGATCAGGAACTGCACGAAGAACCCGACCGCGAACAGCATGGGCGCGCGCAGCACCAGCGCGCCGCCGATCAGCGTGCCGATCGCCGCGACGTACTCCATGCCGGCCGGCACGGCGAGCATGTGCGACGTCAGCGAGAAGTACAGGTTCGAGACCTCGCCGGTGGTGAACATGTGATGGCCCCACACCGCGCTCGACAGCGCCGCGAACGCGAGCAGCGACAGCGCGACGCCCCTGTAGCCGAAAACCCGCCGCCGCGAGAACGTGGCCAGGATCTCCAGCGCCACGCCGACGAACGGGAAGAACATCGTGTACACGACCGGGTGGCCGTAGAACCAGAACAGGTGCTGGTAGGCGGCCGCGCCGCCCGCGCCGGGGAACACCTCGACGCCGTGGCGGTCGAGCAGCAGGCCGCCCATCGCGCCGAGCAGCGACGGAAACGACGCGACGGTCATCAGGCAGGTCGCGAGCATCGCCCACGTGAACACCGGCATGCGCAGCAGCGTCATCCCTGGGGCCCGGCGCGCGACGATCGTCGCGAGCTGGCACCCGGCCCACAGGATCGCGCCCACCGTGGCCAGCGAGACGCCCACGATCCACATGTCCATGCCGGTGCCGGGCAGGCTCGTCGAGTCCGAGAACGGGTACTCGCCGGTCCACGCGGCCTGCGCCGCGCCGTTGCGCGGGAACCAGCTCAGCCACACGATCAGGCCGCCGAGCGCGTACAGCCAGAAGCCGAGCAGGTTCACCCGCGGCGCCGCGATCTCGGCGGCGCCGACCTGGAGCGGCACGAAGTACGTCCCGAGCGCGAGCGCCACCGGCGTGACGAAGAGGTAGATCATCGTCGAGCCGTGCATCGAGAACATCTCGTCGTAGCCCGTGCGCGAGGTGACCTGCATGCCCGGCGCCATGAGCTCGGTGCGCATCAGCAGCGCGAGCACACCGCCGCCGAGGAAGAACCCGAACGCCAGCACGAACGTGCGGACGGCGACCGCCTTGTGGTCGGTCCCGAACAGCGTCCCGGCGACCCCCTGCAGGGGCGCGAACGGCGGGCGGGCCGGCGCCGCCACGCTCACGCCGGCCGCCCGCTCGCCCGCGCCGCCCAGGCACGGAACTCGGCCGCGCCCATCGCGTGCACCGTGAACGTCATGTCGGAGTGGCGCAGCCCGCAGTACTGCGCGCAGTGCCCGCTGAGGTGGTCGCCCGGCGGGAACACGAGCCGGAAGCGGTGGACGGCGCCGGTCCAGGCGTCGCTCTTGAACTTCACCGCCGGCACCCAGAACGCGTGCGTGACGTCCTGGGTCCGCAGCACGACCTCGACCGTCGTGCCGGCCGGCACGTGCAGGATCGGCGGCCGCGTCCGGGTCGTGCGGTCCATCGCGCCGGGCAGCGACGGGTACGTGAACTGCCAGCCCCACTTGTACGCGAGTGCGTCGACGCGGAAGCGGACCGGGTCGTCGTTCTCGGTCTCGCGCGCGTTGGCGCCGAAGGTCACGACGACGAGCGCGGCGACGATCGCGGCCAGCAGCGCCGCGATCGCGAGCTCCAGGACGGGGCGGTCCCGGGTCGGCGCCGGCCCGTCGCGGCGCGACGCGCGGTAGCGCCCGAGCGCGAACGCGAACAGCACCCAGACGACCACCACCACCGCCAGCGCCACCGGCAGGTAGACCGCCTGCACGTCCCCGAACTCGTGCTGCGTTCTGGTCAACGCTGCGGTACATGCCCGAGCCCGCGGCTTTTCACCCGCGCCGGTCTCCGGCCGGACCGGCGCGGCGGCGGATCTCGCGCGGCGGCGCGCCCCGCTGTCGGCGTGCCGCTCGATACCAGAGGAGCGACGGTGCGGACATCTGCCGTCGCCGATCTGACCCGGACCGCCGGAGTCTCCGGTGGTCGACGGCGGCACGGGCGGCACGCCATAGCGGCGCGCCGCTCACCTCCCGCGCCATCCCCGCGAGCGCCACGCGCGACCGGCGTGCGGGCGGTGTCGCGCCGCCTGCCGTGCCGCTACGCGGCGCCGGGCGGAGCGGGCTCGGGGATCAGCCCCTCGCCGCTGAACTCGGCGCCGGCCTCGGCGAAGGTGAGGTCGGCCGGCGGGAGGATGAACTCCGACGGCTCGAGGTCGTCGTCGTCCAGCGGCTCGCCCTCGGTGCGCACGAAGCGCAGCAGCTCCTCGAACCGCGCGTAGAAGCCGGCCTCGTCGAGGGCCGCGACGGTCCCGACCACCGCGTCGTCGAGCTCGTCGAGCCGGGCGTGATGGCTGTCGTCGAGGCGGTACTGGCCCTCGTTCGAGATCCGGACGATCACTGCTTGCCGCCCTCGCCGAGCTGGCCCTTCGGCTCGGCCCCCTCGCCCGCGCCGAGCTCGGCCTTCATCTTCGCGAGCTCGTCCTCGACCTGGCTCGAGGAGCTCAGCTCGTGCAGCTGGCGGTCGATGTCGTCCTGCCCGGGCCCGAGCGCGGTGAGGTCGTCGAACGTGCCCGCCGCCTCCAGCTCGGACACCGCGTCCGCCCGCGCGCGCATCTGCTCGGTCTTGTCCTGCGCGCGCTGCATCGCCAGGCCGACGTCGGCCATCTGCTCGCCCACGCCGGTCGCCGCCTCGGAGATCCGCACCTGTGCCTCGGCCGCCGAGTACTGCGCCTTGATGACCTCCTTCTTGGTGCGGAAGGCGTCGATCTTCTGGCGCAGCTTTTGCTCGGAGTCGGTCAGCTTCTGCTGCTGGGCCTCGAGCTCGGCGACCTGCTGGTCGAGCCCCTGCAGCTCGGTCTGCGCGACGTTCTTGCGCTCGAGCGCCGTGCGAGCGAGCTCCTCGTTGCCGGCCGCGAGCGCCTGGCGCGCCTGCGTGTCGAGCTTCACGACCGACTGCTCGAGCTTCTGGGACTGCATCTGCAGGCGCTTCTTCGCCGTGACGACGTCGGCGATGCCCTTCTTGACGTTCTGCAGCGACTCGAGCTGACGCTGATAGCTGTAGTCGAGCGTCTCGCCCGGATCCTCCGCTCTGTCGAGCAGCCGCGAGATCTTCGCCTTGATGACGGTGGACATCCGTCCGCCCATGCCCGGCATGAACCCTCCTAGGAGCGCTTCCGTGGTCTCCCGCTAGCGTACCGAGCCGCCATGGAGCCGCGAACCGTCAACGAATCGCGCAGCGTTCTCGTGCAGTGGATGGGTCCCACCGACGCCAATCCCTCCGGGTTCGTGCACGGCGGCACGGTGATGAAGCTGTGCGACGAGGCGGCCGCGACGGCCGCGATCCGCCACTCGAGCATGCGGGTCGTGACCGCCGCCGTCGACCGCATGACGTTCCTCGCTCCGGTGCACGTGGGCGAGCTGCTGACGCTGCGGTCGTCGGTCAACGCCGCGTGGCGGACGTCGATGGAGGTCGGGGTCCGCGTCGAGGCCGAGAACCCCATCTCCGGCGAGATCCGCCACACCAACAGCGCCTACATCACGATGGTCGCGGTCGACGAGGACGGCCACCCCGTGGCGGCGGTGCCGAACCTCCGGTGCGAGTCGCCCGACGAGCTGCGCCGCGAGCGCGACGCGCAGGTCCGCCGCGCCAACCGCCTGGCCGAGCGCGAGCAGCTCCTCGAGCACGAGGTGGAGGGCAAGGGCGCTCAGCCGGCGTAGGCGGACGCCTGCACCCCGAACAGCTCGGCGCCTCGATCGTGACCAGCGACGCGGGCTCGCGCGGTCCAGGCCACCCAGAGCATCCCACGGCGCCGGCCGATCACGCGCGGCAGCTCGCGCCGCGACCGCGCCCGCTCGGCCGACTCGAAGTCGTAGATCGTGAAGCCCACGCCCGCGGATCCTCCCCAAGGCCGCGGGCGGGGAGCGCTGACTACGTGGCTACAGCCTGACCGGGTGGCGCGCCTTGAATCCGCGCGACGAGCGCAGCGTCGGGCGCCAGCGCGGGCCCTTGCCGCCGCGCGGGTCGCCGGCGGCGCTCGTGTCGAGCCGCAGGCCGGCGATCACGACGTACGCGTGGCCCCGGTTCGCGTAGACCGTGATCCAGTCGCCGGCGCCGGCGGCGCCCCAGCTCATGAACGAGCCCGAGTCGAGCGGGCTGTCCAGGAGGTCGCCACCGTGCAGCGCGTAGGAGACGGTGCCGGAGCAGTCGTAGCCGCGGTCGACGAAGCCGCGGCCGTGGCCGCCGCCGTACCGGTACGGGCGGCCGATGATCTTGTTCGCGGCCCAGATCGCCTGCTTGACGGCGTCGGGGGCCGCGGTGGGGGCGGCGGCCCGGCCGTCGTCGAGGAGCTCCGCCTCGGTGCCGGGGACGACCGGCTGGTCGGGGTCCGGCGGCAGCGCGACCGGGGCCTCCTCGTAGGCGACGCCGCCCGCTCCTGGGGCGGCGAGGGCGGACGGGCCCGCGGTCAGCCCGAGGGCGAGCAGCATCATGCACGTCAAGATCAGGGCGCGGCCCCGCACAGCGAACTCTCTTTCGTCGGCCTGCGGGGTTAGCTGACGGGCTGGCGCGGAAAGAGCCGGCGCCTCGCGCGAGACCTCGCGCGATTCGCCCCAACAACGTGGGTCCCCCGTTCCCCGGACCGTCCGGGGATTCGGCGTTGCATCCAAGGTATCGGACCGTCGGCGCCGCGGCCCGAGCTCCTGGCCGATCGGGGGACCGACATTCGTCCAGACGGCCCCCAGAAGTCGGTATGGCGCCGCCGTCCGGCGGCGTGCGGCGCGCTACGCGGCGCGGATCGCGGCCGCGGCCGCGGCGGCCCCGGCCGTCGCCTCCGCCTCCTCTGCCGCGACGCGCCGGCGCTCGGCGACCTGCATGCGCGCGATCACGAGCCGCTGAACCTGGGCGGTGCCCTCGAACAGCTGGTAGATCTTCGCGTCGCGGAACCACTTCTCGAGCGGATGCTCCGCGGAGCCCGCCTCCGGGCCGACCAGGTCCATCAGGACGGTGGTCGCCCACATCGCCACGTCGCCGGCCTTGAGCTTGCTCATCGAGCCCTGGCCGCCCGTCATCGGCGCCCCGGCGCGTGCCATCCACGACGCGCGGTAGACGAGCAGCCGCGCGGCGTCGATCTCCGTCGCGACGTCGGCGAGGACCTGCTGCACGCGCTGCTGGTCGAGCAGCGGGCCGTGCTCGTCGGCGCGCCCGTCGAGCCGGTCGAGCGTCCACTCGTACGCCGCGCGCGCGATGCCGAGCGCGCTGGCGGCGACCATCGGCCGCGTGATCTCGAACGTCGCGAGCGCGCCCGACGAGCGCGACCGCTCGCCCGCCCGCGCGCGCTCCAGCCGGCGCTCGAGCCGGTCGAGGCCGCCCAGCAGGTGGCCCATCGGCACGCGAACGTCCTCGAGCACGAGCTCGGCCGTCTGCGACGCGCGGATCCCGAGCTTGTCCTCCTTCTTGCCCATGGCGAACCCGGGCGTGTCCTTCTCGACGATGAACGAGGCCTGGCCGCGGTGCCCGAGGGCGGGGTCCACGGTCGCCACGACGACGTTGACGTCGGCGATCCCGCCGTTCGAGATGAACACCTTGGAGCCGTTGAGGACCCACTCGTCGCCGTCGCGGCGGGCGGTGGTGCGCAGCGAGCGGACGTCGGAGCCGGCGCCCGGCTCCGTGACCGCGTAGGCGCCGAAGCGGATGTCCTCGCCCAAGCCGAAGCACGCGGGGATCCAGCGCGCGATCTGCTCGGGCGTGCCGGAGGAGGCGATGCCGGCAGCGGCCAGTGACGAACCGGAGATCGCCAGCGCGATGCCGGCGCAGCCCCAGTGCAGCTCCTCGGCGTAGATCGCGTTCGTCAGGCCGGTCTCGTCGGCGCCGACGCGCTCGAGGTACGGCATACCGTGCAGCCCCCACGCGCGCGCCTCGCGGATGACGTCGTACGGCACGGCCTGCTCGCGGTCGTAGCGCGCCGCCGCGGGGCGCATGACGTCGCGCGCGAAGGCGTGGCAGTGACGCTGGAAGGCGAGCTGGTCGTCGCTCAGGCGGAAGTCCATGGCCGAAGAATAGACGCCGTCGTTCATCTGAGCGCCGCTCGCTACGCTCCGCTGCCCATGCGACCGCTCCGCCCGCTCCTGCTCGTGGCGCTCGCGCTCGCCGCCGGCCTGACGGTGGGGTGCGGCAAGCGGGGCGACGACCTCCGCCAGGAGCCCGACCAGCCCACCATCGGCAAGAGCGCCGAGGAGTCCGACGCCGCCACCAGCCTCGGCTTCCCGGCGTTCGCGACGAAGAACACGACGCGCATCGGCGGCGCCGACCCGATCGCCGACGCGGCGGCGGTCGCGCGCGCGGTGTATCCGGCGACGTCGCCGCGCAACCGCCCGTCCGCGGTCGCGCTCGCCGACGCGCGCGACTGGCGGGTCGGGATCGCGGCGGCGGTGCTGGCCAGCGCGCCGTTCCGCGCGCCGATCCTCCTGTCCAACGGCCCGGACCTGCCCCAGGCGACCCGCGACGCGCTCGAGGTGCTCGGGCCGCGCGGCTCGCGAGAGGCCGGCGACGCGCAGCTCATCCGCGTCGGCGACGTGGCCTCCCCGGCCGGGCTGCGCGCGACGTCGATCGGCGGGCGCGACCCGTTTGCCCTCGCCCAGGCGCTCGACGCGTTCGTCGGCGCGGCGCGCGGCGAGGCGAGCGAGCGCGTGGTGATCGCGTCCGCCGACGACGCGGGCTACGCGATGCCGGCCGCAGCGTGGGCGGCGAAGTCCGGCGACCCGGTGCTGTTCGTGCGCCGCGACGCCGTCCCCGGCGCCACCCGCGCCGCGCTCGAGGCGCACCGCCGGCCGAAGATCTACGTGCTCGGGCCGCCGGAGACGATCTCCGAGCGGGTCGTCGAGGCGCTGAGGCGGTTTGGGAGCGTCACCCGCGTCGGGACCGGCGACGCCGTCCGCTCGAGCATCGACTTCGCGCGCTACGTCGACGACGACTTCGGCTGGGGCGTCGTCGACCCCGGACACGGCCTCGTGTTCGCCCGGGCCGACCGCCCGCTCGACGCGGCCGCCGCCGCGCCGCTCTCGGCCAGCGGGACCTACGGCCCGCTGATCCTGCTCTCCAACCGCGACCGCCTGGACGCTCCCACGAGCGAGTACCTGCTGGACATCCAGCCCGGCTACCGGACCGATCCGGTGCGCGGCGTCTACAATCACGGCTGGATTCTCGGGGACGACAAGAGCATCTCGGTGGGGGTGCAGGCCCGGATCGATTCGCTCCTCGAGATCACCCGCGAGAACCGGCGCGCGCCGACCGGCTCGCGGTCGTAGACACGCCATGTCCGAAGCCGAGCATCCGATCCGCCGCACCCGCGACCACGAGGTCACGGTCGACGACGTGCGCCAGCTCATGGGCGCGTCGACCCCGCACTTCGCGCTGCAGATCCGCAACCGGATCGCGCGCCTGATTCATGGGCTCCCGCCCGACCATCCCGCCCGCATCGAAGGCGAGCGCGAGATCGCGCGGCTCACGAAGCTCGGCTACTCCGGCGAGGTGCGCGGGATCGAGGCCGAGGAGGGCCTGCCGCCGCTGCCGTCTGTCGCCGCCGCGACGAAGCCGGCGGCGGCAAAGGACATCCACGCGTAGGCCCCGCGGCGCCCCGCGAGGAGCACACGTGCGTCAGAGCCCGATGCCGAGCGCGCGCCCGCGACCTCGAGCAGCATCTGCGCGCAGGGGTGCGGCTCTGGCGGGGATGGTTCGCCCTCAGCCAGGCCCGCAGCCCGTCGCGAAGGCCTGCTCCAACGGCGAGGGGTGAGGTCCACGGGGCGGGCACTCTGACGCGGGCCCGCCCCGTGGACCTGTGCCGGGGCGTGTCTACCGGCGGACGCGGAACCGCTTGATCGTCGCCGCGCCGAGCTGCTTCTTCGTCGCTCCGGCGCGGACACGCAGCTGGTACGAGCCGGGCTTGAGGAGGCGCCGGAGCGCGGGCGTCGACAGCTTCGTGCGCAACGTGCCGGCGCGCGCCGGGAAGCGGTACAGCGTGGCCAGCGGCTTGCGCGCCGTGGCCGCCGTGGCCTTCGCCGTCGCGCCCGCGCGGACGACCTTGATCTGAACGACCTTCGCGCCGGCGGGGACCTTGAGCGTCACCGGCACGCCGGTCCTCCGGACGCTGACCTGGCTCAGCACCGGCGCGACCGCCACGCCGCCCAGCCGCGGCGCCGCGGGCTGCGGCGCCGGCGCGGCGTTCGGCTTCGTCGCGGGGAC
>DATAAR010000070.1:0-39848 GCA_036259975.1 Solirubrobacteraceae bacterium | reverse complement strand
CCGCCCGACGACGAGCGCATCGTGGCGACCGTCAACGCGATCGAGGACGAGCTCACCGAGCACGGGCTCGTGCTGCGCTACAAGGTCTCCGAGACCGACGACGGCCTGGTCGGCGAGGAGGGCTCCTTCGCGATCTGCTCGTTCTGGCTCGTGAGCGCACTGGCCGAGATCGGCGAGTCCGTGCGGGCGCGTGCGCTGTGCGAGCGGATGCTGAGCTTCGCCTCGCCGCTGGGGCTGTTCGCCGAGGAGATCGACGCGCACTCGGGACGCCATCTCGGGAACTTTCCGCAGGCGTTCACGCACCTGGCGCTGATCAACGCGGTGATGCACGTGATCCGCGCCGACCAGAAGCTCGCGCGCGAGCAGCCGCTGCTCGACGCCCGCCGGCGGGAGCTGCTGTCGCCGTGAGCGAGGAGCCGGTCGTCACCCGCTGCGAGACGGTCGAGGAGGTGGCCGAGCGCGCCGCCGACGTGCTGGCCACGGCCATCGACGCGGCGCGGACCGTGCGCGGCGTGGCGCACGTGGCGCTCTCCGGCGGCTCGACCGTCGGCCAGGTGTATCGCCGCCTCGGGCCGCTGCTGCCCGACTGGCGCGACGTGCACCTCTGGTACGGCGACGAGCGCGTCGTGCCGCTGGACGATCCCGAGTCGACGCACCGGCTGGCGACGAGCACGCTCGAGGCGCCCGAGGCGGTGTGGCACCCGCTCGCCGTCGAGCTCGGCTGCGAGGGCGCGGCCAGGGCGTACGCCGAGGAGCTCGACGGGACGGTGCTCGACGTGGCCCTCAACGGCATGGGGCCCGACGGCCACACCGCGTCGCTGTTCCCCGGGCACCCGATGCTGCGCGCGCAGGGGACCGCGGTCTGCGTGCGCGACTCGCCCAAGCCGCCGCCGGAGCGCATGACGCTCACCCTGGAGAAGCTCAACGAGGCGCGGCGCATCCTGGTCGTGGTGACCGGCGGGGAGAAGGCCCCGATGCTCGCGCGCGTGCTGGCCGGCGCGGACCCCGCCGTGCCGGCGTCGCTGCTCGCCCGCGATCGCCTCGAGGTCATCGCCGACGCGGCCGCGCTCGGTGGCTGATCACCACCCCCGCACACAGGAGGTGTGGCTCGTCCGCCACGCCGAGACCGAGTGGTCGCGCTCGGGCCGGCACACCGGCCGCACCGACGTGCCGCTGACGGACGCGGGGCGCGAGCGGGCCCGCGAGCTCGGGGCGCGGCTGCGCGACCGGTCGTTCGAGCTGGTGCTCGTGAGCCCGCTCGAGCGCGCGCGGGAGACCGCCGCCCTGGCCGGCGTCGGCGACGGCGCGCAGGTGCGCGAGGACCTGCTCGAATGGGACTACGGCGAGTACGAGGGCGTCACCACGCGGCAGATCCGCGAGACCCGCCCCGGCTGGTTTCTCTGGTCCGACGGCGTGCCGGGCGGCGAGACGGCCGAGGAGGTCGCCGCGCGCTGCGACCGGGTCGTCGAGGAGATCCTCGGCGTCGACGGCGACGTGGCGGTGTTCGCCCACGGCCACGTGCTCCGCGCGCTCGGCGCGCGCTGGCTCGAGGAGCCGGTCTCGTTCGGCGGCCGCCTGTACCTGAGCACCGGCTCGTTGTCGATGCTCGGCTTCGAGCGCGAGGTGCGCGTGATCCGGCTCTGGAACGACAGCTAGCGGCGCCGGAAGCCCCGACCCGGATCCGTGAGCGACCCGCCCCGGGAGCGGCGGATGAGGTAGACGATGAGCGTCGCGCAGGCGACCGCGACGACGATGCCCGCGCCGTTGCGCCGGAAGAGCAGCGCGGTGACGATCCCGCCCAGGAACGAGCCGGCGAGGCCGATCATGATCGTCGTGCCGATGCCCATCGGGTCGGGGCCGGGCAGCGCCAGGCGCGCGAGCGCGCCGACGATGAGGCCGGAGATCGCGAGGAGGACGAGGTAGGTCAGAAGGCCCATGCGGGCCGGTCTACCCCCGCCGGCGCGATCGCCGACAACCGGCCGGCCGGCCGGCGGACCCGTCAGCCGCTCTCGCGGCGCACGACGAACGCGACCGAGCCGACGACGACCACGCTGCCCGCCGCCATCGTCGCGGTGAGCCCCTCGCCGAGCACGAGCCAGCCGAGCACCAGCGCGACGACCGGGTTCACGTAGGCGTACGTCGCCACCGTCGACACCGGTTCGTGCTCGAGCAGCCACACGAATGCGCTGTAGGCGAGGATCGACCCGGGCAGCACGAGGTACCCGAACGCGACCGCCGACTCCGTCGAGACGCGGCCCGCGCCCGCCGCGACCTCGCCCGTCGCGGCCCCGGCGAGCACCAGCACCGCACCCGCCGCGAGCAGCTGGAGCGCCGTCGTCCACAGCAGGTCGCGCGGGAGCGGCGTGCGCTGTGACGCGAACTGGCCGGCGGCCTCGATCGCGGCGGCGCCGACCAGCACGAGCAGCCACCCCAGCGGCGCGCCCTCGGGGCGGTCGCCCGGGAGCACGAGCAGCGCGACGCCGGCGAGCCCGAGCAGGACCCCGGCCAGCGTGGCGTGGCTCATCCGCTCGCCGGCCGCGAGCCGCAGCGCGACGACCCAGAGCGGCACGGTCGCGATGAGCAGCGCCGCCAGGCCGGCGGGCACCTCGCGCTCGGCGACGGCGAGCAGGCCGATGTCGCCGAGGATGACCGTCCCGATCGCCGCCGCGCCGAGCAGCTCCCGCCGGGAGGCGCGCAGCCGCCGGCCGCGCGCCCGCAGCCACGCCCCGAGCAGCGCACCGGCGATGAGGAACCGCGCCCCAGTCGAGATCAGCGGCGGCAGCGTCTCGACCATGACGCGGATCGCCACGTACGTGCCGCCCCACGCCAGGTAGACGGTGGTCAGCGCCGTGGCCGTGCGCCAGCTGAGGGGATCCCATCTGACCACGGCCGTAGTATGCATGAGTAATGCATAGTCAGTGGGCGGCGCGAACGGCAAACCTCGTAGGTGCGTGGTCACTCGTCGTCGCCGATGCGGTGACGCGGAGCACGCAGCGCGAGACCGGGCTCGGTGGCGCGGTCCCCGCCGCGCTCGTGACGATCAGGGCCTACCGCGATCAGAGCATCGAGGAGCTGCGCGGGGCGCTCGGGCTCTCGCAGCCGGGCACCGTCCGGCTCGTGGACCGCCTCGTGGCGGAGGGCTGGGTGGAGCGCCGTCCCGGACGCCGGCCGCGCACCGTCGCGCTCGCGCTCACCCCCGCCGGGCGACGGATGACGCGCCGGGTAATCGCCGCCCGGGAGCGGGCGATCCGCGAGCTCATCGCGCCGCTCGCGGCCGACGAGGCCGAGGTGCTCGAGCGGGCGCTCGAGCGCCTGCTGCACGCCCGCGGCCGCCGGGGCCGCGATCCCGAGCGAGTCTGCCGCCTCTGCGAGCGCGCCGTATGCGACCGCTGCCCAGTCGCCGAGGGCAGCGACGAGGCCGGCGAGCCGCCCGCCGCGCCGCGGGGCGAGTGACCGGCTGCGGCCGCCGCACGAAAGCGGGCCCGCGCCGGTCCAGCGCAGGGTTGGTCAGATCGGCGGACGACCTACGTTCGATCTGCCCGACCCCCGCCCGCGGAGATCACGAGCGAGAGCGCCCTGCCGCGGTCGATGCCGACCCGCCCGCGCCGCGACCGACCGCCCGGCGCCGGCACCGACTGCCACGGCGTGCGATTGCGCGAGCGACGAGAAATGGCTGCTAGGAAGAAGGAATTCGTCGCTCACGCACAGTCGGCGGTGAGGCGCCGCCCGGCGGCGCACGGACGCCTGAGCCCGGCGTCGCCCGCGAGCGTTCCGGCGCGGCACGCGCGTGACGCGGCGATGCCAGAAGTCACAGCGAGTCCGGCCGGGGCCCCGGCATGCGACAGCCTCTATGCGACTCGCGGCTCGTCGGGCGGCACCGATCGAGCGCGGCTGGGTCAGATTGGAGACGACAGAGGTCGTCGATCTGACCCACGCCCCCCGGCGGAGACCGACCGAGGGCGCCCTGCCGCCCTCGATGCCGACCCGCCCGCGCCCCGACCGACCGCGACTGCCGGCGCGGGGCGCCACGGCGCCGCCCACCCCAACGAAGACGAGCCCCGCGGGCGTCGCGCACCGCGGGGCTCGGGCTCGGGCGGGAGAGGGCGCGGCCGCTAGGCCCTCGCGCCCTCCACCGACGGCTCGTGGGCGACCCGCGGCAGCCACTCGAGCTTGCGCGGCAGGTACCAGTTCCACTTGCCGAGGAGCTTCATCGTCGCGGGCAGGAGCACCGCGCGGACGATCGTCGCGTCGATCAGGATCGCGACCGACAGGCCGACGCCCATCTGCTTGAAGTCGAGCGAGCTCAGCGTGGCGAAGATCGCGAACACGGCGACCATGACGATCGCGGCGCTCGTGACCGTGCCGGCCGTCGCCTTGATCCCGTGCGCGACCGCGTCCTCGGTCCGCATGCCGCGGTCCACGGCCTCGCGGATCCGGCTGAGGATGAACACGTGGTAGTCCATCGACAGGCCGAACAGGATCACGAACAGGAACATCGGCAGCCAGCTCGTCACCCCGCCGTTGGACTCGAAGTCCAGGATGCTCTCGAAGTGACCCTCCTGGAACACCCACACGAGCACGCCGTACGCGGCGGCCACCGACAGCAGGTTCAGGATGATCGCCTTTATCGGGATGACCAGCGAGCGGAACGTCACGAGCAGCAGCAGGAACGCGAGCGTCAGGACGAACGCGAACACGAGCGGAGCGCGCGACTTCATGAGCTCGTTCCAGTCGGACGACTGCGCCGCCATGCCCGACACGTAGGCGTTGCGCACGCCCGGCGCGCTGCCGACCGTCGCGTCGACGATGCCGCCGCGCAGCTCCGCGACCGCCCTGTTCGACACGTCGTCGGTGCCGTTGCCCTTCATCGGGACGTTGATGAGCGCGACGTGCCTGTCGGGGCTCACGGTGACGTCGACGGGCGCGTTCATGGTGCCGGTCGCGACCGCCTTGCGCTCGAGCTCCTTGACCGCGGAGGCGAACTGCGGCGCGGTCACGTCGTCCGCCTCGACCGCGACCACGGCGGGGATCTCACCGCCCGGGAACGAGGCCTGCATGCGGTCGTAGACCTGCATGACCTCGAGCTTGCGCGGCAGGTCGTCGGTGCCGGTCTGGACCGTGTGCATGGAGAACGCCGGGGTCGCCATGGCGACCAGCGCGGCGGCGGCCAGCCCGGCCGACAGCGCCGGGCGCTTGAGGACGCGCGTCAGGATCGCGCCCCACATGCGGCTCTCGCCGTCCTCCCGGCGCAGCCGGTGCAGGAACGGGATGCGGCCCTTGTCGACGCGATCGCCGAGCCAGGCCAGCATCGCGGGCACGACGGTGATCGAGCCGATCATCGCGACGGCGACGACCATGATCGCGCCGATGCCCAGCGAGGTGAACGTGCGGTCGCCGGCCAGCAGCATGCCCGCCATGGCCGCCATGACAGTGAAGCCGGACACGAGCACGGCGCGGCCGGACGTCGCGGCGGCGGTGTGGACGGCCTCGATCTTGCCCGCCCCGCGCGCCTTCTCCTCGCGCTCGCGGCGCAGGTAGAACAGCGTGTAGTCGACGCCGACCGCCAGGCCGATCAGCAGGATGATCGAGCTGATCATGTCGTCCATCGGGACGATCTGGCTCGGCAGGGCGACCAGGCCCAGCGTCGCCATGACGGCCGAGAGACCGAGCAAGAGCGGGATGCCCGCCGCGACCAGGGCGCCGAAGGCGACGATCAGGATCGCGAGCGTGATCGGCAGCGACAGCGTCTCGGCCTTCTTGAAGTCGTCCTCGAACGACTTCGAGAGCGCCTTGTTCGCGCTCGCGGCGCCGAACTCGCCGACGAACAGGCCGGGGTTCTGCGCCTTGACGTCGGCGACTGCGGCGACGACCGGACCGATCGCGTCGGTGGTCTGCTGCTCGTCGCCGCGGACCTTGAAGTTCACGAGGACGGAGCGGCCGTCCTTGGAGATCTGATGCTCGTTGCCCGTCGCGTAGGGCGACTCGACGTCGGCGACGCGCGGCTTGCCGGAGACGGCGGCGATCGTGTCGTCGACGGCCTTGCGGACGGCGGCGTCACGGGCGCTGCCGCCCTTCGGGGCCTGGATGAGAACGCTCTCGTCGGCGTCCTTGGGGAAATGATCGAGGGCGAGCCGGTCGGCCCGGCCGGACTCGCCCGGGCCGACGTACTCCGTCGGCTTCTTGACGCCGACGGCGCCCCCGATGACGAAGGCGACGACGACGAAGGCGATCCAGCCCCAGATTGCCGTCTTGCGGTGCTGGGCGCTCCAGCGACCCGCGCGAGCGGCGAACGTGTTGGCGTGCAAAGTGGCTCCTTGGAGAGAGAGGTCGTGAGACCTGGTGAGTCCTCGCGCAGTGTGCCGTCGTGCCTGTGTGGCCACCATGCGGTCGGCTGGCGTCCACGAGGGGGGTTATCCCCCTGGAGGCGCCGGCCGCGGGGCCGTGCCTCGACGGCACGGTGCGGGCGCCGGTCGCACCGATTTCACCACGCCGTGAGCGCACGGCTGTAGGGTCGACGCTTCATGGCCCGCGCGATCGTCGACGCCATGCACGCGGTGCGGCAGCGAACCCTCGACCTCGTCGCCCACGTCGAGCCGGCCGAGCTGGAACGCCAGATCGACCCGATCATGAGCCCGCTCGTCTGGGACCTCGCGCACATCGCCGCGTACGAGGACCTGTGGCTCGTGCACCGCTTCGGCGGCGCGCCGCTGCTCCGACCGGACCTCGCCGCCCGCTACGACGCGTTCGAGACGCCGCGGACGGTCCGCGGCGAGATCGAGCTGCTCGACACCGCCGGGGCGCACGAGTACCTCGGCGCCGTGCGCGTGCGCGCGCTCGAGACGCTCGACGGCCGCGCGCCCGACCCGGTGCTGCACGAGATGGTCGTCCGCCACGAGCTGCAGCACACCGAGACCATGCGCCAGGCGATGGCGCTCGGCGGCCTCCTCCCGCCGGGCGAGCCCGCGCTGCGGCCGCTCGCCCCGGACGGCGGCGAGGAGTGGGTCACGATCCCGGCCGGGCGCTTCCGCATGGGCGCCGGCGGCGACGGCTTCGCCTACGACAACGAGCGGGCGGCGCACGACGTCGACCTCCCGGCGTTCCGGATCGCCCGCCGGCCGGTGACGAACGGCACGTGGATGCACTTCGTCGAGGGCGGGGGCTACGTGCGCCGCGAGTGGTGGTCGGACGAGGGCTGGGCGTGGAAGGAGGACTACGACATCACCCACCACCCCGGCGTGGCGGCGGGGCACCCGGACGCGCCCGCCTGCCACGTCTCCTGGTTCGAGGCCGACGCCTTCGCCCGCGCGCGAAGTGCACGCCTCCCCACCGAAGCGGAGTGGGAGAGGGCGGCGACCTGGAATCAGGCGACGAGCGCGGGACGCGGAGCGCTCGACGCGGTCGGCCAGGTGTGGGAGTGGACGGCGAGCGCGTTCGGTCCCTATCCGGGCTTTGTCGCGCATCCGTATCCGCAGTACTCGGAGGTCTTCTTCGGCGACGGCTACCGCGTGCTCCGCGGCGGCTCGTGGGCGACCGACCCGCGCGTCGCGACGCCGACCTTCCGCAACTGGGACCTCCCCCAGCGCCGGCAGATCTTTGCCGGCGTGCGACTGGCCATGGAGGCCTGACATGCAGCCACTGCAGACCCCCGACGCCATCGTCGTGCGCTCGTACCTCGGCCCGGGCGACGAGCGATCGCTCGCCGACGACGTGCTCGACGGCCTGACCCGCCCGTTCAAGGAGCTGCCGCCGAAGCACTTCTACGACGCGCGCGGCGGCGAGCTGTTCGACCAGATCACCGAGCTGCCCGAGTACTACCCCACGCGCGCCGAGCGCGCGATCCTCGAGGCCCGCGCGGACGACATCGCCGGCGACGCGGCGGAGCTCGTCGAGCTGGGTTCCGGCACGGCGACCAAGACGCGGCTGCTCCTGCGCGCCATGGCGGACGCCGGCACGCTGCGCCGCTTCGTCCCGGTCGACGTGACCGAGCGGATGGTGCGCGAAAGCGCCGAGGATCTCGTCGCGGAGTTCCCGGGGTTGCGCGTGCACGGGATCGTCGGCGACTTCGAGCGCCACCTCGGCCACGTGCCGGCCGCGGGCCGGGGGCCGCGGATCGTCGCGCTGCTCGGCGGCACGATCGGCAACTTCCCGCCCGGCAGCCGGCGGCGGTTCCTGCGCCGGATCGCCGGGCTCCTGCGCCCGCACCGTGACCGCCTCCTGCTCGGCACCGACCTCGTCAAGGAGCCGGCCACGCTCGAGGCCGCCTACAACGATGCCGCCGGCGTGACGGCCGAGTTCAACCGCAACGTGCTGCGCGTGGTCAACCGGGAGCTCGACGCCGACTTCGACGTCGACGCGTTCGAGCACGTCGCGTTCTACGACCGCGAGCGCGAGTGGATCGAGATGCGCCTGCGGGCGACGCGGCGGATGGAGGTCCGCGTCGCCGCCCTGGGCCTCGACCTGGCGTTCGCCGCGCGCGAGGAGATGCGCACCGAGATCAGCGCCAAGTTCACCCCGAGCCGCCTGCGGGCCGACCTCGCCGCGGCCGGGCTCCGGCCGGTCGAGGTGATGACGGACCCCGCCGGGCTGTTCGCCCTCTCGCTGAGCGAGCGCAACGCGCTGCCGCACGGCGCCCGTCCATAGGATCCCGCGCCATGCGGATCGAGGGCACCGGAGCGCTCGTCGCCGGTGGGGCGTCGGGGCTGGGCGAGGCGACCGTCCGCCACCTCCACGACCGCGGCGCCGGCGTCACGATCGCGGACGTCAACGTCGAGAAGGGCGAGGCGCTGGCGGGCGAGCTCGGCGTGCGGTTCGCCGCCTGCGACGTCCGCGAGGAGGACCAGGTGCAGGCCGCCGTCGACGCCGCGGGCGAGGCCCCCGGCGGCCTGCGGGTCAGCATCTGTTGCGCCGGCACCGGCTGGGCGCAGCGCACCACCGGCAGCAAGGGCCCGCACGGGCTGGAGCCGTTCCAGGTCATCCTCGCGATCAACCTGGTGGGCACCTTCAACGTCTTGCGCCTGGCCGCCACCGCGATGCGCGAGAACGAGCCGGACGCCGGCGGCGAGCGCGGGGTGTGCGTGCAGACCGCCTCGATCGCCGCCTTCGACGGCCAGATCGGGCAGATCGCCTACTCGGCCTCCAAGGGCGGCGTCGTGGGGATGACGCTGCCCGCCGCGCGCGACCTGGCCCAGTACGGGATCCGCGTGATGACGATCGCGCCCGGGCTGTTCGACACCCCGCTGCTCGCGACGCTCCCCGAGGACGCGCGCAGGGCGCTCGGCGAGTCGATCCCGTTCCCGCCGCGCCTCGGGCTGCCGGCCGAGTACGCCCTCCTCGCCGCGTCGATCGTCGAGAACCCGATGCTCAACGGGGAGACGATCCGGCTCGACGGCGCGCTGCGGATGGCGCCGCGCTAGGGGCGCGGCCCGGCGGCCGCGCAGGGCTGCGTCGCCGGGCCGGGTCCGTTCTTCTCGCGCGCGATGTGCACGATGCCGCACGCCGATCGGGAGGGTTTGCTCTTCGGCGGTGCCACCGCTGACGGCGACCATTCCTGCCACCGGTCCACACCCCCGCACAGGACCTACGGGCCCGGTCACCTTCCCCCTCGACGGGCCCGGCCGCCAAGCGCCTCGCGGTGAATCCCCCGCGGGGCGCTCGGCGGCGCACCGGCTCAGGCCCGCTCGGTGCGCGCGCGCTGCTCCTCGGCCGCCTCGCCGCGGGCGGCGTCCGGCGCGGCCTCCTCCTCGTCGCCCGGCTCGAACTCGACGCGCACCTCCTCGCGCTGCACCGGCACGACCTTCTTGACGTGCTCGGTGACCACGTACTTCTTCAGCCGCGCGCGGCCGGCCACGCGCCGCCGCGTGCTCACGTCGACCTCCTCCTCGGAGCGGATCATCTCGGCGCCGGCGTCGTCGCCGCCGGCGCGAGCGGGCGCGCGGTCGACGTCGCCGCCGCCCTCGCGCCGGGCCTCCGCTCCGCCGCCCTCGGCGGCCTCGGGGTGGTCCGCGCGCTCGGGCTCGTCGGCGCGCTGCGGCTCGGCGACGCGCTCGGACTCGTCGGCGCGCTCGGGCTCGTCCGCGACGCCGTAGTGGCGGTGCAGGCGGGCCTCCTCCTCGCCCGAGAGCTGCTCGTCGGGGTCCACGTTCGGGGCGTCCTTGACGCGGTCCTTCTCGTAGGGGACCTGTAGGTCGTCGCCGGCGGGACGCAGGTCGGCGAGCGGCACGAACGACTGCCGGCGCCCGAACAGGCCGGTCGTCACCGCGCCCCACGCCGGGCGGTCGGCCTCGTCGAGATAGAGCTCGTCGAGCTTTCCGATCTTGTCCCCGTCGCGGTCGACGATGGTCCGCCCGCGCCATCCGAGGGCGGTGTCGATGTCCAGTGGCGCCATCTGCTTCCTCCGTGGTCGAGTGGAGTAGCGCTACCCGCCCTGGCCGGGTAGGAGACACCCATGAGCACCGTCCTGATCGTCATCCTGGCCCTCGTCGTCCTGGCGCTCATCGCGCTCATGGCGATGACGATGACCCGCAAGCGCGAGCAGCGCCGGCGCCAGGGCCGCGTCGAGGCGCGCGCCCGCGACGCCGAGGCCGGGCGCCGGTTCGAGCGGGCCGACGACCTCGAGGCCGAGGCGCGCCGGTTCCAGGCCGAGGCCGACCGCCGGGCCGACGCGGCGCGCGCCGAGCGCAGCGCGGCCGAGGGCCACTCGGAGCGCGCTCGGGAGGCCGATCCGGAGCGCTAGAGCGCTCCGGCGCGGCCGCGCCAATTCGCAGTCGACTGTTCCGGTCCGCCGGCCGGCGGGTACCGCCAGGGCGACCACGAGATTCCCTCGGAGGCGTAGATGGCTGATCCCAGCGCCGGAGGCGACGAGCGCGACCGTCCCACGAGCGAGCTCCTCAAGCAGCTCTCGGACCAGACGACGACGCTCGTGCGCCAGGAGATCGAGCTCGCGAAGCTCGAGTTCCGCGAGAAGGGCAAGAAGGCCGGCATGGGCGCCGGCATGTTCGGCGGCGCCGGCGTGTTCGGTCTGTACGCGGTCGGCGCGCTGACCGCCACGATCATCCTCGGGCTGGCGACGTTCCTGCCCGGCTGGGTCGCCGCGCTGATCGTGACCGTCGTGTACGGGGCGATCGCCGGCGTGCTGGCCCTGCGCGGGAAGACGCAGGTCCAGGAGGCCGCTCCCCTGGTGCCCGAGCAGGCCGTCGACACCACGAAGGAGGACGTCCGATGGGTGAAGACCAAGGCGCAGTCAGCGCGTCAGTGACGGAGAACCGCACCGGCGGCCAGACGCCCGAGGACCCGGAGCAGCTCCGCGAGGACATCGAGCGCACGCGCCAGGATCTGGGCGACACGGTCGCGGCGCTGGCCGAGAAGACCGACGTCAAGGCGCGGGCGAAGGAGAAGGTCGCCGAGGTCCGCCAGAACGTGAACCACAAGCGCACGGAGCTCGTCGGGCGCGCGCGCGAGACCAGCCCCGGGGGCGCGAGCTCCGCCGCGGTGCAGGTCCGCACGAAGGCGCAGGAGAACCCGATCCACACGGCCGCGATCGCGGCGTTCGTCGGCGGCTTCCTGCTCGGCCGGATCACCGCCCGCTAGCCGCGCCCCCGACCGGAGGAGCACTCCCATGGCCGAGGCCACCAGCAAGGACACCGATCAGCGTCGCTTCGACCGCGACGCGAGCGCCGACGAGAGCCGCGCGCCGGACGACGTCACCGATCTGCCGAAGCGCTCGTGGATCGGCGTGCTCAAGCGCACCGTCTCCGAGTTCAACGAGGACAAGCTCACCGACTGGGCGGCGGCGCTCACCTACTACGCGGTCCTGTCGATCTTCCCGGCGCTCCTGGTCCTGATCTCGCTGGTCGGTCTCGCGGGGTCGTCGGCGACCCAGACGCTCATCGACAACATGGGCGCGATCACGCCGGGGGCCGCCAAGGACATCCTCACGCAGGCCGTCCAGAACCTGCAGAAGAGCCAGGGCGCCGCGGGCATCCTGTTCGTCGTCGGCCTGCTCGGCGCGCTCTGGTCGGCCTCCGGATACATCGGCGCGTTCATGCGCGCGGCGAACGCGGTGTGGGAGGTCGAGGAAGGCCGGCCGATCTGGAAGACGATCCCGCTGCGCGTCGGCGTGACGCTCGTGATGCTGGTCCTGCTCACCGTCAGCGCGCTGGCCGTCGTCATCACGGGCCCGCTCGCCAAGACCGTCGGCGACATCGTCGGCCTCGGCGACGCCGCGGTGAGCGCGTGGGACATCGCGAAGTGGCCGGTCCTCGTCCTGATCGTGGCGTTCATGATCGCGCTGCTCTACTACGCGACCCCGAACATCAAGCACCCCAAGTTCCAGTTGGTCAGCCCGGGCAGCCTCGTCGCGGTCCTGCTGTGGATCGTGGCGTCGGCGCTGTTCGCGTTCTACGTCGCGAACTTCGGCTCGTACAACAAGACCTACGGCGCGCTCGGCGGCGTGATCGTGTTCCTCACCTGGCTGTGGATCACGAACGTCGTCATCCTGTTCGGCGCCGAGCTCAACGCGGAGATCGAGCGCGGGCGCCAGATCCAGGCCGGCGTGCCCGAGGACAAGGAGCCCTACCTCGAGCCGCGCGACACGCGCAAGTGGGACAAGGACAAGGCCTGAGGCACAGCCATGAAGTTCGTGTTCATGCCGTTCAGCATCGCCCTCGGCCTCGCCGCCGGCATGGTCGGGCGCAAGATCTTCGAGCAGATTTGGGGCATGATCGACGAGGACGAGCCGCCCCACCCGCAGCACCGTGACACGGGCGGCTGGATCAAGCTCATCGGCGCGCTCCTCGTCGAGGGCGCGATCTTCCGGCTCGTCCGTGGCATCGCCGACCACGAGGCTCGCCGCGGCTTCGCCTGGCTCACTGGCTCCTGGCCCGGCCAGGAGCGGCCCGAGCCCGAGTAGGCCGGACCACCCACCACCCCACACCGCGGAAGGACGCATGGAGATCCCCAAGGAGAAGATCATCGACCTGCTGCGCGAGCGCGGGGCCGACGACAAGGTCGCCCAGGCGCAGCAGGAGCTGCCCGACCAGGTCGATCCCGAGCAGCACAAGGAGCTGCTCGACAAGCTGGGCGTCGACCCGAACGACCTGCTCGGCGGCATCGGCCTCTGAGGGCCATCCGCGCGCGCCGGCGGGGTGCGGCCAGCCGCACCCGCGCGGTACGGCTCGGCCCGCCGCGCGACGCCGGTCAGCCTCCTGGGAGGCGTCGCGTTGCTCGGAAAGGATGCGGCCTGCGAATGAGGAGCGCCAAGCCGATCGTCCAGCCGGCCACGCGGCCCGCGACCGGATCCGGGGGGAGCCGGCGCCGCGAGCAGCGCGACCTGGTGCGGGCGAGCCTCCTGGCCGTTCCGGGGTCTGCACGGCCCACGCATCGCCGTTGGGCCTGAGCAAGCGGGTGGGGCATACCTGGGGGGGCAGCCCCGCCCGCTGGCTCCACCCACCGGCTTGACGAGCGCCCACGTGCGCCTGCCGTTGCGTTCACCGCCCGCCGGACGATCTCGACGGCGCGATGCGCGCCGTGGGCGGAGATCGCCGCGGGCCCCGCCGCGCGCGATGCCCCGCCCGCCTAGACTGCGCGCGCATGGCGGCGGGCTCGGGACGCGCGGTGCTCGTGACGGGCGCCTCGCGGGGGATCGGCGCCGCGGTGGCACGCGCGTTCGCGGGCGCTGGCGACCGCGTGGCCGTCCACTACGGTGCGCGGCGCGAGCGCGCGGACGCCGTGGCGGCGGAGCTGCGAGGCTCCGGTCATGTCGTCGTCGGGGCCGACCTCGCTGATCCCGGGGCCGTCCGGCGCATGGTCGACGAGGCGGCGGCGGCGCTCGGCGGGCTCGACGTGCTCGTCAACAACGCGGGCGTCTTCGAGCCGTCGCACCCGATAACCGACACGACCTACGAGGAGTGGCGGGAGGCCTGGGAGCGAACGCTGGCGATCAACCTGGTCGGCCCGGCCAACGCGAGCTGGTGCGCGGTGCGCCACATGCTCGGCGCCGGCGGCGGGCGGATCGTGAACGTCTCCTCGCGGGGGGCGTTCCGCGGCGAGCCCGAGCACCCGGCGTACGGAGCGAGCAAGGCGGGCCTCATCGCGCTGGGCCAGTCGCTCGCGCGGGCGCTCGGCCCGCACGGCATCGCGGTGACGGCCGTGGCGCCGGGGTTCACGGAGACCGACATGGCCGCGGACGCGCTCGCCGGCGAACGCGGTGCCGCGCGGCGCGCCGAGAGCCCGCTCGGCCGAGTGGCGACGCCCGAGGAGGTCGCCGCGGCGGTGGTGTTCCTCGCTTCGCCGGAGGCGGAGCTGACGAGCGGAACCGTGCTCGACGTCAACGGCGCCTCGTACCTTCGCATGTAGATGCGCAGGTCGCACATGCCGTGGACGACCGCCGTGCCCGTCGTCGCCGTGGTCGTCCTCGCCGTCGCCTGGGGCCGCGAGCCCGCGCCCGCGATCGTCGCGGTCATCGGGCTCTTCCTCGCCGGCCCGGTGCTGTCGGCGTGTCGCTGCTCGTGGGCGCGCTGCGCACACGCGTGGCGACGTTCAACGCCGAGGGGACCGGTACGGCGCTCGCGACGGTGTCGACGCTGGCCACGCTGAGCCTGGTCCTGCCGACCTTCACGACGAGCCGTCCCGGACCCGAGTTCTCACCGGGCCAGCTCGCGTTCGCGGCCGCCGCGTCGCTGGCGCTGTACGGGCTGTGCCTGTTCGTGCAGACGATCCGGCATCGCGACTACTCCCTGCCGGTCGCCGCCGCGCGCACGCCTGTCGACCCCGACGAGCACGCCCCGCCTCCGTCGGACCGCGCCGCGCTGCGGAGCCTCGGGCTGGTGCTCGTCGCGCTGGTCGCCGTCGTCGGGCCGGCGAAGATCGAGTCCAAGCCGATCGAGGACGCCGTCGCGGCGGCGGGCCTCCCGCAGTCCGCCGTCGGTGTCGCGATCGCGCTGCTCGTGCTGCTGCCCGAGTCGCTCGCCGCGATCCGCGCCGCGCGCGCGACCGCGTGCAGACGAGCTTCAACCTCGCGCTCGGTTCGGCGATGGCGAGCATCGGCCTCACCATCCCGGCGATCGCGGTGGCATCGATCTGGCTCGACGGTCCGCTCGAGCTCGGCCTCGGCGCGACTCAGATGGTGCTGCTCGCGATCACCGTCGTCGTGGCGGCGCTGACGGTCGTGCCGGGGCGCGCGACGCTCCAGCAGGGCGGCGTGCACCTCGTGCTGTTCGCGGCGTTCGTATTCCTCGCGGCGAACCCCTGACGACCGCGCGCGGGAGCAATTCGGACCCTGAGCCCGCCGGCCGAGCGCGCTCAGGGTCCGCCACGTGGTTCATCGCAGCGGCTGGGACGGGTGCGGGACGCGTTGTCAGTCCTCGGATGCGCGGCTTCTTACCGACTCCCCGCGCCGCGGCTGCGATCTGTGTTCGGTGTACGGCTCACATGCTGGCGGCCGCCGGCGCGTGTGTCCCGGTGGCTGGCAGGCGTCGTTTCCGGCGGCTGGCCCGCCGTGCGCGCCGGGGGACAGCCCGACTGCGCCGACCGGGTAGGCCGCCGGGAGGACACAACGCAGCGGAGGTGCAACGCATGGGCGTGCAGGTGACCGAAGTGCAGAAGGCGCTCAAGGGGGCGAACTACCCGGCCAGCCGGGACGAGCTGGTCGAGCGGGCGCGGTCGAACGGCGCGGACGGCGACGTGGTCGACGCGCTGCGCGGGATGGACGCCGGCACGTTCGACAGTCCCGCCGACGTGATGAAGGCGGTCCAGGGCGCCCTCGGCGACGACTAGGCGCCGGGCCTCGGCCGTACCGCGACGATCGCGCCATGGCCCCCTTCGCCGAGCTTGCGTCGCGTCCAGACCCGCCGCTGGACGAGCTGACCCTCGCGCTCGCCGCGGAGTTCCGCACCGTCGATGCCGCGGCCGCGCTGGCGACGCTCGACGCGCTCGGCACGGACGTCGCCGACGCCGTGGCGGGCTGCGGCGGCGACGCGCTCGCCGAGGCGCTCGCGTGCGGAGAGATCCTCGGCCGCGGCCACGGCTTCGCCGGGGACCGCGACGAGTACGACGCTCCCGAGAACTCGATGCTCGACGCGGTGCTCGAGCGCCGGCGCGGGCTCCCGATCCTGCTCTCCGTGGTCTACGTCGCCGCGGCGCGCCGCGCCGGGGTGCCGCTCGAAGGCGTCGGACTGCCCGGGCACTTCGTGGTCGGGCACTTCGGGACGGACCCGCCCGTGCTGCTCGACCCGTTCGCCGGAGGCGAGCTGCTGGCGGGCCGGGTCGACCGCATATACGTGCGCCCGTGGACGCCGGCCGAGATCGCCATGCGCATGCTCAACAACCTCGTGGGCAGCTACCAGCGCCGCGGCCACCTCGGCGCCGCGATCACAGCGGCTCGCCTGCGCCTCGACCTGCCGGCCGACGAGCCGTTGCGCGCGAGCCTCGACCGCGAGCTGCGCCGGCTGCAGGCGCGGCTGAACTGAGCGGCCCGTTGCGGCCTGGCGTTCTCGGGAGCGCGGGTCTACGCCAGGCGCTTGCCGAGCAGCGAGGCGTGCTGGGCGACGTCGCGCGCGTAGTCGGCGAAGTGCGCGGCGTGAAGCGCCTGGGGGCCGTCGCACAGGGCCACGTCCGGGTCCTCATGGACCTCGACGATGATGCCGTCAGCCCCGACCGCGGCCGCCGCGCGCGAGAGCGGCTCGACGAGGCGGCGGTCGCCGGCGGCGTGGCTGGGATCGACGATCACCGGCAGGTGGGTGTGGAGCTTCAGCCACGGCACGGCGCCGAGGTCCAGCGTGAAGCGCGTGGCGGTCTCGAACGTGCGGATGCCGCGCTCGCAGAGCATGACTGCCTCGTTGCCCTCCTTGAGGATGTAGTCGGCGGCCTGGAGCAGCTCGTCGAGCGACGACGACAGGCCGCGCTTCAGGAGCACCGGCTTCCCGAGCTTCCCCGCGACCTCGAGCAGCGCGTAGTTCTGCATGTTGCGCGCGCCGATCTGGACGACGTCGGCGTGCTCGTGGACCGCGTCGGCGTGCTGGGCGTCGAGGAGTTCGGTCACGACGGGCAGGCCGGTCTCGGCGCGCGCCTCGGCGAGGATCTCGAGGCCCGCGACGCCGAGCCCCTTGAACGCGAACGGGCTCGTGCGCGGCTTGAACGCGCCGCCCCGGAGCATCGCCGCCCCGGCCCGCTTGACCGCGCGCGCGACCCCGAGCGTCTGCTCGCGCGACTCGACCGTGCACGGCCCCGCGATGAGGCAGAACGTGTCGCCGCCGCCCACCCTGTGCCCGTTGATGTCGAGCACCGTGGGCTGCTCGTGGTACAGCTCGGACGACGCGAGCTTGTACGGGCGCGAGATCGGCACGACGCGGTCGACGCCGGCCATGCCCTCGAGGCCGAGCTCCGCGACGCCCTCCGGATCGCCGATCGCCCCGATCGCCGTGGTGAGCGCCCCCGGCATCACGACGACGTGCACCCCGGTCGTCTTGAGGCGCGCCTCGACCGCCGCGATCTGGTCGGGCGTGGCGTGCGGCGTCATGACGATCATCACGGCGAGGACAACCTATCCGCGAGCAGCGCCCGGAGTTGCGCCGCGATGGTCGGTGCGTCGTCGTGGAGCTGGCGGTAGGTGATGCGGATGACCCGGTAGCCGTCGACCTGGAGATGGCGGTTCACGGGCGCGGTCGCGTTCAAAGGCGCTGATCGTCGCATGTGCCTGCCGGCCGTCGAGTTCGACGATGAGGCGCTGGGCGGGCCAAATCGCATCGACTTCGTAGCGGCCGATGCGGTGGTTGACCAGCGGTCTGGGAAGGTCGTGCCTGTCGAGCATGGACAAGAATCTGGCCTCGAGCTCGCTCTTGGTCATCGTGGCACCGATCTTCCCGCGCTCCACGATGGCCTTGAGTGCCGCCGTCCCCCTCCGTCCCTGGTGGCGTGTGAGCAGGGCATCGAGGGAAAGAGGGCTCGTCAGCCGCCGGTACTCGGCCTCGTGGACCGCTCGTTCGAGTCTGTGGGCCGCCAGTTGCTCGGCCAGGTCCAGGAGGGTTCGGGCGGGCGTTGTGACCGGGATCCCGCGCTCCAAGGTCACCTCGTCCTCGGGGAGCGTGGTCCGGTGCGCGTCGATCCAAGGGCGCCGGCAGCGGCGCTCCACGGTGACATCGACCGTCGCGCGGTCGTCCCAGATGCCCCACAGGGCGGCCGCGGAACGGTGACTGAGCACCGCGCCGGGGCCGGCGGCGAGCACCGCCGCCAGCCACCATCCCTCGCGCCGGAGCCCCCGGTGGCCGACCGCGAATACGCCGGCATGCAGCCGGTGCAGGCGCGCGCAGGCGACGCGATGACCAATCGCGGCGCGGCCGAGCCCGAGCTCGAGCAGCTGCTCGCGCGTCACGACGCCGTATTGACGACCCGCCAGCGCCGCGATGTGGCCGTCCACGGAACGAGATGGCATTTCCGCACGCATGCCATGCCGAATTGCCCTCTCGTTCGCCATGCCCCGATGGTGGCGACCCGGGCGTGACGAATCACCACGTAGCTGCACCAACACTGCGCCGGAGCGCCACCAACAGAGGCGCTCCCGCTCTCGGGGCCTCGGCGAGAGCCCTAGAGCCCCAAATCCCGCACGCCGAGCTCGTCGAACCCCACGTGGTGCGCGAGCTCGTGCCGCACGGTCTGCGTCACCTGCGCGCGCAGGAGCTCCGGGTCGTGGCCGAAGTCGCGCCGCAGCGTGTCGCGGTAGATCACGATCCTGTCGGGGACGTCGTCGCGGGTCGCGCCATCGCCGTGGTAGAGGCCGTATGCGCGCTGGCGCCGGCCGCCGTCGGAGATCACGACCGCCACGTTGTGGTTCTCGACGAGCGCGCGCAGCAGGTCGGGCAGGTCGTCGAGCGCGTCGCGGACGAGCTCCTCGAAGTCGTCGTCGTCGTAGGGGTCGAGGTCGAGGAACTCGCTTTCGTCGGGCTCGGCGGCGACGCCCTCGCGGGCGAGGCGCTCCGCGCGCAGGACGACCTGCTCGAAGTCCTCCTCGGATTCCGGCTCGCGGTAGTCGGCCATGCGCAGCCCGATGAGGACGAACGTCCCGAACAGCACCGCCGCGATCACGACCACGACGGCGACCGTCTCAATCGCCCTGACGGTCGGGTCGAACGAGAACCCGTCGACGACGACGACAGCCGTCAGGCCGGCGGACAGCGCGACGACGGCGGCGAATGCGATGCGCCGGGGGCCGGCCACGGTCAGCCCCGCATCGCCCGGGCGATCACGAGCCGCTGGATCTCGTTCGTGCCCTCGTAGATCTGCGTGATCTTCGCGTCGCGCATCATCCGCTCGACCGGATACTCGTTGACGTAGCCGTACCCGCCGAGCACCTGCACGGCCTCGACCGTCACCGCCATCGCGGTGTCGGACGCGAAGAGCTTGGCCATCGACGTCCACTTCCCGAGTCCCGGCTCGCCGCGGTCGGCCATCGCACAGGCCTTGTAGAGCAGCTCGCGCGCCGCAGCGGTGCGCGTCTCCATGTCCGCGAGCTTGAACTGGATGCCCTGGAAGTCGTGGATCGGCCGGCCGAACGCGAGACGCTCGCGCGCGTAGTCGTTCGCGTAGTCGGTTGCGCCCTGCGCGATGCCGACCGCCTGTGCCGCCGCACCGAGGCGCGTGCGCTCGAGCGTGGCCAGCGCCATCGCGTAGCCCTTGCCCTCGACGCCGATGAGGTTCTCCTGCGGCACGCGGACGTCCTCGAACACCGGCGAGCCCGTCGGCGAGCCCTTGATCCCGAGCTTGTGCTCGAGCTTGGGGACGCTGAAGCCGGCGCGGTCCTTCTCGACCACGAACGCGCTCATCCGCCTCCGCGCGCCGTCGCCGTCGCCGTCGCCGTCCTCGGACGGCGTGTGCGCGAAGACGACGTAGAAGTCGGCGATCGACGCGTTCGTGATCCAGTTCTTCGTGCCGTTGATGACCCACTCGTCGCCGTCGCGCACGGCCGTCGTGCGCAGCGCACCCGCGTCCGAGCCGGCCTCCGGCTCGGACAGGCAGAACGCGGGCGACCACTCGCCGCTCGCGCACCTGGGCAGGAAGTGCTCCTTCTGCTCGTCGGAGCCGAACATCTGGATCGGCAGCGTGCCGAGCTCCTGGACCATCAGGATGAGGGCGCTCGACGAGCACGCGCGGGCGATCTCCTCGACCGCGACCTGGAGCATGAGCGTCCCCGTGCCGGTGCCGCCGTACTCCGGCGCGAACGGCAGCGCGAGGATGTCCTGCTCGGCGAACAGCCTGCGGATGTCCCACGGGTACTCGCCGGCGCGGTCGATCTCGGCGGCCCGCGGCGCGACGCGCTCGGCGACGATCTGGCGGATGGTGTCGCGGAAGTCCTTGTGCTCCTGTGGCAAGTCGTAGACGTCGGTCACCGTCGTCGCCATACGGGCATGGTATTGCGCCCGGGTTGGCGGCCAATCGGGCCGGGTAGACCCTGAGCATGGCTCTGGGAACCTCCCTTTTCCTCATCGCCGTCGGAGCGATCCTGCGGTTTGCCGTGTCGGATTCGGTGGAGGCCATCGACCTGCCGACGATCGGCCTGATCCTGATGATCGTCGGCATCATCGGCCTGCTGATCTCGCTCTTTACGATGACCCTGTGGGACCGGGATCGCCGTCGCGGGGTGGTGGAGGAGCGCCGCGTCGTGGATCGGGGCGACCCCTACCGCGACCCGTACGCCTGATCGCGCAGGCCCGGCTCCCGCGACCGTGGCTACGGTTCGCGGCCGTGACCGCGGTCCGCGACGCCGCTGAGCACGAGGCGGCCGCCATCGGCGAGCTGCTGTCGCGCGCCGGCTTCGGCCCCACGGTCGGCGGCCTGGTCGCGTTTCCCGCCGACAGCCCCCACGGCGACGTCCTCGTCGCCGAGCGCCACGAGCGCCCGGTCGGCGCGGTCTGCTGCGCGAGCTTCGGCGCGACCGGCTGGATCGGCGCGCTCGGGGTCCTGCCGGAGGCCCGCCGGCGCGGGGTCGGGCAGGCGCTGACGGCGGCGGCGTGCGAGCGCCTGCGAGCGCGCGGCGCGGAGACCGTGCTGCTGTTCGCCACCGACATGGGCCGGCCGCTGTACGACCGGATGGGCTTCGTGGCCGAGGGCAACGCCACCGCCTGGCGCGGCACCGCCGGCGTCGCGCGGGCGGGCATCACGCTGCGCAGCCTGCGCGAGACCGACCGCCCCGCGCTCGCGGCCATCGACGAGCGAGCGACTGGCGAGCGCCGCGGCGCCGTGCTCGACGAGCTCCGCCCGCTTCAGGGCCTCATGGCCGAGCGCGACGGCGAGGCGGCGGGCTTCGCGGTCACCTCGCCGTGGGGCGCCGGGGTCGCGATCTGCGCGGACGTGCCGGAGGCGGGCGTCGCGTTGATGGCCGCCGCCGCGGGTGGCCCGGGCGCCGCGACCATGGTCGTCCCCGACCGCAATCCGGCCGCGGCCGAGGCGCTGCGCCGCTGGGACTTCACGGCGGCGGCGGCCGGCGAGCGCATGCGGCTCGGCCCGCCGGTGGCGTGGCGGCCCGAGATGCAGTTCGGGCTGTTCAACCTCTTCTGGGGCTAGCAGCCGAGAACTTCCCGCAAGTCTGGGCCGGCGCCGGCGTTGAGGACCCACGTGCGACGTTCACCGGAAAGCGGAGCCGTGGGGCGATGATGGGTCTCGGCGACCGGGTCGAGTCGTGGGGCCGCCGCCTGCAGGGCGTCCTCGAGCCGCCGCCCGCGGCAGCCAAGCGTCCCCCGAGCGGCGCGAGCCCGACGAGGCGGCGGCCGAGCCGTCCCCGGGCCGCACCGGGCGGTTCGCCCGCGGGGCGCTGCAGGAGCACGAGAGCTAGGCGACGGGGCCCGAGGGCGCCGCGGGGGCGGTCGGCTCGCCGCCCGGTCGGTCCGGCAGCCGGTACCACTCGCGAATGCGCCCGCGCGCCACGAGGATCGCGCCCCGCGCGGTGCCGCCGGTCGCGGCGCCGCACTCGCCGCCGGGGCGCTCGATCAACCGGAACCGCACGATCGTGTAGCGCCCCGCGCCGCCGGTCTGGATCGCCCGCGCACCGCAGTTCAGCGACAGGTTCACCGCGATGCGCTCGCGCTCGCTGTCGACCGTCAGCACCGGCGTACCGGTGTTCTGGAACTTGCTCGGAAGCGCGAAGAAATGCGCCGCGCGCGTCACGTCGCCGCGGTTGAGCGCCGCGAGCCAGCGGCGGATGACGCGGGTCGATGCGCGGTCGGCCGGGCCGGTCGCGCGCCGCGGCACGTGGCGCGGCAGGTCGAGCGGGCTCACGGCCGGCGTCGGCTCGGCCCTCACCCGCGGCGATCCGGGCGTCGTGTCGTTCGGGTCCACGGTCGACTGCTCGCCGCCGCCGCACCCGAGCGCTCCGCCGGCGGTGAGGGCGACCCCCACCGCCAGAACGCTCAGGCGCCGGCTGGACATGGCGCGATCTTCTCACGGGATCGCAGGCCCCCGGCGACGCGGATCGTATGCTGGCGGCCGATGAGCCGCCCGGCGCTGGACGAGCCCGACCGCCTGCGCCTCGATCGCGCCACGGCCGGGCTCAAGCCGCCGTTCGCGGTGGTCGACCTCGACGCCTTCGACCACAACGCCGCCGACCTGCTGCGCCGCGCGGCGGGCACGCCGGTTCGGCTGGCGACGAAGTCCGTCCGCGCCCGCGCCCTGCAGGACCGGGCGCTGCGCGCGGGCCTGCGCGGGCAGCTCTGTTTCACGCTGCCCGAGGCGCTGTGGCTGGCCGATCTCGGCGCCCGCGACCTCACCGTGGCCTACCCCACCGCGGACCGCGCCGCGCTCCGTGCGCTCTCGCACGGGCCGCACGCCCGGGACATCACGGTCATGGCCGACAGCCGCGACCACCTCGACCTGATCGAGGCCGCCGGGCGCGGCGGCGCACCGGTGCGAGTCGCGATCGACGTCGACGCCGGCTGGTGGCCCCTCCGGGGCCGGGTCCGGATCGGCGCGAAGCGCTCGCCGCTGCGCACGCCCGAGCAGGCCGCGTCGCTCGCGGCCGACGCCGCCGGGCGCGCGGGCATCGAGCTGGCCGGGCTCATGTGCTACGAGGCGCAGATCGCGGGCGTCGGCGACGCGCCCACGGGCCGCGCGCTGCTCGGCGCCGCGATCCGGGCGATGCAGGGCGCGTCGGCGCGCGAGCTCGCCGCGCGCCGCGCGGCCGTGGTGCGGGCGGTCCGCGCCGTTGCGCCGCTCGAGTTCGTCAACGGCGGCGGCACGGGCTCGGTGCACAGCACCGCGGCCGAGCCGGCGGTCACCGAGATCGCCGCCGGCTCCGGACTGTTCGGGCCCACGCTGTTCGACGCGTACCGCGCGTTCGCGCCGCTCCCCGCCGCGCTCTTCGCCCTGCCGGTCGTGCGGCGCCCGTCGCGCACCGTCGCCACCGTCCTCGGCGGCGGCTACCCCGCGTCAGGGCCGGCCGGCGCGGACCGCCTCCCGCGCCCCGTGCTGCCGCCAGGCCTGAGGCTCGACCGGGTCGAGGGCGCGGGCGAGGTGCAGACCCCGGTGCTCGGCCCCGCGGCGGCCGGGCTGCGGCTCGGCGACCGCGTCTGGTTCCGTCACGCCAAGGCGGGCGAGCTCTGCGAGCGCTTCGCCGCGCTGCACCTCCTGTCCGGCGACGCGGTGGTCGACGTGGTGCCGACCTATCGTGGCGAGGGACGCACCTTCCTGTAGTTCGCGCTCGCGGCGATGGGCGGCAACGCCGACGCGACGGACCGCGTCGGCGGGGGTTGCCGGCGGGCCGTCGACGGCGCTCAGCGCGTCACGTGATCCGACCGTCCCGGCGTGAGCCGTCAACGTTCCCCTCGATCGCGGGAGCACCACCGACGCCGGTCCCTGTTCCTCCTCGGTGCCGACCCGCTGACGCACCGCACGACCGCGCGCGAAACGCGCGGCGCGCCACGAACGACCTCACACCAACAGCCGCTCGCCCACCCCGTCGGCGTCAGCCGCACGCCCCGCCGGCCACAAGGGCCAACGCCGCCGCCCGGCGTTCGCCTGCATGTCCCGGGCCGAACGCTTACGGTGGGTGCCATGCCCGCCGACACCCGCCTCTGGCACCCGTTCGCCGACATGCACACCGTCCGCGGCGCCGAGATGGTGATCGCCCGGGGGAAGGGCGCCTACGTCTGGGACGACGAGGGCCGTCGCTACCTCGACGCCACCGCCAGCCTGTGGAACGTCAACGTCGGGCACGGCCGCGACGAGATCGTCGAGGCCGCCGCGGCGCAGATGCGCACGCTGGCCAGCTACTCGGCGTTCGGCGCGTTCGCCAACGCCCCCGCGCTGCGCCTGGCCGAGCGCCTCGGCGAGCTCGCGCCCGTCGACGACGCCCGGATCTTCTTCGGCTCGGGCGGCGGCGACGCGATCGACACCGCCGGCAAGCTCGCCCGCCGCTACTTCGCGGCCGTCGACCGGCCCGAGCGGGTGCACCTCATCAGCCGCACCCAGGGCTACCACGGCACGCACGGCCTCGGCACCAGCATCGGCGGCATCCCCGCCAACCGGGCCGACATGGGTCCGCTCGACCCGAACGCGTCGCTCGTCGCGCACGACTCGCTCGAAGCGCTCGACGCCGAGGTCGAGCGCGTCGGGGCCGACCGCGTCGCGGCCGTCTTCGTCGAGCCGGTGGTGGGCGCCGGCGGCGTGCACCAGCCCCGCCCGGGCTACGTCGAGGGCGTCGCGGAGCTGTGCGCGCGCACGGGCATCCTGTTCATCGTCGACGCCGTGATCAACGCGTTCGGCCGCCTCGGAACCTGGTTCGCCGCCGACCGCTTCGGGGTGCGTGCGGACATGATCTGCTTCGCCAAGGGCGTCACGAGCGGCTACCTGCCGCTCGGCGGCGTCGTCGTCTCCGGGCGCGTCGCCGAGCCGTTCTTCGAGCGCCCCGGCACGATGTTCCGCCACGGCCCGACGTACAGCGCCCACCCCACGTGCTGCGCGGCGGCGCTGGCGAACCTCGACATCCTGAGGCGCGAGGATCTGCTGGCCCGCGGCCGCGAGCTCGAGGACGAGATCGCCGGCGCGCTGCGCCGGCTGGAGGGCCACGAGCTCGTGGGCGAGGTCCGCGCGGGGATCGGTGCGCTCGGCGCGGTGGCGTTCGCGCCGGACGCGCTCACGGCGCACCCCGACCTGCCGCAGCGCACGTTCGCCGAGGCCCGCGCGCGCGGCGTGCTCGTGCGCCCGCTCGGCGACGGCGTGGCGATCTCGCCGCCGCTCGTGGTCACGCCGGATGAGGTCGACCACGCCGCCGAGGTCATCGGCGAGGCGCTCGAGGCGGTCGCGCGCGACCTGCCCGCGGCGGCGACGGCGGGCTAAGTGCTCGGCGCGCCCGAGCGCTCCGCGCGCGCCTTGAGGCCGCGCGCGAACTGCTGGAACGACGGGCCGAGGTTCGGCATCGAGCGCCAGATCAGCGGCAGCAGCGGACCGGTGTACTCCTCGCGCATGTGGAAGCGGGTCGCCCCACCGGCGGCCGGCGACAGCTCGAACGTCCGCTCGCCCTTGAACAGCCCGAGCGGCATGCCGCCGCTCCAGACCATGCGCTTCCCGGGGGAGAACTCGGTGACCTTGACCGGAAGCGCCCGGCCCGGGTTGGCCTCGGAGTGCACCTTGATGATCTCGCCCCGGGCGATCGTGCCCTCGATCCGCTCCACGCCCGAGTCCCAGTCGACGTACGCGCTCGCGTCGGTGAGGACCGCCCAGATCGCCTCCGGGTCGGCCTGGATCGTCGCTTCGGACTCGTAGGACTTCATGCGCCAACCGTAACATTTCGGCTACCGTTCCGCGAATCGGCCTCGACACCCTCCCCGGCGACCCCTTCGACGCGCTCGGCGACCCGCACCGCCGCGCGATCGTCGAGCTGCTCGCGGGCGGCGGCGACCGCTCGGTGCAGGAGCTCGCCGACGCGCTGCCGATCAGCCGTCCGGCGGTCTCGCGCCACCTGCGCCTGCTCAAGGACGCGGGCCTCGTGACCGACCGTCCCGAGGGCACGCGCCGCCTGTACCGGCTGCACGACGAGGGGATCGACGCGGTGCGGGCCTACCTCGAGCAGGTCTGGGGCGACGCCGCGGCGCGCTTCCGGCTGGCGGCGGAGAACACCGCCCGCCGGGCGCGATGATCGAGCCGCTCGAGCTGCGCTTCACGGTCGAGTGCCCTCCCGATCACGCGTTCGACGTCTGGGCGACGCGCACGTCGCTGTGGTGGCCGCACGGGCACTCCGTGTCGGGCGACCCCGGCCTGACGGTGACCTTCGAGCCGCGTCCGGGCGGGCGGATCTACGAGCGCACGCCCGACGGCACCGAGCATGACTGGGGCGAGGTCCTCGACTGGGAGCCGCCGCACCGGCTGCGCTACCTGTGGCACCTGCGCTTCGACCGCACCGACGCCACCGAGGTCGAGATCTCCTTCGCCCCCGTCGCGGGCGGGACCGCGGTCACGATCACCCACCGCGGCTGGGAGCGCCTCGGCGCGAAGGGCCCCGAGCGCCGCGAGCGCAACCGCCGCGGCTGGGACGGGCTCATCCCGCACTACCGGCGGGCGTGCGCGGCGCCGCCGGGCTGAGCGCGGGCCCCAGCACGCGGTCCGTGTACGCGTTCGCGAACAGCCCGGCCGGGTCGAGCTCCGCGCGGACGGCCCCGAAGCGCTCCCAGCCGCGGTAGCGCGGCGCCAGCGTCGCGGCGGTCTGGAAGTGGCGCTTGCCCCAGTGCGGCCGGCCGCCGTGCGCATCGGCGATCGCCTCGACGGCTCGGAAGTACGGCCCCCACGGCATGCCGCGGAACGCGTGGACGGCCACGTACGCGGTGTCGCGGCCGAAGGCGGGGCTGAGCAGCGCGTCGTCGCCCGCCACAAACCGGACCTCGATCGGGAAGTTCACGGGATGGCGCTCCGCGGTCGCCTTGATCGCGGGCAGCGCGTCCGCCAGCGCGGCACGGGGCAGCGCGTACTCCATCTCCGTGAAGCGCACGAGCCGGGGGCTGGCGAACACCCGGTCGGAGCGGTCGACGCGCACGCGTGAGCCCGCCGCGCGGGTGGCGAAGCGGTTGAGCGCCGGGATCGCGCGGGGCACCGCGCGGCCGGCGAGGCACACCGCATGCAGCGCGTGGTTGGTCACCAGGATGTCCTCCGCGTACGCGCGCCCGCGGCCGCGCGGTCGCGGCGGCTCGTCGACGACGTCGTTCGTCCGCGTCAGTGCCGTGCGCGCGTGGGGGAAGACGTACAGCTCGAAGTGGCGGTGGGCAGCGGCGCGCTCGTCGACCGTGGCGAGGACCTCGTCGAGCGGCGCGGGCGCGTCCACGCCGCGCAGCGTGAACGCGGGGACGCAGCGCACGGTCACCTCGGTCACGACCCCGAGCGCGCCGACGCTCACGCGCGCGGCGCGGAGCAGGTTCCCGCCGTCGACCTCGAGCACCTCGCCGACCGCGCTCACGACCTGCATCGCGACGACCGCGGCGCTGAGATTCCGCAGCCGCGCGCCGGTCCCGTGCGTGCCCGTCGCCAGCGCGCCGGCCAGCGTCTGAGCGTCCACGTCGCCCAGGTTCTCGAGCGCGAGCCCGAGCGCCGCGAGCCGCTCGCTCAGGTCGTGCAGCGTGATGCCGGCCTCGACGCGGACGAGGCCGCTCGCCGGGTCCACGTCGAGCACGCGGTGCATGCGATCGAGCAGCACGAGCGTGCCGTCGGTGAGCGCCGCGCCGGTGAACGAGTGCCCGCTGCCGGCGGCGCGGACGGGACGGCCGGCGGCGGCCGCGCGCTGGACCGCGGCGGCGACCTCCGCCGCGGAGGCCGGGCGCTCGACCGCCGCCGGCCGGCAGGTCTGGTCACCCGCCCAGTTGCGCCACACGGCGCGAGGGTACCGTTCAGGGCATGACGCACCCACTCGCCGACGACGGCCTCGAGGTCACCACCGAGCACACCGCCGGCGCGCTCTCCGGGGGCGACGCCCAGGTCATCGACGTCCGGGAGACGTACGAGCGCGACGCCGGCCACATTCCCGGCACGCGCCACATCGAGCTGGAGCGCCTCGCCGCGGAGGCCGAGACGATCGAGCGCGACCGTCCCGTGATCTTCCACTGCCGGGTGGGCTCGCGCTCGCTGATGGCGGCGCAGGCGTTCCGCCACGCCGGGTTCGACGCGTACTCGATGGCGGGCGGCGTACAGCGATGGGCCCATGAGGGCCGGCCGCTCGAGCCCGAGGGCGGCCACGTGGCCGACCACTGACCGTCCCGCGGCGGACCCGGCCACGCATGCCGCCCGGTCCGCGCGGGTAGCGCTTTTCAGGAGCCCCCCGAGGGAAGGAGAGCGCGGTGTACATCGGAATCGGCACCCTGATCCTGGTCATCATCCTGATCATCCTGCTGACCTGAGCGCAGCCGGACCTTGACGTACGAAGGCCCGCCGAAGCGGGCCTTTTGCGTTGCGCCGGGTGGTTTCGACGCGCGCTACAGGCGCGTGACGTTGACCGCCTTCGGCCCCTTGTCGCCGGACTCCTCATCGTAAGAGACCCGCGCGCCCTCCGGCAGGCTGCGGTATCCGTCCGCGTTGATTCCGGTGTGGTGCACGAACAGGTCGCGGCTGCCCTCGTCGGGCGTGATGAAGCCGAAGCCCTTGTCGTCGCTGAACCACTTCACTGTCCCGGTGGCCATTCTCAGCCGTTCCTCCGATGTGTTCCCGGTGCTGCGTTCGGAGGAGGAGTGCCCACCTGCCCGACGCCCGCACGACCCGCCGGTTCTTGTATGCCCGGCCCTGACGGCGCGCACGGTAACCGAGTCGGGCGGCGCGCATCAAGGGCGGGCGTGCGAACGGCGCCTCGGGGCGCCCCACGGCTGCGCGAGGGCGACCGCGCAGCTGGCAGGATGTCAGCCATGAGGGCAGCGACGAGCGTCGGCGGCGTGCGCATGGCGCGGGCCGTCGCGGCGGCCGCGATCGTCGCGGCGCTGGTCGGGGCGGCCGGCGTGGCCGGCACGGCCACGCCGGCCGGCGTGGCCGCAGGCGAGCCTTCGGTTCGCCTCACGGTCTCCTTCACGCGTGACGGCGGCGCCCGGCAGGTCGCGCACCTGCGCTGCACCGGCGACCGCGCCCGCGCGAATGGCTTCCTGCGCCGCGTCGGCGCGGCGCGCGCCTGCCGCCACGCGCGGCGGATCGCGGCCTTCCTCGCCCGCCGCCCGGCGCGGGGGCGGGCGTGCACGCAGATCTTCGGCGGCCCGGAGCGCGCGCGGGTCAGGGGACGCATCGGCTCGCGGCGCATCGACCGCCGGCTGTCGCGCACCGACGGCTGCCGGATCGCCGACTACGACCGCGTCGTGCCGCTCGTGCCGCGGCCGGCCCGCACGGGGCCGTGACCGCCGGCGCCGGGACCGAGCCTCTCGCCATCGGCCCCGAGGACGTCTACACGGCGGCCGAGCGCGTACGCGGCGTCGCGCACCGCACGCCCGTCCTCACCGCGCGCACGCTCGACGAGCGCTGCGACGGGCGCGTCTTCCTCAAGGCCGAGAACCTCCAGCGCGTCGGTGCGTTCAAGTTCCGCGGCGCCTGGAACGCGATCTCGGCGCTCGCCCCGGAGCGGGGGGTGTGCACCGCCTCCTCGGGCAACCACGCGCAGGCGGTCGCGCTCGCCGCCTCGCTGCACGGGACGCACGCGGCGATCCTCATGCCGAAGGACGCCCCGCCGTCCAAGCGGGCGGCGACCGCGGGCTACGGCGCCGAGGTGCTCGAGTTCGACCGCTACGAGGACGACCGCGAGGCGCTCGTGCGCGAGCTCGCGCGCGAGCGCGACCTCACGCTCGTGCACCCCTACGACGAGCCGCTCGTCATGGCCGGCCAGGGCACCGTCGGCCTCGAGCTGGCCGAGGAGGTCGAGGACCTCGACCTCGTGCTCGTGCCGGTCGGCGGCGGCGGGCTGATCTCGGGCGTGGCCACGGCGGTCCGCGCGCTCCAGCCGCGGGCGCGGATCGTGGGCGTCGAGCCGGAGGCCAGCGACGACACGGTGCGCTCGCTGCGCGCGGGCCGGCGCGAGGCGGTGACGGTGGGCCGCACGATCGCGGACGGCCAGCAGCTCAACACGCCGGGCGCGCTGACGTTCCCGGTGGTCGCGGCGCTCGTCGACGAGGTGGTCATCGTGAGCGACGCCGAGATCGTCGAGGCGATGCGGTTCGTGTTCGAGCGGATGAAGGTGGTCGTCGAGCCGAGCGGGGCGAGTGCGCTGGCCGCGCTCCTGGCCGGGCATCTGGCGGCGGACGGGGGACGCGTCGGCGTCGTGCTGTCCGGCGGCAACGTCGACGCGGCGCGGTTCGCGGCGCTCGTGGCGCCCGGCGGCTGACGCGCCGTTTCTGGACATCTGACGGAGGGCTGACGGCGGCGGGTCTAGCCTTCATCGCTCGATGCGCCTCCCCGGCCCGACCCGCGCGCTCGCCGCAGCGTGCCTCTTTGCCGGCATGCCGGCGGCGGCCGCGGTTCTCACCGCGCCCACCGCGCTCGCGCAGGCCCCGGGCGCGCCGCTCGTGCTCAGCGGCCCCGTCGATGGCGCCGAGCTGCGGGCCGGCACCGTACCGCCGCTGAGCGCGCGCGGCGTCGGCGGCGACGCCGGGCTCGAGCTGCACGTCTCGGCCTCGCCCCAGCCGCTCGACGCCTGCGGGCGCATCGGCGCCGAGGTCGCGCGCGCGGCCGGGGTGCCGGTGGCGGGCGATCCCGAGCTCTTCGACTTCCCCACGTCGGGCTGGTTCGCCACGCCCGGCACCTACTACTGGCAGGTGAGCCGCGCGGCCGCCGACGGCACGTGCACCGCCACCGAGGCGCGCCGGCTCATTTTGGCCGCGGCGACCGGGCAGCGCCCCGGCGTCGGCGTGCTGCCGGTGCTCTCGGCCGAGCGCATTCCACGCCGGATCGGCGCGACCAACGGCGCCACGTTCGTCATCCGCACCGCCGGCATCCCCCGGGGCGTGTCGAAGGCGCGGTTCCTGAGGCTCGTGCGCAACAGCGCGCGCCGGTGGCGCCTGCACTCCGCGGGCGCGCGGCCCGGTCGCGCGGTGTTCGGCAACGGGCGCTCGGAGGTCGGCTTCTCGAACCTGCAGGCGCCGCGCCAGGCGCTCGGCGTCACGATCTTCGGGCGGCGGAACGCCAACGGGCGCCGCGAGCGCGACCTCATCCTGCGCGCCGACATCCCGTGGGAGGACGGTCCCGAGTACCCGACCCGCCGCAGGATGGACCTCGAGACCGTGATCCTGCACGAGCTCGGCCACATGGCGGGCAACCGCTTCCACGTGCCGCGCGGCTGCAGCAACACGCCGATGGTGGTCGGCCTGGCGACCGGGGAATGGTGGCGTTCGACCGCCGATTTCTCCTTCCGGGGGTGCGACGGGGGCGGCTAGCCGTACCTGAACGCCCCTCCTTGCGCTCTACCATCGCCGGACCCGCCGATTGCCCCCGACGCGGTTGTCCGCCCTCGCCACATCGACCACCCACCCCGATCCGGCCTTCCCCGAGCGCGACCTGCTGCGCGCGGTGGCGGCCGGGACGGCCGGCGTGGTCGGCGAGGCGTTCCTGCGCTCGCTGGTCCATCACGTCGCGGAGGCCTTCAACGCGGAGATCGCATTTGTGGCCGAGACGCTGGAGCCCGAGCAGAGCCGCGTGCGGATCGTCGCGTCGTGGCAACGCGGCGCCGCCCGGCTGCCGGAGGGCCTCGAGCTCGACGTCGCGGGCACGCCGTGCGCGCTGGCCGGCGAGCAGGACGTGATCCTGTTCCGGGAGGGCGCCTGCGACCGCTTCCCCGGCGCGCACATGCTGTGCGAGCACGGCCTCGACGGCGTCCTCGCGATCGCGATGCGCGGCGCGGGCGGCGTCTACCTCGGCCACCTCGGGATCCTGTCGCGCCGCCGCGTCGACGCGACCGAGGACGAGATCGCCGCCCTGTCGATCTTCGCGGCGCGCGCCGGCGCGGAGATCGAGCGCCGCCGCCACGAGCTGGCGCTCCGCGACCGCGACGCGGAGGTCGCCGCCTCGCGCGCCCGGATGGTCCAGGCCGCCGACGACGAGCGACGCCGGATCGGGCGCGACATGCACGACGGCGCCCAGCAGCGGCTGCTCGCGCTCGGCCACCTCGCCGGCCTCGCGCTGCGCCGCCTGCCCGCGGGCTCGCCGGAGGCGAGGGAGCTGATCGAGCAGGTGCGCCGCGAGGCGGTCCTTGCCCACACCGAGCTGCGCGAGCTGGCGCGCGGCCTCCACCCGGCCGGCCTGACCGAGCGCGGCCTGGCGGGCGCGCTCGAGGCGCTCAGCGCCCGCTCCGATCTGCCGCTGCACGTCGACGCGATGCCCGAGCGCCGCCTGCCGGACCCGGTCGCGGTCACGGTCTACTACCTCGTGTCCGAGGCCCTGAGCAACGCGGCGAAGTTCGCGGGCGCGAGCGCGCTGCGCGTCGAGGTCGTCCAGCGCGAGCGCGAGGTCGTCGCCACCGTGTCCGACGACGGGGCGGGCGGTGCGCGCCCGGAGGCGGGCACGGGCCTGCTCGGTCTCGCCGACCGCGTGGCCGCGCTGGGCGGCACGCTGCGGATCGACAGCCGGCCCGGCGGCGGCACGACGCTCGTGGCGACGATCCCGCTCGCGCCGTGGCGCACCGCCGAGGAGCCGTTCCTGGAGTTCGGCTACGAAGGCGACGGCGGCCTCGGCGAGCGCATGATCGCGCAGGTCCGCAGCGGCGCCAAGACGGTCTCGGTCTCGCTCGCGCGGGAGTGGGACCTCGAGGGCGGTCCGCCGCGGGTCGGGCAGCGGCTGCCGATGTGCGACGTCAACGGCCGCCGGCGCGGGTTCATCGAGGTCGAGCGCGTCGTCGAGCTGCCGTTCTCCGCCATCGACGCCGAGATCGTCGCGCGCGAGGCCGAGGTCGCCGGCGTGGCGGAGTGGCGCGCCCGCCACCGCAGGTTCTACGACGCCTGCCGCCATGAGATGGCGCTGCTGCTGGGCGACCCCGGCTGGCGCCTGACGGACGAGGAGCCGATGGTCGCGCTCTTCTACCGCTTCGTCGGCGACGCGGAGCCGCGGACCGCGGCGGACCGGGCGTAGCCTGGGGCGCGGGCCGGCGGGTACGGTCGGTGCATGGCCGACGCCGCGCTGCCGCCCGGACCGCCCGAGCCGGCGGCGCTGCAGACGCTCGAGTGGGTCACCCGCCCGACCGCGTTCCTGCGCCGCTGCGCGGCTCGCCACGGCGAGGCGTTCACGGTGCGCCTCGCGTTCGACGAGGCGCCGATGGTGCTCCTCTGGCATCCCGACGCCGTCCGCGCGGTGTTCGGCGCGCCGCCCGACGTCGTGCGCCGCGGCGGCAGCCTCGGGCCGCTGGCGCCGGTCACCGGCGAGCGCTCGATCATCGCGCTCGACGGCCCCGAGCACCTGCGCGTGCGGCGCCTCCTGTCGGTCCCGTTCCACGGCGAGCGCATGGCGGCGTATCGGGGGCTCGTGGCCGAGCTCGCGCACGCGGCGATCGACCGCTGGCCGCGGGGCCGGCCGGTCGCGCTGCTGCCCGAGCTGCACGCGCTGACGCTCGACGTGATCCTGCGCGCGGTGCTCGGCTCGCGCGACCGGCGCCTGGCCGCCGACATCGCGGCGACGCTCGGCGTGGCGCGGTCGCTGCCGCAGATGGCGGGCATGGCGCTCACCGCGTCCGATCTCGGACCGCGGAGCCCGTGGGGCGCGTTCCGGCGGCGCGTCGCCGCGATCGACGCGCAGCTCCACGCGCTCGTCGCCGCGCGCCGCGCCGAGGGCGCCGGCGGCGACGACGTCCTCTCGCTGCTGATCGCGGCCGGCCTCGACAACGCCGAGCTGCGCGACCACCTTGTCACGCTCATCGCCGCCGGCCACGACACGACCGCGGGTGCGCTCGGCTGGGCGGTCGAGCGGCTGGCGCGGGACCGCCGCGCGCTCGAGCGCGCGCGCACGGGCGACGACGCGTGGCTCGACGCGATCGGGCGCGAGACGCTGCGCGTGCGCCCGGTGCTGAGCGTCGCCCCGCGCCGGCTCGCCGCGCCGCTCGACGTCGGAGACCGCACGCTGCCGCCGGGCGTCCACGTTGCGCCGTGCATCTACCTCCTGCACCGCCGCGCCGACCTCTATCCCGACCCGGCCGCGTGGCGCCCGCAGCGGTGGCTGGACGGCGCGCCCGACGGGTTCGCGTGGATCCCGTTCGGTGGTGGCGTGCGGCGCTGCCTGGGCGCGGCCTTTGCGACGATGGTGATGCGCGAGGTGCTGCGGGCGACTGCGGCGCGCCTCGACCTGCGCCCGGATCGCCCCGAGGGCGAGCGGATGCGCCGGCGCGGCGTGACCCTGCAGCCGGGCCGCGGCGCGCGCGTGGTGCTGGCCGATGCGGCCTAACGGCCCGCGCCCGGCACAATCGAAGCGCCGATGGAGGATCCGATGGTCGTCACCCGCGACGTCGCCGTGCCGCTGCGCGAGATCACGGTGCGCACCAGCCGCTCCTCGGGGCCGGGCGGCCAGCACGCGAACGTGACCGCCTCGCGCGTGGAGGCGATCTTCGACGTGGCGGGGTCCGAGGCGCTGACCGAGGCGCAGCGCGCTCGGGTGATGAGCCGCTGCGGCCCGGTGCTCCGCGCGGTGGCCCAGGACGCGCGCAGCCAGGCGCGTAACCGCGAGCTCGCCCTCGAGCGCCTGCGCGAGCGGCTCGCTCGCGCGCTGCACGTCCCCCGCGCCCGGACCGCGACCCGGCCCACGAGGGCAAGCCGGGTCCGCCGCGAGCAGGCCAAGCGCCGCCAGGCCCAGCGCAAGCGCGAGCGCCGGCGCCCGCCCGCCGACGACTGACCGCGACTGCCGCGTCAGCGCACGCTGCGAGCGAGCCGCAGCGCCGCCTCGCGGCCGAGCGCGGTCTCCAGCCGGTACGTGGCGTCGCCGCGCACCCAGATCAGCGTGTTGCCCGCGAGCCGGTTGGGCGGACCGACGACGTGCGGCTCGCCCGACAGGAACACGCCGAAGGCGCCGGCGACGTCGACGAACTCCACGTCCGTGCCCGAGCCCGCGACCTTCTTGACGATGCCCTCGTCGCCGCCGCGCAGCACGGTCAGCAGCGCGCCGATGCCACGCGTCGCGGCAGGGAGCCCACGCCGGGCGACGTAGACGACCGAGACGCTCGCCGCCGCCCCGCCCGCGCTCGGGCGGTCGGCGTAGACGGCGTCGGGCGCGCCGAGGGCGCCGATCGACGGCACGGGCAGGCCGGTCGCGCGCCGCGCGGCGGCGGCGGTGGTGGGCACGCCCAGCCCGAGGTCCCGCGCCGGGCCGACGTCGGGCAGGCGGTCGACGCGCTCGACCCGCACCGCGCCGATCCCAAGCCAATCCGCGATCCGCGCGCGCACGCCGGGCGAGGCGGCGAGCGTCACTGCGATCGCGACCGCGAGGACGGCGGCCGCCGCCGCGACCGTGGCGGGGCGCAGCAGCGGCACGCCGGGGAGCCGCAGCGCCGGCCAGCGTCGGGCGCGATCCTGGCGCGGGTCGGCGGCGATGCGCGCCGCCACCGCGCCGGCGATGTCCGGCGTCGGCGGCCACGCCATGTCATCGCGGACGGCGGCGAGGCGCTGCTCGAGCTCGGTCACGGCGTCACCGCCTCCTCGGCCGCGCGCGGCTCGAGCCGCGCGCGCATGCGCTCGAGGGCCCGCGACAGGCGCGACTTGACCGTCCCCGGCCGGCAGCCCAGCACGTCGGCGGTCTCGCGCTCGGACAGGTCGAGCACGTAGCGGCAGGCGATCACGGCCTGGTCGCGCTCGTCGAGCGAGACCAGCGCGGCCAGCAGCGCCGCGCGCTCGCCCCCGGCCAGGAGCGCGGCCTCGGGGGACGGAGCCGCGTCCCCCGAGGTGCGCTCCGCGGCCGCGCGCAGCGCGAGCCCGGCCCGGCGGCCGGCCGCCCGCCGGCGGTTGCGCGCCTCGTTGGCGACGATGGTGAGAAGCCACGGGCGGAACGGCGCACCGGCGCGGAAGCGCGGCAGCGCGCGCCACGCCTTCACGAAGGCCTCCTGCGCGGCCTCCTCGGCGTCGGCGGACGAGCCGGCGACGAGGCACGCGGTGCGGAAGGCGATGTCCTGGTGTGCACGCACGAGCGCCTCATAGGCGGCGGGGTCGCCGCGGCGCGCCCGGTCCACGAGCGCCGCCTCGCTGGGGGGTGGCCGGCTCACCACCGCCCTGTCTACACCAGCCGCGGCGGCGCGGTTCCGGCGGGGGTATTCCGTTTGCCGCACCCCGGAGCGCCGGCGGCGCGGGGGAGCGCGAGCAGACGCGCGTGGCGCTCGTTTGCCTGCGATCGCTGGCAAAGGTACGGCGCGTTTGGTCCGCCCCCTCCAAGCGCTGTCCGGCGGCGCCGGTCCGGCGACCGCGCCGGATCGGGACGCCACCAGGAAGCAGCCCACAGGGCGACTCTGTCCGCAGTCGCTGTCGTAGAGGACGGTGACCGCGGGGGGGCACACGGCCACCGTCCTGTCACGACCTGCGGGGCCGGGCGTCCGCTTGCACGGACACCGGGGCGCCGCGCAGCTTCTTAGAGGCCCGGCGGATGGCGGACCGTGTAGCCCGCCGTGGAGCGCATCTGGGTCTGCCAGCGGGTGTTGTTCTTGCTGCGGCCGCTCGTGTCGAAGCGCAGGCCGGCGACGACCATGTACATGTGGCCGCCGTGGGCGTAGATGGTGACCCACTGGCCCGGGCCCGGCTCGCCCCAGTTGACGAAACCGCTGGAGGGAAGCGCCTGGTCGAGGAGGCCGGCGCCGTGCAACGCGTAGGAGACGGAGCCGGAGCAGTCGTAGCCGCTGTCGTTCCACTTCCCGTGGCCGCCGCCGTACTTGTAGGGCTTGCTGGCGATCTCGTTGCCGGCGGCGATGATCTGCTGGACCTGCGGTGGAGCGCCGGCGGGGGCGACGGCCAGGCCGTCGGGACCGATCGTCGCCTTGGGGCCCGCGGGCGCGGCGACCCGAGTGGCGGCCGGGTCGGGCGGCGGGCCGGCGGCCGCGGCGGTGCGCAGGGCCTCGATGTCGCCGCCGTCCATCATGCCGTCGACCGAGCGGCCCGAGCGCTGCTCGAACGCCTTGACCGCGTCGAGCGTGCGCGAGCCGAACACGCCGTCGACGTTCACGTCGAAGCCGGCGTTGCCGAGGAGGTCCTGCAGCACGCGGATGTCGTGGCCGCGCATGCCGCGCTTGACGGGGATGCGGCGACCGAGGCTCGCCCGCGACTTGGTGGCCGTCGAGCGGGAGACGCCGCCGGTGACGCCGGCGCTGCCGCCCTGGGCGGCCGCCTCGAGCGCCGCGATGGTCTTGCGGCCGACCGTGCCGCTGGCCGTCAGGTTCGCGGCGCGCTGGAAGCGCTTGACCGCGCGGACCGTCGAGGGACCGAACCGGCCGTCGACCTTGACCGAGAAGCCCGCCTTGCGCAGGGCCTTCTGAAGCTCACGAACGTCCGTGCCGACCGCGCCCGCGCGGAGCGCGCGATCGCCGAGAGGCGTCGGATTCTGTCGTTTCGCGACTGCCGCCGGCACGGCGACGGCGCCGCAGCAGAGCACGGCGGCCAAGACTGATACGACACAACGGCGGTATGACGGCGGCACGACGGCTGGAACCCCCTCTTTGAGCGCCTGCGGGGTTAGCTGTCGGGCTCGCGCGAAAAGGGCCGCGCTACGCCGTGCTGAGACGGCGATTCGCCCCTGGCCACCTGGGTGGCCTCTGGGTCCCCCGCCTCTCACCGGTGGGGCCGGCGAGAGTTCGGCTGGTCACAACGACTGCGGCAATGTAGCGAAGTTGTCGGTCGTTATGTCTTCTGACCCCATCGGACGTCGGTCCATGGGGGTGGACTTCGAGATCGGGGCGCAGTCGCCTGTGCGCGGCCGCTGCGGTGTCGCTATTCGGCCAGCACCGCGTCGACGATCGCGAGGGCCACCTCGGCCCGCGGCTTGAAGCCCGACGCGAGCACGAACTCGTGCGGCGCGTGGGCGCCGCCGCCGAGCGGGCCGAGCCCGTCGACGGTGAACGGGATGCTCGGCGCGAAGTGGCTCGCGTCGCTGGCGCCGCCGCGCGCAGCGGCGACGATCGGGCGGCCGATCGCCGCGCCGGCGCGCGCGAGCAGCCCCGCCGTCGCCGCGCGCGAGTCCATGCCGGGCCACTCGCGCATGAGCGTCGCCTGGAGCCGCGCGCCGCCGACCTCCGGTGGCACGGCCGCCACGACGCGGTCGAAGGCCTCGAGCATGTCCGCGCGCACGTCGAAGACCAGCTCGCCGCGGTCGGGGACGACGTTGAACGCGTCGCCGGAGCGGATCACCGTCGGCACCACGGTGAGGTGGTCGTCGCCGTGCGGGTCGTGGCAGCGCGCGACCTGCCTGGCGGTGTCGGCCAGCGCGAGCAGCGCGTTGACGCCGCGGTCAGGTGCCGACCCCGAGTGCGCCGAGCGGCCGGTGGCCGTGACCTGGACCGTCGCGGCCGCCTTGCGCTTGACGATCACCGCGTCGTTGCCGTCGTCGGCGTGCTGGCCACCCTCGAAGCACAGGCACGCGTCGAACCCGGCGAAGCGCGGCACGTGCACGAAGCCGCCGATGCGCCACTCCTCGTCGTGGACGAGCAGCAGCGCGGCCTCGGCGAAGTCCTCGCGGCGGTGGGCCAGCGCGCGCAGGACGCCGAGCGCGAGCACGTCGCCGCCCTTCATGTCGATCGTCCCGGACCCCACGAGCCGGTCGTCGTCGCGGCGCAGCGGCCGGTGATCCTGGTGCGAGACCACGGTGTCGAGGTGGCCGAGCAGCAGGACGCGCTTGGACCCGGTGCCGGGCACGCGGACGAGCAGGTCGGGCGCGTGGTCGGGCGACGAGCAGGGGATGCGTTCGATCTCCGCGTCGTCGGGCGCGAGCGCGGCCGCCACGGCGGCGGCCTCCTCCGCGGCGTGCGCGTCGCCGCTCGGCGTCGAGACGGCGACGAGCGCCTCGAGCTCGCGCGGCGCGCGGGCGGCGATCGCCTCGGCGTGGCGGTGGATCCAATCGCTCCGCGCGTCGGTCATCGCGCCCCCTGGCGCTCGGCGCCGGCGGCGACGATCTCCACGACCTCGACGGGGTCGTCGGTGCAGCGCAGGAGCTCGACGTCGCCGGGCGAGATCATCCCCTCGTCCTCGAGCCGCGCGCGGATCCAGTCGATCAGCCCCGACCACCACTCGGTGCCGACGAGCACCACCGGGAACGAGCGGATCTTGTGCGTCTGGATCAGCAGGAGGGCCTCGAACAGCTCATCGAGCGTGCCGAAGCCGCCGGGGAAGACGACGAACGCGTTCGCGTAGCGAACGAACATGACCTTGCGCGTGAAGAAGAAGTGGAACGTGAGCGCGATGTCCTGATAGCCGTTCGGGCCCTGCTCGAACGGCAGCTCGATGTTCAGCCCGACCGAGCAGGCGCCCGCCTCCTCGGCGCCGCGATTCGCGGCCTCCATGATGCCCGGGCCGCCGCCGGTGATGACCGCGAAGCCCGCCTCGCCCAGCCGCCGGGCGACCTCCCGGGCGAGCTCGTAGCGCGGGTCGCCCTCCGGGACGCGCGCCGAGCCGAAGATCGAGACGCCGCGCGTGATGCGGTGCAGGGCGTCGAAGCCGCGCTCGAGCTCGTCGTTGATGCGCTCGAGACGCTCCTCCTCGGTGTGCTCGCTGGCGACGGTGGGCGCCTGGCTGGAGAGCAGCTCCTCGTCGGTGGTCGCGGGTCGATGGACGTCCGTCACGGTCGGTCGAGGGTATCGGCGCGGCATCGCGCGGCCGGTGGGTGTACAACCTGAATTGGCATGGCCGACGACACCACCAAGCCCGAGCCCGAGGCCGCCGACGCGGCCGCCACGGCGGCGGCCTCCTCCGCGGCGTGCGCGTCGCCGC
>DATAAR010000069.1:0-5675 GCA_036259975.1 Solirubrobacteraceae bacterium | reverse complement strand
CCGCACGACCTGCCCGGCTTCGCGCGCTCGACGGTCGACGGCTACGCGGTGCGCGCCGCCGACACCTACGGCGCCTCCGAGGGCCTGCCCTCGTACCTCGAGGTCCGCGGCGCGGTCGCGATGGGCCGCGCGCCCGAGGTGGCGGTCGGGCCCGGGCGCGCCGTGGCGATGCCCACCGGCGGCGTGCTGCCCGACGGCGCCGACGCGGTCGTCATGGTCGAGCACACGCAGGAGGCGATGCCCGGCACGATCGAGGTCGTCCGCCCCGCCGCGCCCGGCGACGGGCTCGTGCGCGCCGACGAGGACGCGCGGGCGGGGGCGGAGCTGCTGCCCGCCGGGCGGCCGCTGCGCCCGCAGGATCTCGGGCTGCTCGCCGCGGCGGGCGTCACGTCCGTGCGCGTGTTCGCCCGGCCGCGCGTCGCGATCGTGTCGACCGGCGACGAGGTCGTCGACCCGGCGACGCCTGCCCTGGAGGTCGGCCAGGTTCGCGACGCGAGCGCCGTGGCGTTGGCCGCGCTCGTGCACGAGGCCGGCGGGGAGCCCGACCGGCGCGGCATCGTCGCCGACGACCCCGAGGCGCTGACCGCCGCGCTGCGCGCCGCGGTCGAGTCCTGCGACGTGGTCGTCGTGTCGGCCGGCTCCTCCGTCGGCGCGCGCGACGAGACCGCCGCCGTCGTGGCGCGCCTCGGCGAGCCCGGGATCTGGACGCACGGCATCGCGCTGCGCCCGGGCAAGCCCACGCTGCTGGCCGACTGCGGCGGCGTCCCGGTGATCGGCCTGCCCGGCAACCCGCGCTCCGCGCTGGTCGTGTTCCGGCTCGTGGGCATGCCGGTCGTCCGGCTCGTCGGCGGGGTGACCGACCCGCTGCCCGAGCCGTCCGCCCGCGCGCGCCTGGAGCGCGACATCCCATCCGCGGCCGGGCGGCTCGACGTCGTGCAAGTCGCGGTGCGCGACGGCGTCGCGCGGCCCCTGTTCGGCGCCTCCGCGCTGCTGTCGGTCCTCACCGCCGCGGACGGGTATGTCGTGGTCCCGGACGAGGCGACCGGCCTCGGCGCCGGCACCGAGGTCGACGTCACGCTGTATCGGTAGTGGCCACCACGCCCTTCATCCACGACGTTCCCGCGGCCGAGGCGCTCGCCGCATGGCGCGCCGCCTGCAAGGCGGCCGGCTGCCCGCCGCGCGTCGAGGCGGTCCGCCTCGGACTGGCCGAGGCGGTGGGCCGCGTCACGGCGGCGCCGGTCTGGGCGACCCGCTCATCGCCCTCCTTCGACGCCTCGGCGATGGACGGCATCGCCGTGCGCGCGACGGACACCGTCGGCGCGAGCGAGAGCACCCCGGTGCTGCTGGAGCCGGAGGCGTACGTGGTGCTCGACACCGGCGACCCGCTGCCCGACGGCTTCGACGCCGTCGTCATGCGCGAGCACGTCCACTACGACGACGCGGGCCGCGCCGAGCTGCGCGGCGCGGTCACGCCGTACCAGCACGTGCGCTCGATCGGCGAGGACGTGAGCGCGACCGAGCTACTGCTGCCCGAGGGGCATCGCCTCCGGCCGGTCGACGTCGCCGCTGCCGCCGCCGCCGGCGCGGTCGACGTGCTCGTGCACCGCCGGCCGGTGGTCGCGGTCATCCCGACCGGCGACGAGATCCGCCCGGTCGGCACCGAGCCGGCCCCGGGCGTGATCCTCGACACGAACTCGCTCATGCTCGCCGCGCAGGCCGAGGCCGCCGGCGCCGAAGCCTGGCGCTCGGAGATCGTGCCCGACGACCCCGACCGCATCGCCGCGACCGTGCGCGACGCGGCCGGGCGCGCCGACCTCGTGATCGTCGTCGCCGGCTCCAGCGCCGGCCGCGACGACCACACCGCTTCGATCGTCGAGCGCCTGGGAACGCTGGCCGTGCACGGGGTGGCCGTCCGCCCCGGCCACCCGGTGGTGCTCGGCGCGGTCGACGCCACCCCGGTCCTGGGGGCGCCGGGCTACCCCGTGTCCGCCGCGCTGACGTTCGACATCTTCGCCGCTCCCGCGCTCGCCGCCCTCGAGGGCGCCGCGCCGCCGGAGCGCCCGCGGGCTCGCGCGCGCGTCGCGCGCAAGCTCGCCTCGACCATGGGCATGGACGACTGGGTGCGCGTGCGCCTCGGGCGCGTCGCCGGCGCGCTGGTGGCGACGCCGCTCCCGCGCGGCGCGGGCGTGCTGACCTCGCTCGTCCGCGCCGACGGACTGCTCGTGGTCCCGGCCGGGCTCGAGGGCCACCACGCCGGCGAGGAGGTTGACGTCTCGCTGCTGCGCGGCGTCGGCGAGATCGACCGCACGATCGTCGCCGTCGGGTCGCACGATCTCGTGCTGGACCTCGCGGCGTCCGAGCTGCGCGCGGCCGACCCGGGCGTGACCCTGGCGTCCTCGAACGTCGGCTCGCTGGGCGGGCTGGTCGCGCTCCGCGACGGGCTCTGCCACGTCGCGGGCTCGCATCTGCTCGACCCCGAGAGCGGCGAGTACACCGAGCCCTACGTCGACCGTGTCCTCGGCGGACGCGACGTCGCGGTCGTGCGGCTCGTGCACCGCGAGCAGGGCCTCATCCTCGCCCCGGGCAACCCGCTGGGCCTGACCGGCATCGACGACCTCGCGCGCGCCGGCCTGCGCTACGTCAACCGCCAGCGTGGCGCGGGGACGCGCGTCCTCCTCGACCACGAGCTCGCGCGCCGCGGCATCGCGCCGGAGGCGGTGCCCGGCTACGCGCGCGAGGAACACACCCACCTCGCCGTCGCCGCCGCCGTCGCCGCCGGCCGCGCCGACGCCGGCCTCGGCGTGATGGCCGCCGCGCGCGCGTTCGCCCTGGACTTCGTGCCCGTCACGCGCGAGCCCTACGACCTCGTCCTCGCCGCCGAGACGCTCGAGGACCCCGTCACCGCCCCGCTATGGGCGCTCCTCGACGACGCCGGCTTCCGCGCCGCCGTTGAGGCGCTCGGCGGCTACGGGACCGAGGAGATGGGACGGCGCATCCGCTGAGCGGCCTGGACGACGTGCGGGCGGTGCTCGTCGACCTCGACGGTGTGCTGTACGTCGAGGACGAGCCCGTGGCGGGCGCCGTCGAGGCGGTCGCGGCGCTCCGCGGCGCGGGCCTCGGCCTGCGGTTCGTCACGAACACGACGCAGCGGTCTCGCGGGCACACGCTCGCCAAGCTCGATCGCCTCGGATTCGCGGCCGCGCCCGAGGAGCTCATCACGCCGGCGACGCTCGCGGTCGAGCACTGCCGCGCTCGGGGTCACGAGCGCGTCGCGCTCCTGATGCGCGACGACGTCAAGGCCGACCTCCGCGGGCTCGCCGAGGCCGGCGACCGCGTCGACGCGGTGATCGTCGGCGACCTCGGCGAGGGCTTCGACTACCGCGTCCTCAACCGGGCGTTCCGCTGGCTGCTCGACGGCGCCGAGCTCGTGGCGCTGCAGCGCAACCGCTACTGGCGCCGCGCCGACGGGCTGTCGCTGGACGTCGGACCGTTCGTCGCGGCGCTGGAGTACGCCGCGGGCGTCGAGGCCGTCGTCGTCGGCAAGCCCGCCGCGCGGTTCTTCCTGCTCGCGCTCTCCCAGCTCGGCGTCGGCCCCGAGCATGCGGCGATGGTCGGCGACGACGTCGAGTCCGACGTCGGCGGCGCGGTCCGCGCGGGACTCAGCGGCGTGCTCGTCCGCACCGGGAAGTTCCGCCCGGACGCGGCGGCCACCGCGGACCCGCCGCCGACCGCAACCATCGACTCGATCGCCGATCTCCCCGGGCTGCTCGGCGTGAGCGCCGACCGCTCCGGCGTGGGCCCGAGCTGAGCCGCGTCAGCGCAGCGGGATCTCAGCCCGGAGCGTCGTGCCCTCACCCGGCGGGCTCGTCACGGTCAGCTCGCCGTCGAGCGCCGCGATGCGATCGGCCAGACCCGCCAGGCCCGTGCCGTGGCGGGCCCGCGTGGCGCCGCCGACGCCGTCGTCGTCGACCTCGACCAGGAGGCGGTCCGCCTCGCAGCGGACGGCCACGCGTGCCTCGAGGGCACGCGCATGCTTGACGACGTTCGTGAGCGCCTCGGAGATGAAGAAGTACACGCTCGCCTCGACCGGGCCGGGGAGGCGGCGCGGCAGGTCGTGCGCGACCGACACCGGCAGCGGCAGCCGCGCGGCCAGCGCCTGCACCGCCGCGACCAGCCCGCGGTCGGTGAGGATCCCAGGGTGCAGGCCGGCCGCGAGATCGCGGAGGTCGGCGATGCCCTGCCGGGCCTGGTCCATTGCGGCCCGGCGCAGCCGCGCGGCCGCGTCCGGATCGTCCGCCGCCCTGCGCTCCGCCATCTGCAGCGTCAGCATGGCGCTCACGAACTGCTGCTGCGCGCCATCGTGCAGGTCGCGCGTGAGCTGGGCGCGCGCGTGGTCGGCGGCCTCGATGATCCGCCGGCTCGCGGCGCGCAGCTCGGCCGCGCGCGCCTCGGCGACGTCGCGCTCGCGCTTCACCCGCTCGGCCTCGAGGTGCGCCTCGATGTCGGTGAAGGCCGTGACCGCGCCCAGGCCGTCCGGGAGCTCGAACGGCGCGGTCGAGTACGCGATCCGCAGGATCGAGCCGTCCTTGCGGACGAGCCAGTCCTCGACCTCCTGATGCGTCTGGCCCGACCACCGGGCCTGGGCCACCGGGCAGTCCTCCTCCGGGAACGGCGTGCCGTCGGGGTACTTGTAGTGGACGGTCTGGTGGCCGGGGCGCCCGGCGAGCTCGGAGAAGTCGTCGTAGCCGAGCGCGGCCAGCGCGGCCGGATTGGCGTAGTGGAAGCGGCCGCGATGGTCGACGACCCACACGGGCTGAGCGACGCGCGCGAGGATCGCGTCGCGCTCGCGCAGCGCCTGCTCGGCCTGGCGCTGGGCGGTCATGTCGACGAAGGTCGTGACGACGCCGCGGCCGGTCGGCAGGTCGAGCGGGACCGCCGTGTAGGACACGGGGAACATCGTGCCGTCGCGCCGGAAGAACCAGTCCTCCTCGACGCGCACCGGCCGGCCGGAGCGGCGCGTCTCGAGCACCGGGCAGTCCTCGCCCGGGTACGGCGAGCCGTCCGGGTGCATGTAGTGGACGGTGTCGTGCCCGTTGCGCCCCTGCAGCTCGGATACGTCGTCGTAGCCGAGCGTCGCGAGCGCGGCCGGGTTGGCGAGGACGACCCGCCCGTCGTGGTCGACCACCCAGACGGGCACCGCCACGCAGTCCAGGATGGCCTGCAGCGAGACGCCGGCGGCGACGTCCCCACCTCCGCTGTGGGTCGCGCGTGATCCCAACATGAACCGCTGCCCCCGAGAAGGCGACGAGTCTACCGATGTGGCGCCGGCCGCCGGCGCAGTGCCGCGCGCCTCGGCCGGCGCCCGGCCGATCGTCCCGCGGGCGCCCCGATGAGGTCGGCCGGCGCGACGCCGCGGCCGCGGGCCTCGCGCTCGAGGTGCTCCCAGGGCAGCGCGACAGCGTCGCGGGCGTCCGCGTAGCCGTCCAGCGGCTCGTACGCGAAGAGGCCCGGATCCTTGCCGAAGCGGTCCGCAAGCCGCCAGGAGCGCGCGCACAGGCGGTCCTTCCACTCGGGACGGCTGCAGTCGCGCCGGGCGCAGACCGGCCCTGTCGAGACGATCGGCACGGCGCAGATCGTAGACCGGGGCGGCGGGCGCGCGCCCGCCGCCCCACCCC
>DATAAR010000068.1:0-2766 GCA_036259975.1 Solirubrobacteraceae bacterium | reverse complement strand
AGCCCCAGCGCCGGCGGGCAGTCGATCAGGATGACGTCGTGGGCGGCGTCGACGTCCTTGAGGGCCTTGCGCAGCGTGAGTTCGCGGCCCATCTTGCCGGCGAGCTGCAGCTCGGCCTCGGCGAGCGACAGGTTCGCGGGGATCAGGCCGTCGTGGACCGCGGCGGCGGCCTTCGCGCGCCCGGTGAGGACGTCGCCGATCGTGGGCTCGACCGACGGATCGACGTCGAAGTAGTCCGACAGGTTGCCCTGCGGGTCGAGGTCGATGGCCAGGACGTCAAGGCCGGCCCGGCGGAAGACGTCGGTGAGGTGACGGACGGCCGTCGTCTTGCCCGTGCCGCCCTTCTGGGAGAGGACCGCGATCTTGTGCGCCACGTCTGCCAGGTTATGTCAACGGCGCGGCCGCGCGACCCGCGCGTGCGGAGAGGGCCCGGATCCCGCAACCCGGGCCCCTCCGTCCCTCTCCTCCGCGGGCTCTCGGCCCGAAGCTTTTCCTAGCCGGGCGTCTCCAGCGGCGCCGCGTCCTGCGGCGTCTCCTCGGCGACGGCCTCCAGGAAGTGCAGGCGGTAGCGCCCGACGACGATCTCGTCGCCGTCGGTCAGCACCCGCCACTCCACGCGCTCGCCGTTCACGAACACGCCGTTGAGGCTGCGGTCGTCCAGGACGCGGACGCCGTCCGCCTGGCGGACGATCAGCGCGTGCCGGCGCGAGACCGTCGGATCGTCGAAGCGGACGTCGGCGGCCAGGCTGCGCCCGATCCGCGTCCACTCGCGCTCGAGCGGCGCGACGCGCACCCGTCCCGCCTCCTGCCAGGCCAGGTACTGGCCCTCGTCGGCGATCGCCTCGCGCGCCTGGGCGATCAGCGCCTCGCGCTCCTCGGGCGTGGGTTCGTCGCCCGGCCGGCGCTGGAACCGACCGCCCGCGAACAGCGACGCGCGGGCGAACCGGGAGCCGCTGCAGCCCGGGCAGTCCGGGAGCGAGTCGGCGGCGGCCAGCGTGACGACGTAGCCGCACTCCTCGCACCTGAACGACCCGGTTCCCGCAAGGGTCCCCGTCGTGAGTGACTCCATCAGATTCCGCTCCCTCTCAGTTCGGGGAACCCGGTGACGGGTCCCCCGCGCTCCGACGATCATAACGACGCTGTCAATCCGCTCAACCCGGCGAAAGTGGCTTGGCCATCGGACGTTCGACGTTGGCTGGACCCTCACGGCGCGCGTGCGGACGTCCCGGATAGCGGATCAACGGGAGAACGTCAACGCGCCAGCGACGAGCGGCGACGGGGAGGACCCCAGCGGTCGGGCCCGAACACGTCCGAGCCATGCTGCGCCCGCTCCTCGGCATCTCCGAGCCCGACCTCGAGCGCGCGCTGCTGCGTAAGGGCGTGGGGGCGCGCGAGGCCGGCCGCCACCACTGCGCCGACTGCGGGCGCACGCCGCTCGTCGGCGAGCGCGTGCACATCTACGAGCACGGGACCGTCGTCTGCGCGCTCTGCCGGCCGCGGCGCCGGACGGCCCCCGAGGCCTCACGCACGGTCGCGCACACCGAGCGCGGGCAGACGGTCAGGCTCCGGGTGCGCGCCGCCGCGTAGACTCCGCGGCCGTCGTGGACCCCCTGACCGTCGAGACGACCATCGCGCGCCCCCGCGAGGAGGTGTTCGAGTACCTGGCGGACATCGCCAACCACGCCGAGTTCACCGACCATTTCATGGTGGACTGGCGCCTGACCCGCGAGGACTCCTATGGCGAGGGAGCCGGAGCGCGCTACAAGATGAAGGCGCCGCTCACGCGATTCCCGTGGGCCGACTCGAACCTCGTCGAGCTCGAGCGCCCGCGCCGCATCGTCGAGGTGGGGCGGATGGGCAAGTACAACCGCATCAGAACCCTCGGCGTGTACGAGCTCGAGCGCGCGGCCGGGAACTCGACGCGCGTGCGCTTCACGCTCGAGACGCAGCCGAAGCTGCTGTCGGACAAGTTCCTCGAGAGCCTCGGCGCCCGGCGCTTCATGCGGCGCAAGCTCGGCAAGGCGATGCGCCGCCTGCGGTCTATCCTCGAGGAGGATTACGACCGCGGCACGCGGCCCACGATCGCGGGCGGGCCCCGCAAGCCGGCCACCGGCGGCCCGTTCCGGTCCTAGCCGGCCGGGGCGCCTCCGCGGGCCGCCTGGGACTACACTCCGGCGCCCATGCGCCGCCTGCTCACGCTCCTGGTCACGCTCGTCGCCGCCACCGCGCTCGTGGCCTGCGGCAACAAGGAGGAGGTGGTCCTCCACGGCGCGACCGAGGGCATCTACCTCGACCTCGGCGAGCTCAAGTACCAGGTGCAGATCTCGCGGCAGCTCAACCCGGCGAGCCCCGAGGACCGGGCCTACCTGGTCGGGCTCGACGCCTCGCAGCGCGACCTCCCCGCCGGGCAGGAGTGGTTCGCGGTGTTCATGCGGGTGCAGAACGAGGACACGCGGCCGCATCCGGCGGCGCGCGAGTACACGATCACCGACACGCAGGAGAACAAGTTCCGGCCGGTCCCGCTCGGGCCCGAGAACGTGTTCGCCTACCGCGCCGGGACCGTCGGCCCCGAGAGTCTGATCCCGGTCGCCGACAGCCCGGCCGCCGAGGGTTCGATCCAGGGCGCGCTGCTGCTGTTCAAGATCCCGACGCGGAACCTCGAGAACCGTCCGCTCGAGCTGGAGATCGCCTCGCCCGACACGCCCGGTCTGACCGCCACGGTCGACCTCGACGTCTGAGGCCCGCCGGCCCGGCCGGCGGGCGCCC